>CASEVP010000014.1 GCA_949291345.1 uncultured Ruminococcus sp.
TTGATTATATTAATGGCTTTTATAATCGTAATCGCGTTCACTCGTCTATTAATTACTTGTCGCCCGTTCAATTTGAAAAATCTTTACTTCAATCTTAATCCTTTTCGCCTTTTTCTGTCCAGATTATTGACTATGGTTCAAAAATATAAAGTCCGCTTTTTATTACATCTAACGTAAAATTCGACTTTGCAATTTGTAAACAATTTTATATGGTGTTGCATGCAGCACTTATTTGCAAAAAATTTTATTTTTTCTATTGACAGATTCATCTGTCAATGCTATACTAAATTTATTATAATGATGCTTCAGGGTATTGTGTAATTCATAACCGGCAGTGAAAGGATTTTTTCCATAAGTCTGCGAGCCCTTTTCGTCTGAGGGTTGATTCGGTGCAATTCCGAAACCGACGGTACAGTCCGGATGAGAGAAGCAACGCAAATAGTTTTTACGTGTTTCCCCCACCTCATGTACAATGGATAACAAATGCGTTTTGCAAATTCATGCCTGCCCTGGAAGTTTTCCAGAGCAGGCTTTTCATTTTAAGCTTGACTTTTTCTTAACCATTATTTGTTTTTTAAAACTGTTACAAAGGCGGTGTTTTACCTATGACAGAGCATTCTTTTTTTATGGAACGTGCCATTTCTCTTGCCAAACATGGTATAGGCTTTGTCAATCCAAAGCCACTTGTTGGGGCGGTCATTGTCCAAAATGGACAAATCATCGGCGAAGGCTGGCATGCTAAATACGGTGATTTGCATGCCGAACGCAATGCCCTCTGCTCCTGCACCTGTTCACCCAAAGGGGCAACACTCTATGTCACGCTCGAGCCCTGTTGTCACCACGGCAAACAGCCGCCATGTACAGATGCAATCCTTAAAAGCGGCATTTCGAAAGTATACATCGGTTCACGGGATCCAAACCCTCTGGTATCCGGCAAAGGGTTACAGCTTTTGCGAGAACATGGTATAACAGTGATTACTGATTTTATGCGTGAGCAATGCGATGCCTTAAATCCCATTTTCTTTCGGTATATCAAAACGAAAATGCCGTATACCATAGTTAAATATGCCATGACTGCAGACGGAAAAATCGCTTGTGCCAATGGCGCATCACACTGGGTCACTGGCGACATTGCACGCATGCATGTTCATAAAACAAGAAAACGTGTTGCAGGCATTTGTGTAGGGATTGGTACCGTTTTGACGGATAATCCCATGCTTAACTGTCGCTGTGACAATCCTAGTAATCCTGTTCGTATAGTACTTGACACCCATTTACAAATTCCCTTGGATTCCAAACTGGTTCAGTCGGCGAAACAAATTCCTGTATGGGTCTGCTGCAATACCCCAGATCCGAAAAAAAAAGCCGCTTTGGAAGCGATGGGTGTGACGATCTTGGAAATCCCAAAAGAGGGAAAGCATCTTTCCATATCTGCGGTTCTTGCGCTGTTGGGCGAAAAAGGTATAGACAGCGTGCTTGTAGAAGGCGGCGCTGCCATCCACAAAGCAGTGCTGCAGGAGGGATATGCGGATCTGATACAAGTATACATTGCACCAAAAATTTTCGGTGGTGACGGACTTTCGCCCGTGGGTGCTATGGGCATTACCAATCCGATAGAAAGCGTACAATTGTCTGCGCCTCACATTACGCCGTTGGGAGAAGATATCCTGCTGGAATTTCAAAGAAAGGAGAGCATGAAATAAAAGATGTTTACTGGAATTATCGAAGAAATCGGCACCATTCGACGACTGTCAAAAACACCTGTCCAATGTGAACTGGAAATTGCCGCAGAAAAAATTCTTAAAGGCACCCAAATTGGAGACAGTATTGCCGTCAATGGAGTTTGCTTGACAGTGACTTCATTGGGAGAAGGATATTATACCGCAGATGTAATGCCAGAAACACTCCGTCGCAGTAGTCTAGGCAAACTACAAATTGGTTCAAAAGTTAATCTAGAACGTGCCATGGCAGCAAATGGACGGTTCGGAGGACATATCGTTGCCGGGCACATTGACGGCATCGGCAAAATCTTATCCATGCAAACCGAGGGAAATGCCTTTTTGGTAACAATTGGAGCACCTCCGGCAATTTTACGCTATATCGTAGAAAAAGGTTCAATTGCCATTGACGGAATCAGCCTGACAGTAACAAAAGTGACACACTGCGATTTTACTGTAAGCCTCATTCCGCACACAGGAGAAGAAACTACCCTGATAAAGCATCATCCCGGCGATATTGTCAATCTGGAAAATGACATTATCGGAAAATATGTAGAAAAGCTCATGCAGCCAAAATCAGGTAATGTGACGATGGAATTGCTTCGGGAAAATGGCTTTTTTTAAAGGAAGAAGGGCATGGGAAAACAATGGCAAAAATTATCATGATTTGTGGAAAACTATGCTGCGGCAAAAGTACCTACGCAAAACAATTGTGTTCTCTAAATCCTGCCATTATACTTTCAATTGACGAAATTATGCTTGCGCTTTTTAACCAGCATCTCGGTGACAAACATGAGATATATGTAAAAAAGGGCAAAGCATATCTGTTTTCAAAATCCGTCGAGATTGTCAAAACGGGTATAGATGTGATACTTGACTGGGGATTTTGGACAAAACAGGAGCGAAACCAAGCAAGGGAATTTTATCTGTCAAAATATATTCCCTGCGAACTACATTACATTGATATCAGCGATACCGTATGGCAAAAACGTATGCTGGAAAGAAACTATTTCATTTCAGCAGGAAAAACTCACGCATACTATGTGGATGATACGCTTCGAAAAAAGGTGGATTCAATTTTTGAACCTCCGGATGAAAATGAAATCAATATATGGAATCAAAATTTTCCGTCTGCAAATTGCTGCTTTCGCTTCATACATACTTGAAATAAGGAGGACTGATTATGAAATACCAAACTATAGAGCAAGCACTGCAAGATTTACGCAATGGAAAGTGCATTTTAGTCACAGACGATCCCGATCGGGAAAACGAAGGTGACCTTATCTGCGCTGGACAATTTGCCACAACCGAAAACGTCAATCTCATGGCAACCTATGCCAAGGGACTCATTTGTATGCCCATGAGCCACGACAACGTGGTACGTTTGGGACTAAAGCAGATGGTGTCTCACAATACTGATAACCATGAGACAGCGTTCACCGTCTCCATAGACCATATCAATACCACAACCGGTATCTCTGCCGTGGAACGTGGTCTCACGGCTCGCATGGCAGCAGATCCAGCAGCACATCCAGGCGACTTTCGCCGTCCAGGTCATATGTTTCCCTTAGAAGCAAAGCCCGGCGGTGTACTGGAACGTAACGGTCACACAGAGGCAACCGTAGATCTGCTGCGACTTGCTGGACTGACTCAAGTTGGACTGTGCTGTGAGATTATGGAAGATGACGGCACCATGATGCGGGGACAACGGCTGGCAGAATTCGCAAAACAGCACAATCTCTCCTTTATCACCATAAGAGAACTGCAGCGATACCGCCGGAATCATGACAATTTTGTAGAGGAAGCTGCACGCGCCAAACTTCCCACCTGCCATGGTGAATTTGAAATGTTTGGTTTCCGCAACACCATCAACGGTGACGAACATGTTGCACTCGTCATGGGCAACGTTTCCGACGGCAAACCTGTTTTATGCCGAGTACACTCTGAATGTCTGACAGGCGACGTATTCGGTTCCTGCCGCTGCGACTGCGGTGAACAATTAAATCGTGCGCTGGATATGATTCATAAGGAAGGCAGAGGCGTTCTGGTGTATTTGCGCCAAGAAGGAAGAGGCATTGGACTTCTCAACAAGATTCGTGCCTACAAACTCCAAGAAGATGGTCTGGATACTGTAGAAGCCAACCTAGAATTAGGTTTTGCACCGGATCTTCGAGACTACAGTGTCGGTGCACAAATTCTCAAACATTTGGGCGTAACTTCTCTGCGGCTTATGACCAACAACCCTGATAAAATCTCGGACTTGTCCGAATATGGTATCACCATTGCAGAGCGGGTGCCCATTGACATTCCCGAAAAGCCCGAAAATCTACGATATCTAAAAACCAAACAGTTCAAGATGGGACATTATTTGCATTTTTAAAGCAACGCCGCACAGAAGTCTTGCGTCCATGTACACTGTCCGGTATTGTCTAAAAAAATAATTCAAATGGAGGAATATGATTATGAAAACACTGGAAGGCTTATATGAAGGAAAAGGACTGAAAATTGCCATTGTCGCATCCCGGTTCAATGAATTTATCACTACAAAACTGGTAGGTGGTGCAGAAGATTGTCTCCTGCGCCACAGTGTAGACGAGGATGACATCACTCTTGCATGGGTTCCGGGTGCTTTTGAAATTCCCCTTGCTGCAAAAAAGCTGGCACACACCGGCAAATACGATGCTATCATCTGCGTTGGTGCCGTAATTCGTGGATCCACCAGCCACTATGACTATGTGTGTGCTGAAGTATCGAAAGGCATTGCACAGGTAGGACTAGAATCAGGTCTGCCGGTATTGTTCGGTGTATTAACAACCGATACGATTGAACAAGCAATAGAACGGGCCGGTACAAAGGCTGGCAACAAGGGGTATGACTGTGCAATGTCTGCGCTCGAACTGGTAAGCTTGTTCAGAAATATTCAATAAGAAGGGTTCCCCATGCAGAAGTTAATTTTCTTTGATATCGATGGCACCATTATTGCAGAAGACGGCTATCTACCGGAATCTGCAGTGCATGCCATTCACGCAGCCCGAAAAAAAGGCAATGCCACTATCATCAACACTGGTAGAACGGCAATCAATGTGGATGCATTTCTTCGTGAAATCGGTTTTGACGGTTACATCTACGGCTGCGGCACCCAATTGGATTTCGAAGGGAAAACGCTTTTTCACATAGAACAAACACCAATTGAGAGCCGTACAATCGTACAATTGATCCGCAGCACCAATGTTGCTGTGCTCTATGAACGAGCAGATGCGGTCTTTTATGATACCAAATCCAGAACACTCCCCGGGCTAGAAAATTTGCTGAAAATATACAGTGATAAAAGAGTCCCTTTTTTTGATGTTCCGGAAGATCAAAACTGGTGCATAGATAAATTTGTAATTTGGTATGACAATGACAGCAATTTAAAAGAATTTCAGGAAGGTATCCATGGAAAATTTGATTATATCGATCGGGGCAATGGTTTTGCAGAAATGGTTCCTTGCGGGTATTCCAAAGCCACTGGCATGAAAAAAATGATGGAGCTTCTCCATGCCAGCTCAGAACAAGTCTATGCAATCGGTGACAGCCTTAATGACCGTCCAATGCTTGAACTTGCCGGTACTGGCATCGCCATGGGAGATAATCCGATGCTCCACCCTTATGCCGATTACATTACTGCAAATCTGCGAGAAGACGGACTAGAAAAAGCTCTTGCACACTTTGACCTCATATAAAACAGATAAAATGAAAACGACACCGCATCCTCTCACAATCGGGGATGCGGTGTCGTTTGTAACACATTGATTTTACCTTTTAACACTTATAAGACGTCTTTTCATTCAACTTGTCCATAACGCCTTCCGCCTCTGCAAAAACATCTATGTCAATAAGACATTCTTCTCCGTCATACGTTTCCAGTACTTGCAGCGTCTCTTTCCATGCGAATGGCTTTTAGAACAATGGCACATTCCAACCGTTTCTTTTCGATCTCGCATGATAGCTTATATGCTTTGTGCACATCACCTGCATATTGATAGTTGTTGGCATTGCAGCCACCGCTGCAATAAAATCTTGCCCAGCAATTGCGGCATTCCGGCTTACTGTAAATATGTGTCTTAGCAAAATTGGACTTCAACTCCTGATTGAACGTACCATCGTCCACATTGCCCATCTTATACGACGATTCTCCTACAAACTGATGACAAGGGTAAATGTCTCCATCGGGTGTAATCGCCACATATTCATTGCCGCATCCGCACCCACGCAATCGCTTGATTGCACACGGTCCCTGATCCAAATCCAACATAAAATGAAAAAAATTGAATTTTTTTCCTGATGCCTCATAATCTAAAATTTTCTGCATCAATCTCTCATACTCTGCAAAAATCTGCGGCAAATCTGCCTCCGTAATTGCATATGGTTCTTCAGGATCAGCAATAACAGGTTCTACCGAAACTTGATCAAATCCTGCTTCCACTAGAGCAAAAACATCATCGGCAAAATCCAAATTGTACTTTGTATATGTGCCTCGAACATAATACTCTTTATCGCCACGCTGCTCCACCAATTTCTTGTACATGGGAATAATCTTGTCGTAGGAACCTGTTCCGTCAACACGAGGACGCATGCGATCATTGACTATCTTTCTTCCATCAATCGACAATACCACATTGGACATTTCCCGATTAATGTATTCAATCTTATCATCCGTCAGCAACATACCATTTGTGGTAATGGTAAAACGAAACTTTTTATGATAAATCGGTTCTTGACTTCTCGCATATTCCACAATCTGCTTGACTACATCCCAGTTCATTAACGGTTCGCCGCCAAAAAAATCCATTTCCAAATTGACACGATCTCCAGAGTTATTTAACAGAAAATCGACTGCTTTTTTTCCCGTTTCAAAAGACATGAGCTTTCTGCCCTCACCAAAATCTCCTGTTGATGCAAAACAATACTTACAACGCAAATTGCAGTCATGGGCAATGTTCAGACACATTGCCTTTACCGGAGATGCTACTGCATAATTGGCATATTGTTCATAATCATCCGGTGAAAACAAGATCCCCGCCTCATATGCCTCCAGTACCTCTGCATAACAAGAACAAATCTCCTCCGGCTCATAAAAACGAGATAGTTTTTCAATCACTTCTTTCGGACATTCTGGCGAAAACGGCGGTGCAACATTATCCAGCATATCATATGTCAGTTCATCAACAACATGTACACCCCCGCTGTTTACATCCAGCACAACATTATAATCTCCTAATTTATATTTATGGATCATACGCTATTTCCTCTTTTTCTTCTGCCGCCGCAAAACGGCAGTATTCCAATTGATATTCCCAAAATGTAAAAAAAGGGACATGGAACTGTCCCTTTCCCTATTTTTGCGAATGGCATTTCACATCCGCATTCCGAATCGCACGCACTCAGTGCTCACACTTCTGATTTGCTACGGTGCAAGATGTCTTACATGCGGACTGACAAGACGCCTGGCACTTACCGCAGCCACCCTTTGCAGCAGTCGCCTTCAGATTTGCGGCATTGATGGTTTTAATGTGCTTCATTCGAAACCCTCCCCCAAAAGAATTTTTTTTATTATAACACAATTTTGCACATTTTTCAAGCATTCTATTCTCTTCAAGAAAAAAATTTACAATATTGCACATATTTCTCTTTTTATCATTCTGCATATTGTCTATATTTTCTAATAGTATGACAATTTTTTCTATGGCATTTTTACATTTGATGTTTATCAATTACGCTAAAAAATCCGACTTCTTATTCTTATCACATCCATTTTGCGCAACTACCAAAATGATATTTTAACGAGGCGGCTTTTTATGCTGCCGATTTACACCTACAATACCGCCCCATGTACTAGCCACACAAACGCACAAAATTCGTATCAATCCGCCACCAATCTGCTGCCAAGCCATTCCGAATGCCCATAAAATACAACAAAGTATAATTCCACAGAATAGTCCGGTCTGCATTCCTCTTTTTCGCCGATGAAATCCGGAAAAATATCCCATTCCGTATCCCGACGATACCAGTACTACACCTGCCATCAACGACAGCATCCATTCAGGTGCATCAGAAAATTGCATTAGTCCCGCAACGCCCATCAATCCTGCCGATAACATGCAGCAGCCCACTGCAAGCGCCAGTGGAAGATACGCTATTCTGGATTCCCAGATGCTTCGCCTAGAAGGTATTCGTTTTGTCCGCATTTTATTCTCCTCCGGTCGCTATACTTTTTTTAGCTTATGCATTTTTCTGCACATTTAGAACTTTTACAATATGACATTGCTTGTGCCATACAAAAAAACAGACTGCCTTTCAGCAGTCTGCTCAGATACAAACAAATTCAATTTCCTTTATGTAAAATTAACCCAATTACTGCCATAGCACATATCCAGCATGTCATTCCTTTAACATACCCTTATCATCTTCGGGCTTATCCGTCTCCTCTTTGTCCTTCTTCTTGGTATCCTTCTTCGCCTTTGCAGCAGCAAGTTTTGCTTCTTGTTCCCGCTTTGCATTCTCCGACATCGTCACATTTTCTTGAATCGCCCAATTTTTCAGACGAATCTTATTACGGTTTCCAGTGGTTTCAATTACGACAGTATCTTCCTGTACCTGTACCACCATACCCACAATGCCGCCAATGGTCACAATCTCATCGCCCACCTGTAGGTTGTTCTGCATTGCCTTCGCTTCCTTATCTTTTTTCTTCTGAGGACGAATCAGAATGAAATACATTACCGCAAAAAGCAATACCATGAAGATCAAATATCCGACTGTACCCAGACCACCGGCTGATGTACTATTCCCGCTTTCTGCTGACACACTCATCATGGTCAACACACCTGTCAATGCTGCTACACTAACCGTCAATCCCATCTTTGCAAATCTTCTCAACATTTTTTACCAACCTTTCCATTCTTACTCTGCGGACATTGCACCGCGAAGCACCTGATCTATTGAAGCAGCAGCCGTTTTTCCGGCACCCATGGCCAAAATTACAGTTGCTGCACCTGTCACTGCATCACCACCAGCATACACCCGATCTTTTGTGGTTGCCATACGCTCATTTACCACCAAACAACCCCAGCGATTGGTGTCTAATCCCTCAGTTGTAGAAGAAATCAACGGATTCGGTGATGTGCCAATTGCCATGATAACAGTATCCACATCCAACACAAAAGCACTATCCGGTACTGCAACAGGGCGACGCCTTCCACTTTCATCCGGCTCCCCTAGTTCCATACGAATACACTTCAACCCATTTACACGCCCATTTTCATCTCCCAAAATTTCAATCGGATTGCACAAATTCTGGAATTCGACGCCTTCTTCTTTTGCATGGTGCACTTCCTCTAAGCGTGCGGGCATCTCTTTTTCAGAGCGGCGATACACAATATACACATGTTCTGCCCCCATACGCAAAGCACTTCTTGCCGCATCCATTGCAACGTTACCACCGCCTACAACAGCCACTGATTTAGACTTAATAACTGGTGTCGCATAACGAGGATCATATCCATGCATTAAATTAATTCGTGTCAGGTATTCATTGGCAGAGCATACGCCTACAAGACCCTCTCCAGGAATATTCATAAATCTTGGCAACCCAGCACCAGAACCAATAAAGACGGCATCATATCCCGTTTCCATCAACTCATCTACCGATAGAATCTTTCCGATTACCATATTCGGCTGGATATCTACCCCCATAGCCTTTAACGCTTGTATTTCCTCCTGAACAATCGTCTTCGGCAAACGAAATTCCGGAATGCCATACATCAGTACGCCGCCAGCAACCTGAAATGCCTCAAAAACCGTCACCTGATAACCCAATCTTGCCAAATCGCCTGCACAAGTAAGACCTGCTGGACCGCCTCCTACAACCGCAACTTTTTTACCATTTGACTTTATTTTTTTCTGTACACCGGTATAACCATGTTCTCTGGCGTAATCCGCTACAAATCGTTCCAAACGACCGATCGCAACTGGTTCCCCTTTTTTCCCACGCACACACTTTTGCTCGCATTGGTTTTCCTGTGGGCACACACGACCGCAAACTGCCGGCAAACTGTTTGTGGTTCGAATGATATCATATGCCTGTAAAAAATCACCCGCTGCAATAGCTGCAATAAAATCTGGAATCGGAACACCAACGGGACAACCGCTGACGCATGGTTTCGCCTTACAATTCAAGCAGCGTGCTGCCTCTTCCTGTGCTTGCTCAGGAGTATATCCCAATGCCACTTCTTCAAACGTTCTAGCACGTGTTTTTGGATCACGTTCCGGCATCGCCACCTTTTCCGGTGCCATATTGAATTTTCCTGCCATGTTCAGTGATTCCCCTTTCCATGCAGACGGCAATCATGCTCTTCTTCCCGATACGTAGTATTCCGACGCATTAGCTCATCAAAATCCACTTGATGCCCGTCAAAATCCGGTCCATCTACACAAGCATATTTTACTTTGCCTCCAACAGTAACACGGCATCCGCCGCACATTCCGGTACCATCGACCATAATGGGATTCAACGATACAAGCGTTTTAATGCCATAAGGTTCTGTTGTCTTGCAAACAAACTTCATCATCGGTACTGGTCCGATCGCAATAACCAAATCATATTTCTTACCATTTTCCAGTTGCTGCTGCAATACGTTGGTAACAAATCCCTTAGTCCCATAAGAACCATCATCTGTACATAAATACAAATTGTCGCTGCAAGTACGAAATTCTTCTTCCAGAATAACAATATCTTTATTGCGGAATCCAACGATCGTATCCACCTGTAATCCCATTTGATGCAGATGCTTCGCTTGCGGATAGGCAATTGCACAGCCTACACCGCCGCCAATCACACAAACGGACTGCGTTTCCTCTGGAATCTCCGTTGGCATTCCCAATGGGCCTACCAAATCTAAAATAGCATCGCCGGCTTTCAGTGCAGCAAAAGCACGGGTACTTTCTCCCGCCAACTGAAATATTAGAGTAATGGTGCCCTTCTCCGGTTCATAGTCTGCTACCGTCAACGGCACTCGTTCTCCAAACTCATCCAACCGAAATATGATAAACTGACCCGGCTGTACTTTTTTTGCAATGAGCGGTGCCGCAAGTTTGACCATACACACCGCATCATTGAGCATTTTCTTTTCTAAAATTTGAAACAATTCTTTCACCTCATGCATTCAGTGATGTAATGAAAAAGCCGACGGCGCCGTCGGCTTTTCTCACGCATATTTTTGTCAATTCATACTATAAAATGTATGCATATGCTAGATCATTCACCGGCTGGATCTTCAATCGGTACGTCGAATCCCTCCGGTTCTAGATCTTCATCCATATCACTGTAATCAAATTCCAACATTTCTCCGCAACACGGGCAAGGCATTGTGCCTTCTTCCAGAACAGATTCACTGATGTTAATTGTACTGCCACAGGAAGGACATACAGTTTCATACAGCACTTCATCGTCATCTGCATCGTCTTCCATATCATCGTCTTCACAATAACAATACGGCTCGTCATCGCTCTCTTCTTCGAAGACGATATCCTCCAGATCACCCAGATCCTGATCCAACAAGTCACAAACTTCAGTCAATTCATCAACCTGAGTCTGCAGGTCTGTCACATAAGCGGTCATCTCCTGCATGACATCTAATATCTGTCCTAGCACCTTTCCTTCCTTTGTGCTATTCAGATCCAATTCCATTCCATCAACCATACCACGCAGATACGCCATTTTATCCGTCAGATTCATACAGTATACCCTCCTGTTCTGTTCATGGGCTTTTCCTGTTCGTCAAGCCGCACACGCTCTACAAAGCTGTTGGTTTATGCACGTTCCATATATTCGCCGGTTCTGGTATCAATACGAATCTTATCACCCGGATTGATAAACAATGGCACCTTGATCTCTGCACCTGTTTCCAGTGTTGCTGGCTTTGTTGCATTTGTTGCTGTATCACCCTTGAAACCAGGATCTGTTTCAGTAACTTCCAGTTCTACAAAATTCGGCGGTTCTACACCAAATACATTGCCCTTATAGGACAACACTTTTACTTCCATATTTTCCTTTACAAACTGGAACGCAGCACCCAGCTTGGACTTATCAATTGGCTGCTGTTCATATGTTTCCATATCCATAAAATAATACAAATCACCGTCATTATACAGATATTGCATATCCTTGCGTTCAATATATGCGGTCGGATACTTATCTGTCGGGTTGAAGGAGCGTTCAACAACAGCGCCAGTGATTACGTTCTTATACTTTGTGCGGACAAATGCAGCGCCCTTACCCGGTTTTACATGCTGAAATTCGATAACCTGTACCACATTCCCGTCCAGCTCGAATGTGATACCGTTTCTGAAATCGCCTGCTGAAATCATAAATTGAAACCTCCGTTTTTGTTCCTTTGTTGCAACGATGGGTATCAGACAGCATTTTTACTGCCGAAATCCCGAAAAAAAAGCATTGCTTATTCTTATTATACAACATTTCCTGCAATTTGGCAAGACCTTATACAAAAAAATTTACAGGGTATCTAGAAAATTATGGCACATTTCAACACACAAACAAAGCAGTATAGTTCAAATACAAACCCATTCATTTTCCAAAATTTAATCCCCCATCAGAAACATCCCAACATGGCAGAAATATTCATTTGCACTACAACACAATTAAAGATTTTGTTGCCTTTGTCAAATTTTCACATCCATTTTCACGGATCACGACAAAATCTTCAATTCGGATGCCAAATTCTCCTGGAAAATATATACCTGGCTCCACCGTCACCACATTTCCCTGCTCCAGCACCGTCCGGGAACCGGGCGAGGCATTTGGAAATTCGTGAATTTCCAAACCGACGCCGTGTCCCAGCGCATGACCGAAACATTTACCGAATCCGGCTGTTTCAATCACTTCTCTCGCATATTTATCAAGATCCTTTCCGGTAATCCCTGCCTTTGCGCCGTCAAGAGATGCTTGCTGTGCCGCCAGCACCACTTCATATACGCTTCGCATACGACTGGTCGGCTGTCCCACACATACCGTTCTTGTCATATCGCTATGATAACCGTCATACATTGCACCATAGTCCATCAGCACAAAATCGCCCTCTTTGACGAAACGGTTTTCTGATGGTACACCGTGTGGCATAGAAGTTGCACTGCCAGTTAATGCAATAGTAGGAAAAGACTCCCCTTCTGAACCATTTTCCAGCATCGTCTGATTCAGCCGCAGCATGATCTGCCGCTCCGAAATACCGGGGCGCAGAAACTGCAGAATATCCTCAAAAGCAATCTCTGCAATACGCTGTGCCTTCTGAATCTTTTCAATTTCTGCTTCACTTTTGATATTTCGGCAGGCAGTAATGGCATCGCTCAGTGCATCACTGCTGTCAAATTCCACCAAATTACCAAGAGCTTTTTTCCACTGAGTAAACTGACTCAATGTCATCTGTCTTGATTCAACCGCCAAAAGTCTGGCATTGTGTTTTTCCAGAAGTTCCCGCACTTGTTCCATCAGATTGTGCTGTTCAATGACTACACAATCTTTTACGCACACTTTTGCTTTTTCAATATATCGAAAATCTATGATCAGATACGCTGCCTCACGAAAGCACAATACTGTACCGCTAGAAGAATGCATTCCCGTCAAATAAAAGCGATTGATATCCGATTGTATCATTGCTGCATCCACAGATTTTGGCAGTTTTTTTATCATTGCAAGCATTCGACTTGTCATATTTTTTCACCCCTTACATTTCCGACAGTGCCTGCATTGCCAGAAAATATCCTTGTATCCCAAATCCAGCAATGGTACCAGCACAAACTGCACTCAAGACAGAGTGTGCACGAAACGGATCACGAGCATAAATATTGCTGATATGTACTTCAATGCAAGGAATTCGTATATCATGAATTGCGTCATGGATTGCATAGCTATAATGCGTATATGCACCGGCATTGATAACCACACCATCAAAAGTATGTCTTGCTGCATGCAGTTTATCAATAATGGCACCTTCATGATTGGACTGAAAGATTTCACATTCTAATCCCATTGCCTCTGCCCTATCTAAAATCTGACGATTGAGTTCCTGTAGTGTAGTACTGCCGTATACGCCGGGTTCCCGTTCTCCCAGCAGATTCAGATTAGGGCCATGAATAACAAGTACTTTTTTTATCATATTTTCTCAACTCCTTCTTTTTCTTCTTCATACACTTTTTTTGGCAAAAATGGAATTTCCATTTTTCGTTTAAATTTGAAAAATTTCGTTTTTTCCATTTCCATGGGAAATACAAAAATGCAGGGTATACGAAGCCAATTTGCCCCCAACACATCGGTGAAGATTTGATCTCCTACAACGGCTACCTCACTGCGGGAAAGTCTCATTTTCTGCACACCTTCCCGAAAGCCTTTCGATAGGGGCTTTTTCCCCTCACAAACATAGTCCACTCCAAGCCGATTTGCGAATGGTGCCACCCGTGGCGAATGATTATTCGACACGAGACAAAGAGCAATTCCCGCTTCCCGCATTCTTGCGACCCATGCTTCCACACCCGGTGCGGGCACAGGGTTATCGTGCGTTGTCAATGTATTATCAATATCCAAAAGTAGTCCTCTTACGCCCATTTTTTTCAACAGACGAGGCGTTATGTCACACACACTTCGCAGTGCAACTTTTATGCGAAAGAGCATCTATGTTCCTCCTCTTTGCATTATTCCGCCGTTCCTTCTCGACGGGCAATCCCTTTTTCGCTGTTTTTCCGGCTGCATTCATTATACATCTTCCCCTGCGCCGGAAATGTCGAACGAAGACATATTGCAAAAAAACGGGCGCACTTTTTAAAAGTGCACCCGCCTGCTGTGTTTCGCAAATTTATCAATACTTGCGCTTACGAGCAGCTTCAGACTTCTTCTTACGCTTTACAGAAGGCTTTTCATAATGCTCTCTCTTGCGAACTTCAGCAATAACGCCATCCTTCGCACAAGATCTCTTAAAGCGCTTCAGAGCGGTATCCAAAGACTCGTTCTTACCAACGCGAACTTCTGCCACTTACATTTCCCTCCCTTTGCCACTACGGCAGAGGCTAATCTTCCGCCCGGTTCATTCACCAGGTTTCCAATCTATACCACCAGTTTCCGCATTCGGAATCTGGGTATTCACTCCATCCGTCTGATAAAAGCAAAAACATTTTTACAATGTAATCTATTATACCACATATTCCCGCATCTGTCAAGCTTTTTTTCGGTAAATTTCAAACAATTTATACGAATCTTTTACAACAAAATCCCCTTCATTTCAGCAATATATGGCAAGCCGTTTCAGAAACGAGTCAACTTATATATCCTTCAGAAAATAACTTCAAATTGTTATTTTACAACAAAGTTGACCAATTTCTTGGGTACATAGATTTGTTTCAACACATTCTTTCCTTCAATTGCTTCTGCAATCTTTGGCTCTGTTGCTGCCTGATTCAGAACGGCATCTTTTTCGGCATCTGCTGCAATTTCCAGCTTTGCCCGAACCTTACCATTAATTTGCACGACAATCTCAATCATATCATCAATGCAAAGTGCCTCATCATATGTCACCCATTGCTGCTCATCCAGCACGCCAGGACAGCCGATAACCTGATATAGTTCCTCAGTAATATGTGGTGCAAACGGATACAACAGGATCAAAAAATCTCGGAATTCCTTTTTGGTGATGCTGCCAACATCATAAATATCGTTAAGCAGTGTCATCATTGCAGCAATCGCCGTATTAAACTTCATTGCCTCAATATCTTCTGAAACTTTTTTGATGGTCTTGTGCATTTTAGAGCGCAGCATATCACTATATCCATCGCCATCTGTCATTTTCTCCTGCAATGCCCAAATTCTATCAACGAAGCGTTTACAACCCTTTACACTGTTTTCGCTCCAAGGCGCCGCCTTTTCATAGTCACCCATAAACAGCACATACAAACGCAGTACATCAGCACCATATACATCGACAACATCATTGGGGTCTACAACGTTGCCTCTGGACTTAGACATTTTTTCCCCATCCGGTCCCAAAATCAGTCCCTGTGCTGTTCTCTTCGCATAAGGCTCCGACGTCGGCACCAGTCCCAGATCATATAAGAACTTATGCCAGAAACGGGAATAGATCATATGGCGTGTTACGTGCTCCATACCGCCATTGTACCAATCAACCGGCATCCAATAGCGCAATGCCTGCTGAGACGCAAATTCTTTATCGTTATGCGGATCGCAGTACCGTAAGAAATACCAAGAAGAACCTGCCCACTGCGGCATGGTATCGGTTTCTCTTCTAGCATCACCGCCGCACTGCGGGCATTTGCAGTGAACAAATGAATCAATCTTTGCCAGCGGACTTTCTCCATCAGTACCTGGTTCAAAATTTTTCACCTGTGGCAATTTTAACGGCAATTCATCATAAGGTACTGCCACCATACCACACTTTGGACAATACACGATCGGAATCGGTTCACCCCAATATCTTTGCCGATTAAATGCCCAGTCTTTCATCTTATACTGAACGCCTTTTTCACCGATGCCTTTTTCCTCCAGTAAATCCAGCATCTTTGCAATAGCTTCCTTTTTATTGGTGATTCCATTAAGAATATCAGAATTAACCATTTCCCCGTCACCGGTATAAGCCTCTTTAGAAATATCGCCGCCTTTAATTACTTCAATGATATCAATGCCAAATTTTTTTGCAAAATCATAATCGCGGCTATCGTGTGCAGGCACCGCCATGATCGCACCGGTACCATAGCCCATCATAACATAATCAGAAATGTAAATTGGAATTTCCTTGCCGGTAATGGGATTAATCGCCGTCAGGCCATCAATTTTCACACCGGTTTTTTCCTTTACTAGCTGTGTTCTCTCAAATTCACTCTTCTTTGCACACTCTGTTCTATATGCATCCAGCTCAGCAATATTTGCAATGCTATCCCGATACTTCTGAATCATTGGATGTTCCGGTGCAATAACCATAAATGTAACTCCATAGAGCGTATCCGGTCTAGTTGTATAGATTCGCAAAGTTTCATCTTGCTCTTTAATAGAAAAGTTGACAAAAGCACCAGTCGATTTTCCAATCCAATTTTGCTGCTGCAGCTTGACATTTGGCAGATAATCTACCTCTTCCAATCCCTCCAACAGCTTATCGGCATATTCTGTAATTCGAAGGTACCATACTTCCTTAGTCTTTTGAATGATATCACTATGACAAATATCACATTTACCGCCCTGGGAATCCTCATTTGAAAGTACTACCTTACAACTAGGACAATAATTGACCAAAGTTTTATCCCGAAATGCCAATCCTTTTTCAAACATTTTCAGGAAAATCCACTGTGTCCATTTATAATACCCTTCTTCTGTAGTATCTATAACTCTAGACCAGTCAAAAGAAAATCCCACTTTTTTCAGCTGTCCGGTAAACTTAACAATGTTTTCATCTGTTACCTTACGAGGATGCACACCAGTTTTAATTGCTGTATTTTCCGTAGGAAGCCCATATGCATCGAATCCAATAGGAAACAACACATTATAGCCCTGCATCCGTCTCTTACGGCTGACTACTTCTAATCCGGAATAGGCCTTGATATGTCCCACATGCATACCGTGACCAGATGGATATGGAAATTCAACCAGCGCATAGAATTTTGGTTCAGAATATGTTTCCTTCGCACGAAAAGTACCATGTTCCTCCCAGTATTTCTGCCACTTGGATTCCACAGCAGCAAAATCATATTTATTGTTCATGTATATCATTCCTTCTATTTCTTATTTCAGCAGCACAGCGCAAAGACCATGCAGCAAATGCATTACAAATTCGCTTTAAACATTCTTTATGCTGTGCTGTTACGACTTTCATTATTTCACTCTCATATCTCACTTCATTTTTGCATGAAAATATGTCTTTACATTTTTTTCAAATACCAAAATAGCTGCTGCCCCAATGTCTAGCAATCCCTCTAGTAAATAGAGCCAATTACTAGAAATATTACGGATATTTTCTCCCACATGCAGCAAAAACATAAGTGCCAAAAAAACAGCTACAATATAATTGATATATGGCAAACGATTTAACAACAACACCAATGCCACTACACCGACAATCAGCATCATCAAATTAGAAACATTAAAACCCAGAATCAGATTCAAAACGGCTTTCACGATCATATAGAGCCCAATAATGAAAGCCCATTGTTTTCCTTTCGCTTCCATAGAACAATTCCTCCCTTACTTTCTTTTCCGTCAGCAATGTACAAAGCATAGATTGTCAGATAAATTTTGTATGCATTGCCGGATATCACCAGATTATTCTGCACGATTGGGTTTCAGCCACGCAGAAATATCTATTTCTTCCGCATCTGCCCATAGTCGTTCCAACTGATAAAATTCTCTTGTCTCTTTATAAAAAATGTGCACAATCACATCAGCATAATCCAAAACGACCCAGTTTGATCCATTTCCTCTGCCCTCTCGATGCATTGGCTCAATGCCCTTTTGGGACATCTGATACTCCACTTCATCTGCCAACGTTCGGGTATGTGTGGTACTGGTACCATTGGCGATAACAAAAAAATCACCCAAAATCGTCAGATCCCGCACACGCAATACTTTAATTTTTTCTGCACGTTTGCTGTCCAGTGCTTTTACAATCACTTCCAATACTTCTTGCTGCGTCATATCCAATTCCTTTCTATATTTCAATCCATCTGCTGTCCGTCGTCACTGTCGCCTTTATGAATATCTTCTAGATTTTCCTTTGTATCATCATATACTGTTGCCTGATATTCTCCTTCTGGCACCAATTCCACAATGGTGCTTTCCTCTGGATAGATTTCATTCTGATACGGTCGAAAATAGGTATTGAGCAAATCAATGGTGGCTCCCTTATGAATCGAGTATACCGACTGTTGAGAACCATCTCCGGGATAATATGTTGCTCCTTCTCCGGGCACCATAAACACATTCACGGAATCCGTGGTCAGTCTTTGGGAAGCAAAATCTGCAAGCATACTGATTTGTTCCAGTGACAGATCAGTAGCAATCCACTGATTCTTATAGATTTTCTGCATAGCTGACAAAAGTTCTGTTTGGCTCATATCCAGCATTTTCTGCATGGCTGCTGCTAGAAAAATACGCTGTGCTTTCACTCGACCAATATCACCTTCCGCATAACCGTGACGAAAACGCACGAACCACTCTGCCTGTTCACCATTTAGTACCTGTTCACCTGCAGGCAGTATCTTATCGGCTTCATAAGTAATCCGCTCCGGCAGAGTGATTGGAATGCCGTCGATTGAATCCACGATATTGGCAATATCATCACAGTTCAGTTTCACGTAACAGTCAATGTAGATACAGAAATTTTCTTCAATTGCATTCACCACACGCTGAATTGGCGTAACGCCTGTTTCCTGTCCACTGTGATAGATACTATTGAATTTACAAGTAGATGGGGATGCATAATCGGGCATAAAGGAATCGCGGGGAATCTGTAAAATATTCATTGTACCTGCGATGAGATCAAACTGGAAAACCCAGTCAACATCCGATAGTTCTCCGCTTTCATCCATCCCGAGAAACAATACAGTATATTGTCCTTCAATCGTTTGATCCAGATCCAATCCATCATCCATATCCGAATCCAAATCACTTTTTAGATTCAATGCAGACAAATCTGCTGAATCCACCTTTGAAAGAGTTCCTTCCAGTTCTACCAGTGGCTGCTTCATCTTCCAGTACTTAAGTACAGAAACCTGCTGTGTGGTAATTGTGCTGCCTTTTACCGTCTCAAAATTAATAATCGGAACATTGCACACCATAATGACAATCAGCACTACACTGATCAGAATACTGGTCACAATGATTGCAAGATCCTTTGGCGTACTTTTCCGTTTTTGCGGTACATAATATCTCTCGTTATTTCTTCCATAATAATCATCGTTTATATAAGATTCTTGTCTCCGGTCATAGCCGTCTTTTCGAAAATCCTTTTTTTTCATAAGGGTGTTTCATCCTTCCCGGCGCACTTGCCACATTCACTCTTCTTTATTCTGATCATCATTCTTTCAAAAAACGTTCGGCGGCTTAATACGAAATCTATCGCATCGGTTATTTAATCCGCTTTTCGATGCAGATTTGTCAAAACTTCATTATACGCTTCTACAGTGTGATGAGGAATATATGCACAACGTTTTACTAATTTTTCCAGAGAATATTCCAGTGCATAATGCATCCCCTCATCCAATCCTCGGTTTGCTTTTTCCCGCATCACATCCACATCCGGATAGTCCCGTTCTTTGGAAATCATATCCGCTAAATACACTATTTTTTCCAACGGAGACATGCCCGCGCGTCCAATGGTATGATATCGTACTGCCCGAAGAATATCCATATCGGTAACATGAAACTGTTTTCTCAGCATCTCTGCTCCTGCAATACCATGCCACACTTTAAATGATTTCCGTTCTTCCTCGCACACATCCATTGTCGATTGCATCATGAGAATATACTGTATCTCTTTCGGTTCTTCCTTACAGATATCATGTACCAGACCAGCAAGTTTTGCCTTTTCGGGACTAACCCCTCCAAACTGTTTTGCCAGTGCACAACTCGCCGCCGATACATTGACCGAATGCGTGTACCGTTTTGCAGAAAGATGTTCTTTCAGGTATCTCCTATACGCTTCCAAATCCATCATATCCAGCAGGAACTCCTTTCCCCGATTTGCTTTATAATAATTCAGCACATGTAATGCTATTCCAGATACAATTTGTGAGATATTATATATTGTACTACTTTTTCCGGCAAATAGCAAGAAAAATCTCCGCCTTTTTTTCGAATTTCCCGAATTTTTGTAGAAGATATTGTGTAGGCTTGTGCATGGCACAGAAAAATTTTGCCATATTGCAACAAAATTTTACGATGTGCCTCCAACGCTTCCGTATCATCTCCTTCACGTGAAACTACTGCCAACCCAGCATTTCTTAGAATTTCCTTGTACCGATGCCAACGCTGAAATGATAAAAACATATCACTTCCCACTAAAAGAACCAATTCTGCATTCGGATACTGCCTCCGAAAATATACAACAGTATCCACTGTATAGCTGACACCATCTCGACGTATTTCACAGTCATCCACAAAACAATACGGCAGATTCTCTACTGCCAGCATACACATGTCATAGCGTTGTGCACCAGACGCAATTCCCGTCATATGCTGCTTAAACGGCGAAATCCCCGCCGGTATAAGCACTACTTTCTCCAAATTCAGTTCCTGTTTTGCACTTTCTATCAAATGCAAATGCCCATTATGAATTGGATTAAAGCTCCCTCCAAACAATCCAATGCGACTCATCAGAACACAATCACTGGCTCTTTGGGATTACGCTTAAATAAAATCAGCCGGTTTCCAATCACTTGTACCACTTCTGACGCTGTTTTTTCCGCCAACACCTGTGCCACCTCACGAGCATCCATCGGACAATTATCCAGCACATGCATTTTTATCATTTCCCGTTTACGCAGTGCATCTTCCACCTGCTTTACCAGCGTATCGCTAATACCGCTTTTCCCCACTTGAAAAATAGTCTCATATGTACTAGCAATTCCACGCAGTACAGCACGCTGTTTACTTGTTAACATCATTATCTACTCCTTCCTTAATTACGATACCGCTGCCTTCTCCATGCGTTTCCAGATATACCTGAAGCTGCTGCAACGCTTTGCCCCGATGACTGATCTGGTTTTTTTCCGTATCGGTCATCTCTGCCATTGTCTTTTCTCCGCAGCAAAACACGGGATCATATCCAAACCCATTTTCTCCCACAGGGGCTTCTCCAATTGTACCTTCACAAGTTCCTTTAAAAAAGAGCGTTTTTCCCTGTGCATCGATATAACACAGCACACACACAAATCTTGCTGTACGCTTTTCCGGTGGCACACCTCGTAACATACAAAGCAATTTTTCCATTCTCTGGGCATCCGTAGCGCCCTCTCCGGCAAAACGATGGGAAAAAACACCCGGAGCACCGTCCAGTGCATCCACCATCAAACCACTGTCATCAGCAATAACGGGGCAATGCAGCTTTTCATACACTGCGCGTGCTTTCAGCATTGCATTTTCGGAAAAATTCTTTCCGGTTTCTTCCACCTCTTCGATAAATCCTGCTGCTTTCTGTGAAACTGCCTCCAACCCAAAGGGTTCCAGTATTGCTTGAATCTCACGTAATTTTCCAGAATTATTGGATGCAATGACTACTTTTTGCATGATTATTCCTCCTCAGGTGATTCAAACAGCGCACGTACAAAATCAACTGCCCGGAATGGCTGCAAATCGTCAATTTTTTCACCGACACCCACCAGTTTTACTGGGATACCCAGTTCATTCCGTATCGAAACAATAATACCGCCTTTCGCAGTACCATCTAGTTTAGTCAACACAATGCCCGTAATATCTGCAACTTCTTGAAAAAGTTTGGCTTGATTGACCGCATTTTGTCCTGTAGTAGCATCCAGCACCAGCAGAATCTCACGGTGACACCCCTCTGCCCGTGTCTCAATAATGCGGTTCATCTTAGCAAGTTCCTGCATCAGGTTTTTCTTATTATGGAGTCTTCCTGCCGTATCACAGATCAACACATCGCAGTCTCTTGCCTTTGCAGCATCTATAGCATCATACACCACCGATGCCGGATCAGAACCTTCGGTATGTTTTACAATATCCACACCCGCACGCTGTGTCCAAACCTCCAGCTGATCAATTGCCGCTGCACGAAACGTATCTGCAGCTGCAACAAGTACTTTTTTTCCCTCAGACTGCAGTTGATAACAAAGCTTTCCAATCGTAGTTGTTTTTCCCGCACCATTGACACCGATTACCATAATGACCGTTGGCTTTGTAGGGCACTCCAGTGTTTGATCCTCACCTAACATTTCGGTAATAATTTCCTGAATCATTCCCATGATTTCCTGTGGATCTGTCACGCCACGTCCCTTGACACGCTGCCGTAATGTATCACAAATTTGTACTGACGTTTGCGCACCCAAATCACTCATGATCATTGTCTCTTCTAATTCATCAAACAGATCATCATCAATTTTTGTAAAATTACCAAGTACCTTCTGCATCTGGGAAACCATAGCATCTTTGGTTTTGCGCAAGCCTTCCCGAATCTTTACAAACAGTCCCTTTTTCTCTGCCTTTGCTATGCTGCCCGGTATGCTTTCCTTAAGAACCGACTGTTCAGGTGTCACACAAGCATCTTCGTTTATTTCCGATGGTATTTCATCATTGATCATCTTTTCTGATTGCTCCGGTTCTTCCTCCACAATCTTCTCTGGTTCGGCATCTTCTTCAGCGATCAACTGTGCCTCTGGTTCTTCTGTCACAACAGCACCCGTCGCCTCCAATGCCGCCTGCCGTGCCAGTGCAACCGCCT
The DNA here is from genome assembly GCA_949291345.1 of uncultured Ruminococcus sp. Taxonomy (GTDB): domain Bacteria; phylum Bacillota; class Clostridia; order Oscillospirales; family Ruminococcaceae; genus Ruminococcus_C. The sequence goes on from CASEVP010000014.1 coordinate 23,219, forward strand.
CTTTTCTCTGCTCTTCTTCCAACATCGCCTGCTGCGCCGCCTGCCGTGCCCGTTCGATTTCATCTTGTTCCTGCGCCGCCCGTTCCGCAATCGCAGAGGCTGCAATCTCTTCATATTCGTCTGCTTTACCAGCATCGTTATCTGCGTCTTGATCTATTTGCTCTGAAATCGCTTCTTTTTCTTGGTCTATTTCTAAATCCTCCTGTTTTTCTTTTGCACGTTTCCAAAATGGTACACTTTTTTCCTTATTCTTTTTTCCGAACAATCCCATCTTTCACACCTGTCCTTTCACTCACTACTTATAATCCTTTTCCTATTTCCGTTGGCTCTGCATCATATGCCGAAGATACCAACTCCTCCTGCTCCATACGTAAAAGTCGGGAGACACCATCTTCTTGCATTGTCACACCATACAGTACATTTGCCTCTTCCATAGCACTTCGGCGATGCGTCACCAAAATAAATTGTGTTGTATCCGTGAAATGCTGCAAATATTGTGCATATCGTCGAACATTTCCCTCATCCAATGCCGCATCAATTTCATCCAGCACACAAAACGGTGAAGGCCGCAGCCGTAATATCGCAAAATAAATTGCAATTGCCACAAAAGACTGTTCTCCCCCTGACAAAGCGATCAAATTCTTTATCACCTTTCCGGGCGGTGCAACCTTGATTTCAATACCAGACTCCAAAACATTTTCAGGATCCGTCAATTCCAGATGTGCCTCGCCGCCGCCAAACAGATCTCGGAAGATTTCACGAAAGTGATCGTTTATCACTGCAAAGCTCTCTGAAAAGATACGCTGCATCTCTTCGGTTAATGACCCGATCAGCGACTCCAGTTCCTGTTTCGCTGTCTCGGCATCCTGCATTTGTGTTGATAAAAATTGATACCTCTTAGAAACCTCTTCATATTCTGCAATCGCTGCAACATTGACTGTCCCCAATCCCCGTATACGGCTTTTTAATGTCTGAAGGGTACGCCCTGCCTCCTGCAAATCTTCCAGAGGCTGAGCGACCCCCTGTGCCTCCGACAGAGATAGCTCATACTGCTCATACAGTTGTCTCACAACATTATCATAATCTGCCTGCACGGACAACTTTTTCTCTTCAAAACGGCTCATTTCACCAGCATACTTTTCCCGCGCAGCATTGATTTCCTTCAGACCATTTTGAATCTGCCGTATCTGCTGATCTTGAGATTCATGCACTTTCTGCCAGTGCAGGATCTTTGACTGACTTTCCATGCGAAGCTTCCTGCCCTGTTTTATTTTTTCAGCATCAAGAACTTTTTCTGCCTGTTTCTGTGCAATACTATCTTTCTGCACGGAAATATCTTTGTCTAGCTGTGCCAGCTTCTCCTGCATCAATTGTTGCTGTGATGTCTGTCCCTGCATCTCCTTTGATAACGTTTCAATATCCTTTTCCAACTCTACCTGTCCCAGTTTTAGCTGTGATCGGCGCTGTGCAAGTTTTTCTTGTTGTATCTGCAAGGCGCTGCGCTTCTCATTTGCAGAATCCAGCATCTGCTGCGTCTTTGTAATGGAAGTTGAAACTTCTTCCCCCTCTTGTTTTGCAGCACTATTTTTCTGTGTGGTTTCTTCCAATCGTGTCTGCAGCCCTTTGCCTCGTGTTCTTGCCTCCGACAACCGTTCTTTCGACTGCTGCAACACATAACGGCACTTTTCCATCTGGGCATCTGCTTCAACCGAAACACTCTCTGCCTGACGACAGGATTCTGTATATTTCTGCATTTGCTGATGTAGGCTGACAGATCGTGCCTGTATCTTTTGCAACGCCTCAAAAGCTGTTTTTTCCTGCTGCTCCAGTACGGCAATATCAGAAGACAATGATTCCAGCTCTGCGCGGCGTGTCAGCATACCGCCGGAACGCTGTGCAGAACCACCGGTAAATGTACCTCCGGCATTGATTACCTGTCCGTCTAGTGTGACGATCCGGAATCGATACTGATATACCTTAGCAATTTCCGCAGCCGCATCCAGATCTTCTGCAACAACAATTCTCCCTAACAAGTAGGAAACAATGGCTTCATATTGTGGGGCATACCGCACCAATCCAGATGCCACATTCACATACCCTTGCATTCGTTCCAGTCCCGTTTCACGAAGTGGTCTTCCCCGCACAGAAGTAAGCGGCAAAAATGTCGCTCTTCCTGCACGATTCTGTGCCAAAAATCGTATCCACTGTTTTGCCGCATTTTCATCAGCCACGATCAAATTCTGCATTGCACCACCTAATGCCGTTTCAAGTGCCACACCATATTTCTGATCCGTTGTAATTAGTTGTGCCACTGTACCAAACACACCTCTTGGTGCACCGCCTTCTGCTCGAAGGACGGCTTTGACGCTGCCGGAAACCCCCTCCATATTGCGTTCCATATCCTGCAGCAGCTTCTGCCGCTGTCGCTTATCTCGCAATGCAAATGATGCCTGTTCCTGTGCTTTTTTCCCCATTTCCAATTCTGCGGTTGCATTCGCGTACCGTTTCTGAAATCCGTCCCGCTGATTCTGCATTTGCAGTAACGTCTCTTTGGATTGATTGGCGTGCTGCTCTGCCTCCTGATACATTTTCTCTTGTTGATGATAAGCTTCCTCCAGTGCAAGATATCTTATCTGATGTTCAGCAATCTGTGCCCGCAATTCTTCCTGCTGTCCTGCTGTCGTTTGCTGCAACACACGCAGTTCACTCTGTCTCACATAAAGCTGCTGCAAAGCCGCATGTGTTTGTTCATATTCTTTTCCACGCTGTGATGCTCGATTTTCTAGCGCATGCCAGTCCCTTTCCGCTTGCTCTGCCTGTAAAAGCAATTCCTCTCTCTTTTGTCGCAGCCGCACAGCCTGCTCTGCCAGCGATGCCGTCCTTTCCTGCATTTCCTTTTTTTGCGCTTTCGTTTCTTCCTTCTGCCTCTCCAAGCTCTGCTGCATTTGCAGTCCATGACGAATCTCATTTTCACAAACTGCCACTGCTGCTTGCAGTTTTGCGGTTTCCTCTTCCGACCGCTGTATTTTTTCCCGAATTGTTTCTATCTGAATTGTGCATTCCTGCATCCGTCGATAACCTTCCTGCACCTTTTGGTCTGCATGATTGATCTCCAGTTCCGCATTCTGATATTCCGCCTGCACCTGTAAATAACCATCTGTCAGTGACTGCAATTTTTCCCGCAGACCCGCCAGACGCCGCACCCACAGCGAGATTTCCAACTGTTTCTGTTGTTCAGCAAGTTCCACATACTGCTTTGCCTTTTCCGACTGCCGGCGAAGCGGTTCTACGCGAGATTCCAGTTCAGATACAATATCCTGCAACCGCACTAAATTTTCCTGTGCAGCATCCAGCTTTCGCTGTGCCTCCTGCTTTTTATACCGGAACTTTGAAACACCAGCTGCCTCCTCGAAAATATCCCGCCGATCGGCACTCTTGGCGCTAACGATCTCCGCAATCCTTCCCTGTCCAATGATAGCATAACCATCTCTGCCCATTCCCGTATCCATAAACAGCTCTGTCACATCTTTCAGACGCACCTGTTTTCCATTGATGCGGTACTCACTGTCACCGCTGCGATATAGCTTTCGGGTAACACTGACTACGGCACCATAAGTATCGCCCAACTCGCCGGTCTCATTATTGATTTCTAAAGTTACGACAGCAAATCCCATAGGTTTTCGGGTCTTTGTACCGGAGAAAATGACATCTTCCATTTTATTGCCCCGGAGTGTCTTGGTAGACTGTTCTCCCAACACCCAACGAACAGCATCTCCAATATTACTTTTGCCACTGCCATTTGGTCCGACAACTGCCGTCAAACCCTTATCAAATGTTAGTTTGATCTTATCGGGAAACGACTTGAAGCCTTGCAGTTCTAATGACTGTAGATACATGGTACACTTCCTTTCCGTTTCAGTTATCGCTAAAGATTTATTATTGTACCTGGTACATTAATACCATATTATCTGAAGTCTGAAATCCTTTTCGCTGATAAAATCCTTCTGTTTTCTGCCCTTTTGATGTAATAAGATATATATTGGTAATGCCTTGCCTTTGCAGTACTGTACGCAGTTCATCGAGCAGCAGCGTTCCATACCCCTTTCCCTGTGCATCGACCCCGACACAAAATTCTTGAATTTGAAAATGTATTCCTAAATCGTACTGTTCTTTTTGCCCCCATATTAAACCCAACAGTACCCCGTCTCTATACATCGCTTTCCCAACAAAAGTTGATGTTTTCATCATATTTGCAATCCGTACAGAGGCAGTTTCTACAGTCCAGCTATCATTCCACGGTTCATGGTTAAATACACTCATATACAATTTTGCATATTCCGAAACTGCACATCGCTTCATTGTTTTTATTATTATCAATGACTGCCTCACTCCTACTTTTCATCTGTAAAAGCCGCACCGCATAAACTTTTCCTCCAAACTGTGAAAGCGGTACTAGCCTCTGCAATTCCTCTAGCGGATCCATGCACCAATACTCCCCGTCCTGACTGCTGACAATCAGAACATAGTGATAGCTGCCATTTCCGTGCATACGCACCCGAACAATGGGGTAACATCCATCTTCTAAATAGTTATCTAGTTCTTCAACTGATAATTCTGATGCATCCTTTTTCGTTACAGATACATCTGCTACCTCCTCCAATACATCCCACTGAAGATTTCCCTCACCGTCATAGATCCCATTCTCTGAAAAAAATGGTTTACTTCCCCAGCGTCAGCATCTGTCGCCAGACCATCTACAGTAAAATGTTGCATTTGTAATAATGCGGAAACACAACACGTTAAGCAACCGGAGTCACCCATAGTGTACTGGGAATTCCCCAGCTTATCAAATTTCCAAGCATTGTCCTTCTGATAAAAATAAACCACGTTTTTCGGATCATATTCCAATGTTGTTTTCACAGAAACAGGCTTTACACCTTGTCGATAATACAAGACATAACCGGTGCCGAGACCGACAAGCATAACCAGCAACACAGCAACCCCAATTGAAATCATAAGATTTTTGTTATGCACAACTTTTCCTTTCACACATGCATTCACTTATCTTTCCTTTGTGCTTTTATGATTAATATATCAAACAAGCCAATATTTCGTTTCATTAACACATATCCCTACTGTGATTGAAACCATATATAGGATATTGCTTTCCACACACAACAATCTCACCGCTTGCAACTTTCATCGTTTCCATAACTTTCATCGTTATTCCACATTCCGCCAGCCGCTTTCGATTAATTCCGTGCTGCCCCAGTACCTTGCTCATTGTGCCAAGCGCAGTTTCTACAAACAATTCCGATATTTTGTTTTCCTTTGCCGCACGTTCCAAAGCGCGTAGATATAATCGGGATTCCACTAGTTCCCGATATGCCGGATGGTAGTATCCATCCAACATCTTTTCCCTTAAAGACGGCGCATCATGCAATCCTAACCGAATCACACGAACGCCCATTTCCGCACAGCGACAAAGAGCATCGGCACAGTACTCCAGTACTTTTTCTTTAGGCAACAGCAGGTAATCGCCTTTTGCGTAATATTGCGCCAGTTTAGTTCCCTTCAATATAACCGTGGGGTAAATACGTATGGTATCCGGCTGACACGCCAAGAGTTGTTCAAGTGTACTGTATTCGTCTGCCAGCGTACTGCCATACAGCCCCACCATCTGCTGTAATCCCAGAGAAAATCCGCTTTTCCGAATGGCACTGGAAGCGTTCCTCACAGATTGTGCATCGTGTCCACGTTCATTTTTCTGTAAAACCGCATCACACATGCTCTGTGCACCCAGTTCAATAGCAGTCACATGATATCGCTGTAACTGGGTGAGTATTGCCGAATCTATGGCATCGGGTCGGGTAGAAATGCGGATACCAGAAAATTTCCCTTTTCCCAAATATGGCTGCACACTTTCCAGCAGTGCCTGCCGATAGGATGGCTCCACTGCAGTAAAACTGCCCCCAAAAAATGCAACTTCTGCATTTTCCAGCGTACCGCCATAGCGCAGCAGCATTTCTTTGCAAGCTGCCGCAACTTCCTGCGGTACAGGCGCATGGGTAATGCCGCTAATGGAGGTTTGATCACAAAAACTGCACTGATGGGGGCAGCCCCGATGAGGTATGAAAAATGCAAGAGTCTTATGCTTATACTTTGCCATAGCCCATCAATGACAATGCTTCTTTTGCTGCCATCTGCTCAGCAGCCTTTTTGCTATGCCCAATACCTGTACCAATCACATTGGAATTGAGACATACTTCCACCCGAAACGCCTTATCATGATCCGGACCGGACTCACTGACCAGTACATATTCCACTTTTTCTTCCGGATTCTTTTGTACTACTTCCTGCAGCTGTGTCTTATAATCATGAAATCCCATCGGCTGGTCATGCTCCTCCGGATCTTCCGGGATAAACCGCAAAATGTGCCGTTTTGCTGCTTTCATTCCGCCATCTAAAAAAATCGCCGCAATAACTGCCTCAAATGCATCCGCTAAAATCGAAGAGCGTTCTCTACCGCCTGTATGCTCTTCCCCTTTACCCAAAAGCAAGAATTCTCCCAGGTGAATCTGTTTGGCGAATACAAACAATGCCTTTTCACATACCATTGATGCACGGAGTTTTGTCAGTTCTCCCTCTGGCAGATTCGGGTATTTATGAAACAAAAACTCTGACACTACAATCGATAACACGCTATCTCCTAAAAATTCCAAACGTTCATTGCTATTACGAGACTTTCTCTTTTCATTTGCATAAGAGGAATGCGATAATGCCTCCAGTAGCAGATGTTTATTCTGAAAATGATAATGAATATAGGATTCAAATCTTCCCAGATCCACATATTCCGAATGCTCCATAATTACTACCTCCCCATATTTGCTTTTTGTGTTTTTCCGGTATTTTCCGCAATAGTCTGTACTACATTGCCTGCCACACAATCTCTCGCTTGACGAATCGCATTAAAAAAAGCCTGACCATCCGAACTCCCATGTGCCTTGATAACTGGTTTTTGCACACCTAGCATTACTGCACCGCCAACCGCTTTATAATCCATTTTTTTAGTCAATGCCTTAATTTTCGGCAATATGATCATCGCTGCCAATTTACCACCAACACCAGCAAAAAGGTTATTCTTCATCTGATGTGCCATAAACTTTCCCATGCCCTCATACAATTTGAGTGCCACATTGCCGGTAAAACCGTCTGTGACCACCACATCTGCCACACCCATGGGAAGTTCACGTGCCTCAACATTTCCGATAAAATGCAACGGTGCTTTTTCTAACTGCGCATAAGATTCCAGTTCCAACTCACGTCCCTTAGTCTCCTCAGCACCCACATTTAACAGTGCTACACGAGGTTTTTTCACACCCATAACATTCTGCATGTAAGCACTGCCCATAACAGCAAACTGAACCAGCATCTCGGGACGACAGTCGTTATTGGCACCACCGTCAATGAGCATGAACGGCGCCTTTTCCGTTGGCAAAACCGGTGCAGCAGCAGCACGCTTAATGCCGGGGATTCGCTTAACCAGAAATGTTGCCCCAACCAGCAATGCTCCGGTACTTCCGGCACAGACAAAAGCATCACCTTTTCCGTCGTGAAGTGCCTGCATACCGACAGCCATAGAGGTATCAGAGTGTTGCTTCAGCAAAGTAGTTGGCTCATCATGAATATCAAACACAGCCGGAGCATGAATCAGTTCCATTCCCTCCAGCGAAAGTCCATTTTGTACAGCACAATCCTGAATTTTTTCAGTATCGCCTACCAGCGTCACAGTCACGCCCAGTTCCCTGACGGCTTGCGAACCACCCTTTATCACCTCCAGCGGTGCGTTATCACCGCCAAATGCGTCAATTAAAATATTCACGTCTTTTGGATTCCTCCTTATGCGATCTTACATACTGAATAAGGAATTAGAAGTGAGAAATGATATTCGTTTCGTTCATTTCTCAATTCTAACACCCAATCAAAATTTTATGTATATTAGGCACGTTACTTATATACCACTATACCACCAAATTTTACCCAGCAAATCCTTACGACACATTTCACTGCGTCTGTAACACACCTTTCTCCAATACAAATAGTAACTATACTTTTCCATCTTAAACTATACAGTAGCATTCATTTTATTCAGAATGAATATACGTTCATTTTCCCTCAAGACCCATCCTAAAACGGACTGAGGTTTCTTATTCCGTTTAAAAGAAGTCGTAATAGACTTAAACTATGGCAATCCTTCTTGCGTTCACTCATGATAGTATTCCAGCAGTGCCCGCTCATATGCTTGAGAAGTTTCACAATCTTTCCAAACACTAGATTCCAGCAGAAAACAAAGAAAAGCAAAAGTCTGATAGAGGCCAGAAATACAAATCCATTAAATGAATTTTGGTTCAATCAGATTTTCAGCTGTTTCCCCCATTTATCCTAGTTTTTGCAAATATGAATCCAGCACAGCTAACGCCCGATCTGCATATGCCTGATATTTTTCCTGCTTTCCCCGAATCCGTTCCGGCAAATCTGGCAGAATTCCCATATTAGCTCCCATGGGCTGAAAATTTTCCGTCGGTGCGCTACTAATATAAGCGGCAAGTGCTCCCATCATCGTCTCTCTAGGCAGAATCATCGGTGGTTTCCCCTGTAATTTCCTTGCTAGATTTTTTCCGGCAAGAATGCCGCTCGCCGCAGATTCCATATACCCCTCTACGCCCGTCATCTGTCCTGCAAAATAAACATACTCCGCTCCCCGCAGCGAATAATCCGCATTCAGAAGCCGAGGGCTGTCCAAAAAGAAATTGCGGTGCATCACCCCATAACGATAAAAATCTGCATGCTGCAAACCTGGGATCATGGAAAAAACACGTTTTTGCTCCGGAAATTTTAGGTTCGTCTGAAAACCTACCAAGTTGTACATGGTTCCTTCCTGAGTTTCCTTTCTCAGCTGTACTACAGCCCACGGTCGATGACCTGTCCGGGGATCTGTCAATCCCACCGGTTTCAGAGGCCCAAACCGCATGGTATCCTTTCCTCTGGACGCCAGCACTTCAATAGGCATACACCCCTCATACACCCGAAAAAAAGACTTATCACACTCATGAAGTTCTGCCCGTTCGGCAGTAATCAGTGCTTCATAAAATGCCTCATATTCCTCCCTGTTCATAGGACAATTGATATAATCGGCATCACCTCTGCCATATCTAGCAGCAAAAAAAATTTTTTCTTTATCCAAGCTTTCAAAACTGACAATTGGTGCTGCAGCATCAAAAAAACTCAGCCGACTGCCGCAGCGCCTTTCAATATCCCATGCCATTTTTCCATCAGTCAGCGGACCTGTTGCAACGATCACCGGTGTATCGGGAATCTCCTCTGCAACTGTTGTCTCCAATGTAATGTTCGGGTGACTACGCACAGCTTTTGTGACAAGATCCGAAAACTGTTTCCGATCTACCGCCAGTGCACCGCCTGCCGGCACTGCCGATTTTTTGGCACATTGCGTCAAAAGAGACCCCAGACATGTCATTTCTGCTTTTAAAAGTCCGGCTGCTGAGTTAATCCGATTGGCTTTCAATGAATTCGAACAAACCAGTTCTGCCAATCCTTCATAGTGGTGTGCCGGCGTATATTTCAATGGTTTCATTTCCTGAAGACGAACAGAAAACCCCGCCTCCGCCAACTGCCATGCCGCCTCGCAGCCTGCAAGCCCACCGCCAACAACTGTCACACAAGTCATGATGCACCCCCGCCTATCGGTCGAGAATATCCACAGTTTGGCTTTTCACAAACAAGTGTTCCGGATTTTCCACCCTTCTGAAATAATGTGGAACCACACTCCGGACATTTTTCCTCAGTTGGTACATTCCATGTCATAAAATTACATTCCGGATACGCACTGCATCCATAGAAACTACGGCCGCGCTTAGATTTTTTCAAAATGATCTTTTTGCCACAAAGCGGGCATGCCCCTGCGGTTTCTTGAACAATTTTCTTGGTATTCTTGCACTCCGGAAAACCCGGGCATGCCAAAAACCGCCCAAATTTACCGATTTTAATCACCATTTTTCTACCGCACTGATCACAGACAATATCCGTTTCTTCATCCGGCACCTTAACACGTTTGCCTTCCATTTTTTCCTCGGCAGTCTCCAATGTTTTGGAAAAATCGCCATAAAAATCATCCAGTGTCTGTACCCAGCTTTTTTTGCCGCGCTCCACATCATCCAAACTATTTTCCATTTCCGCAGTAAATTTTACATCCAGAATATTGGGAAAATGTTCCTTCATGAGTTCAGTTGTCACTTCTCCCAGTACCGTAGGCTTAAGCTGCTTTCCCTCCCGTTCCACATATAAATGTGATGTAATCGTTGTAATGGTAGGAGCATAGGTACTCGGACGACCGATACCATTTTCTTCAAGTGCCTTAATCAATGTAGCTTCTGTATAACGAGGCGGTGCCTGTGTGAAATGCTGATTTCCCTCCAGAGATTTTAAGCGAACTTCCATGCCGTTTTCCAATTCCGGCAGGTTCTTATTCTCACTCTTATCTCCCTTCGCTTCATCGTACAGCACCGTAAAACCATCAAACTTCATGGTAGAACCTGTTGCCTTGAAAATACAGTTATCCGCCTCGATCTCCACCGATACCGTATCCATCAGTGCATCTGCCATCTGACTGGCGATAAACCGTTCCCAAATCAGTTTATACAATTTATACTGATCGGAAGTCAAACTGCTTTTTACTCGATCCGGCGTCAGATTTGGCAGAGAAGGACGAATGGCTTCGTGAGCGTCCTGCGCATTTTTCTTAGTCTTATATATTCTTGGCTCTGACGGAAGATAGCTGCTGCCATACTGTGCAGTAACATAATCCGCCGCAGCCTTCTGTGCTTCTGCAGAAATTCGCAGACTATCTGTACGCATATAGGTGATCAAACCGACTGCACCCATTTCTTCAATTTCGACGCCTTCATATAATTCCTGTGCCACCTTCATAGTACGCTTAGACTGAAATCCCAAACGATAAGAAGCGTCTTGCTGTAATGTTGAGGTGATAAACGGCGGAGCAGGATGCCGTTTTGTTACCCTTTTTTTCACATTCTGCACATGATATGCAGCATTTTGCAGTCTTGCCAGCAATGCATCTGCTGTTTCTTTCTTGGCAATTTCTGTTTTATCCACCTTTTCGCCGTCTACCCGTACCAGTTTTGCTGCAAACACCTTCCGGGACGGCGGCGCCGTAAATTTGGCATCAATCGACCAGTACTCTTGGGGAACAAATGCACGTATTTCATTTTCACGATCTACTACTAACCGCACCGCAACCGACTGTACTCTGCCTGCTGAAAGCCCACGGCGTACTTTTTTCCATAAAAAAGGACTGAGCTTATATCCTACCAAGCGATCCAAAATCCGGCGTGCCTGCTGAGCATTCACTAGATCTAGATCAATCTTATGAGGATGACTCATACCTGTCTGAATGCCGCTGCGCGTTATTTCATTAAATTCAACACGATTGTTCTCATTCATATTCAAGCCCAAAATCTGAGCAATATGCCAAGATATGGCCTCTCCTTCTCGATCAGGGTCCGTTGCAAGATATACATGATCGCACTTTTTTGCATGCTCTTTCAGATGCTTGATCACATCTTCCTTTCCTTTCATATCTGTATACTGTGGCTGAAACCCATGCTCCACATCCACACCCAACTTAGATTTGGGCAGATCACGAATATGTCCCATAGATGCGATCACATCATAATCTTTTCCTAAATATTTTTGTATAGTTTTCGCCTTTGCGGGCGACTCCACAATAACTAAATTTGACATAGCCATTTTATCTCTCTATTCTCCATTTTTTTGCAATGCAAATCCACACTGCTTTATGCCTGACTCGTAACCTTTCATTACCGAAGCCGAAACTGCTTCCCGGGAAGATGATCTAGATATCCATAAATTTCAAGCTCAGTAAGTGCCGCATTAAGATCCTGCATTGATGCCTCCAGCACAGATGCAAGATAATCAAAATGCACTACAGTATGTTTTTGTAAAATAGCGAGCACTTCCCGGCTCAAAACCTGCAATTCTCTTTCTGATACATCGAGAACGGCAGTCTTTTCAAAATCATTCAAAGGTTCTTCATGTAACATTTCTGTGGCTTTTACTTTAGAAGGCACCTGCGTTTCTTTTTTCTTCCGTTCATTTACAAACCTTTTTTCATTGGATACTTCTATTGCCATTACTAAACTGTCTGATTTTCTAAAAGTGTCCTCATACAGCACCGACGCGGTCATCATATGTGCGTGACTGGTGTAATATTCATAAATAATATCCTGACTATGAAAAACCGGAATTGCACCATCTCGCAGATATTTAGCAACACCCATATACCGACGATCAGTAACATCCGCCGGCGGAATACAAAAAACATCTCGTCCCTGTTCCATTGCGTTTTCTGCTGTAATCAGCGCACCGCTTCGCAAAGGCGCCTGTATCACAAATGTGCCCATGCTCAGTCCCGACAACACCCGGTTGCGAAGTGGAAAATTGGAAGAATTAGGCGGTGTACCAGGCAAAAATTCCGACAATATTAGTCCTCGTTTTGCAATTTCCTGTTTCATCGTAGCGTGCTGATGCGGATAATATTGATCCAATCCACACCCCATCAAGGCAATACTGGGTTTTTCCTGTTCCAAAGCACAGACATTTGCTGCAATATCCACACCTACAGCAAAGCCAGTAACCGGTACAAACCCCACCTGCACCAAATCATAACAGATCAGCTTTTCAATGCGCAAACTATATTCTGTAGGATTTCTGGTTCCCACAACCGTCAGCAGCATATGATTCTGCAACAGTGTGATATTTCCCTGATAAAACAGCAGCACTGGAGGATTTTCAATAGAAAGCAATTGTTCCGGATATGCCGCATCGCCATACCACAAAATGGATAATTTTTGCTTTTCGCAAGTTATCAACATTTTATCTACTTGTTCCTGTGTTACCTGTTTCAAGCGACGTCTTACAAATTCCGGCAAATGCAGTTCTTCATCTATTTCAGGATGATGCAGAACTTCTGCTGCTTTCTGAGGCGTCTGATGCCGGCGCAATATTTTCCATATTTGTGGATTTCCGGCACCAAACACCATAACCATCCAAAGCAAAGTTCGAATTTCCTCCATGTCATTTCCCTTCTTTCCCACGCTGCATTTCCCACAGGATAATACCAGCTGCCATTGCCGCATTTAGAGATTCTATCGTTCCATGCATCGGAATGGTGATTCTGCTTGTACAAGCAGACGCCACTTCTGACGGGAGTCCGTTTCCTTCATTTCCAATTACCACTGCCATTCCTTTATGAAAAGCAAATCTTCCCACATGCTGCGCGTCTCCGCCGACAACCGCCGCACAAGTTTGTATGCTTGCTTCACGACACACTTCCAACACGGGAGCAATCTCCGTCACAGTACACAAAGGAACACGAAAAAGCGAACCCATCGTTGCTCGTACTACCTTTGGACTATATATATCGCAGCAAGCACTGTAAATCACACCGTCAATTCCCAGAGCATCTGCCGTACGCAGGATCATTCCTGCATTCCCCGGATCCTGTAACTGATGCAAAATAGCATAATTTCCCCCGGGATGAATTAATTCTTCTAAATATGGCTGTTCCGGCATCTTGCAAATGGCATAGACTCCTTGTGAATGCTCCGTCTGTGCAAACTCAGTTCCAAGCTCATTGGAAAGAAGCGCACAGCTTGTTTCTTTCCAATCAACTTGCACATGTTCCGCTTCCCAGCGGGAGTAGCCGTCCGTTGTCCAGAATATATGGGTCAGATGTGCACCGCTTTTCACCGCATCCGTCACAAGCCGGAAGCCTTCAAGCACAAACTTCCCTTCCCTCATACGCTCCTTTCGGGAACGAGAAAGCTTTCGATATAATTTGACCGCAGGGTTATCTTTTGCAGTAATCTTTCGCAATGTTTCCATGATACATCCTTCCCTTTTTCAGCCCTATCTACATAGGAAATATGCGCAGACAGGTTTTTACATGGCAGGCGTGATAACAACATTGTACCAAATAAGTTATCATAAAGCGAGCCCATACTTACAAAAACAGGCGCTTTATTCTCCATGCAGCAATTTCCTGCGATAATACAACAAAACACGCCCCGTATCTGTTCCAGAGCGTGTTTCTATTTGGTTCCTTACAGAGCTGCCTTCGCCTGTTCTACGATTGCACTAAAGCCTGCTGCATCGTGAATTGCAATTTCAGACAGCATCTTACGATTCAACGTAATGCCAGCCTTCTTGCAACCGTTCATGAACTGAGAATAGTTAATACCATTCATCTGACATGCCGCAGAAATACGTGTAATCCACAGCTGTCTGACTTCTCTCTTCTTCTGTTTTCTGCCAATATATGCATAATTACCGGACTTCATAACAGCCTGCTTTGCCATCTTAAAGAGCTTGCTCTTGCTGCCCCAGTAACCCTTCGCCAATTTCAGCGTCTTATTTCTTCTCTTTCGAGTCATCATTGCACCTTTAATACGTGCCATAATCTTCTACCTCCGTTTTTCTCCGTTATGACCAATCTTACAGATAAGGCATAAGTTTCTTCAATGCCGGTGCATTTGTTGCATCTGCAATTCCTACCGTACGAGCAATTCTCTTACGCTTTGTAGCCTTCTGTGTGAGTCTATGTCTCTTATTGGTCTTCTGATACTTTACCTTACCGGAAGCTGTCATCTTAAAACGCTTCTTTGCACCAGAATGTGTTTTCGTCTTGATCTTTGCCATGGTGATTCCTCCTGTTTACTTCGATGCCTTCGGTGAAATGAACATGACCATACTACGGCCTTCCATTTTTGCCGGCTTTTCAACAACGCCCGCTTCCTGACATGCTTCCTGGAAACGTTTCAGCAGTTCTTCGCCAATTTGCGGATGTGCAATTGCCCGCTTTCGAAATCGTACAGAAACCTTCAGCTTATCTCCACCCTGCAAAAACTTTTTTGCCTGGTTAACTTTCGTCTGAAAATCGTGGGTATCGATTGCAGAAAACATTCGAATTTCCTTCACAGACACGACTTTCTGGTTCTTTCGTGCCTCTTTTTCCCGCTTCTGCTGTTCAAAGCAGAATTTACCGTAATCCATGATTCGGCATACCGGCGGCTTTGCCGTCGGCGCAATTTTTACCAGATCCAAATCGCTGTCATAGGCAATTTTCTGCGCATCTCTTGCAGACATTGTTCCGAGTTTTTTCCCATCCTGATCGATCACCAGGACCTCTTTATCCCGGATTTCTTCATTGATCTGCAGTTCCTGCTTGCTGATAAGCCAGCACCTCCAAACATGTTAATTCCAAACAAAAAAAAGCGTTCACACCAATTGTGAACACTCCTTCTCCAATCGTCAAAACAACCTTTTCATCTAATAATTGTATAATAAAACAGGCTTTACTCGACTTTATCGACCGTTTCGACTCTCCGCCAAACGGTGAGAACAGGAATGCTCTTCTTTGTTTACTTGAAGTATTTTACCACATTTCTATCCGTCTGTCAAGAAGCCACTTTATATTTTACAAAACATTCACATTTCATTCCGATTTCTCATCAGAAAACCATTTTTTTATCCATTCCAAACATTTTAACTTGACCTGATACTGTTCCGGATGCTTCAAAAGTGCCTGTTCCTCTTTGGCAAAATAAGTCTCTTCTATACTATCCTCCGTATCCGTCTCCACAGCGCTTGGTACACACAGTGACGGATACATCACGCACCACCAGTTTTGTCCTTTTGCCTCTCCGATGGTGATCCGCAAAGCCTCATACTCTCCAGCGGGCATAGTAATCTCCCCATATGTGCGCGCGTCAAATTCCATTGTCACAAGACGAGCATCTACATCATACTGCGCACCTTCTTCGACAAGCACCGATCGTGCTACCGTTTCCAGATCCGATAAATGTGCACAAACCAAGTTTTCTGTTTCTTCCAAAGTAGCATCTGAATCACTGAACAAGGTATTTGCATATGCCAACACCTTGTCCCGTACCTTCAATTTCAATGCCTGATCATCAATGCTGTCTGAATTTGCCAAGATATGCAGCCGAAGCACAGACTCTTCCAGATGTCGGTGAGTTTGGGCAGTCTGCCACAACCCCGAACAGCATATGGTTCCCGCCATTCCCAAAAGCAGTGCCACTTCTAATTTTTTCATCTCGATCACCTCGAGAAAATTATGCACCAGCACCACTATATTTATACACTTATTTCCAATTTTTATAACAGCTTCGCCAGTATAGAATTGGACACTAAAAATCCTGCGGGTGTCATGCGGATGCGATTGTTTTGCCGCTGCATCAGCCCTGCGCTGCACATCTGTTCCAAAAAGGATTCTTTTCCAGAAAGCCACTCCAACGGAGCACCTTCTGTCATCCGCATTTGCAACATTAATCTTTCTTCTCTGGTACAAGGTGCCGCATCTTCTAATACGGTCGGCTGAACGGAATGCTGCAAAAATCCTGCAACAGAAGAAGGAACAAAAAATCGTTTTCCATTCCAACAAGAATGGGCAGAAGGTCCGATACCCAAATATGGAACACACCGCCAATACTTACAGTTGTGACGACTTTCAAAACCCGGTATTGCAAAATTTGAAATCTCATACTGTAAATAGCCCTTTGCCTGCAGCTGTTCCACCGCATGCAAATACAAATCCGCAGCACAGTCTTCATCCGGACAAAAACTTTCGATATGTGCCTTTGCAAAAGGAGTTCCCGCTTCTACTTTCAACAAATATGCTGAAATATGCTGAATCGGAAACGAGGTCATCTGCCGCAGCGTGGCATTCAATTCGGTTTTTGTTTGTTGTGGCAGTGCCAGCATCACATCACAAGAAATATTATGGAACCCTGCTTTTGCAGCAAGATCTACTGTTCGTACTGCTTCTTTTGCCGTATGCAGCCGTCCCAATCTGCGCAGCTGTACATCATCTAGGGACTGTACTCCCAACGATAGGCGATTCACGCCGATTCTTCGCAGTTCTTGCAGCTGCACAAAGGAAAGCATTGCCGGATTTGCCTCTAAAGTAATCTCGGCATTTTCCGACAATAAAAAAGCCTTAGAAACAGATACAAGAATCTTTTCGATATGTGACGGCAAGAGGATGGAAGGGGTTCCTCCACCAAAATACACCGTATCAATCGAAACCGGAGCACTATAGTGAAGGATATTCCGAACCACTGCCTCTGCATATGCATCAAGCGTTCTCGGATTCGATTTTACTGAATAAAAATTACAGTATGGACACTTTTGCATGCAAAATGGAACATGGATATACAGTCCTGCGTTTTGCATCATCCAACATCATTCCGTATCGGTTTTTCTAATGGTCCAAAAAACGCATCAAACAAACGACACAACACATAAGCTGCCACAACAGCTGCTGCCATCATAATATAAGACCAATTAGAATTCTCCTGAAAATATACATAGATCACATATACAAACGCCACAATGTACACAACAGCACTGAAAATCATAGAACCTTTTCCATTCACACAGTGATGACCACAATTGGTACAAACTCTGCCCTTACTGTTGAGCCCTCCAGTAAAGGCTTTTTTTATAGGATTAAACGACTTTGCTCCGCAATGGGGACAGGTATAGATTGATTTCATCGTAAAAAATCTCCTTTTAACATGCGAATTTGATCGACACAAAAATAAGCGATATTGCCGCTCTTCGACATTCTACTGCATTTTCAATCTCATAAAGAAACATTTGAAACACTGCTGCATGAATGGCAGAAGCGACAAGTTTTTTAACATGATATTGTGATAATCATTATACTGCATCC
This sequence comes from uncultured Ruminococcus sp., assembly GCA_949291345.1. Classification (GTDB taxonomy): domain Bacteria; phylum Bacillota; class Clostridia; order Oscillospirales; family Ruminococcaceae; genus Ruminococcus_C. The sequence continues at coordinate 41,091 of CASEVP010000014.1, forward strand.
CGTTAAAAAAGTCAAGGAAACGCCTTGAAAACGCTTTGTATCACATAGATGCCGTAATACTAAAAGTGAAAAAAACCGTCAAAAGAAAATATAACTTCTGACGGTTTTGTCACATTATTTTAATATATTACTTTTTTTGCAGTATCCACCACTATGTCCGCACACAATTCTAGACCAAGTGCACCACTATTCAGACACATATGGTAATTGTCCTTATCATACCAGTTTCCACCAGTATTAATACTATAGAAAGTCTCACGACGCTTATCGGTTTTTCGAAGCATGGCCTCCACTCTGCGTTCATCAACATGATACTCGTTTACTGCACGTTCAGAACGAGATTTGGTATCTGCATATATAAACACATTAAACAAATTATTTAGATCACGCAGAATATAACTTGCACAGCGTCCCACAATCACACAATCACTTTTTTCAGCCAGTTCACGGATTATATTTGTCTCAATAATATATACCTTATCAGACAAAGGCAGATTTTCTTCGATTGTCCGAGTTGGACTGGAGGTGAGCATCAATGTATACAAAAAACTCTTTGGTGCTGCTTCTTCCGCTGTCTCCAAATATTCCATGGAAACATTGCAGCGTTCCGATGCCATTTGTAAGATTTCACGATTGTAACACGGTATTCCCAGACGTTGTCCGATCATTTCGCCAATTTTACGTCCGCCGCTTGCATATTCTCTTTCAATTGTAATAATTCGATGACTCATATTAAGTGCCTCCATTCTATGTTCGTCATTCCAGCAACATCGTATCCACTGCATTCGGTGCATTCTCAGTACGGTGTTTCTTTTATGTTTATACCATTATAACATATTTTGTGAAGTTTTGCATCCTTTGTACGGATTTTTTTCATGTTTTGGTGATTTTCTACTTTTTATACATTGATATATTTTAATATTTGTATATATTGCACATATTTTAAATTGTTGCATCCAAAATTGCATCGATAATCTCTGGATAATACCAACTGCATTTTTTTCGATTTAAAAGTCCGAATCCATCTGTCTGATTGCCGTCATCCCACAAAAAGCACTTGATACCATGTGACTTAGCCTCACTGAGATAATACTGACACCATGCAGCACGAGCAGAAGTGTTTCCATTTTTATTTACTGTACCACATTCACCAATAATCAACGGGATTCCCTGACTGACAAATTTTTCTTCCAGGTACTGGAACGTCTGGTTCAGTTCTTGTTTATCCGCATCACTTCCCCAATCGGCACGAGTATCATCCGGTCCACAAAAATCCCATGGTGCATAGATATGCAATGATACAATGATATGTGCATCGTCCGGAATTTTCAATCCTTCAATCGCCTTTTTTTCCACAGACTGTGCATAAGTTGTAACAATTAAAGAACGTTCTGCATTACCTCCTCCAGTACTGCGAACCGTATCTACAAATGCTTGAAACAACTGATTGATGCAGTCATAAGATTCCTGTGTCCCACCAGTCCATTCCTCTGCCGCACCCACAATACGTGGTTCGTTCATACCCTCAAAAATCAGTCTATGATCATAATCACGAAATGTAGTGCTAATCTGTCTCCAGATATTTGTAAGCACTGCTTTGTTATTTTCCAGCTTATCTTTGCTCTGCACAAGCCACAAATAGTCGTCATGATGCACATTAATGATAACGTACAAGCCCAAATCATAGGCATAATCCACCACTTCTTTAACACGTGCCATCCAGTCGCTGTCGATTGTGCCGTCTGCTGACATATGTTCTCCCCAGGTAACAGGAATGCGAACGGCGTTGAATCCAGCTTTTTGAACCGTTTCAAACATTGCCTTTGTAGTCTTTGGGTTTCCCCAACCGGTCTCGGTATCATTGGAATTGGTATTATAGCTATCCAGTGCGTTACCCAGATTCCAGCCTACCCGAATATCTTCCACGATCTCTACTGAAGTCATGGAATTGACTTCATCGCTAGTTGGCACATCACCAGAAATCACGACACTGTTATCACTGTTGTTATTCTCCGAATCCACTTCAGAATCTGTTTTTGTCGTAGTTCCCGTTGCATTACTGTAACGTACGCTAATCTGATCCAGAGTAACCGTGCCCTGGTCACTCCACCAGTATCCCAGCATCACCACACCGTTGGGATCAATATATGCCTTAATATTATCCGGTACGATCCATGTCAAAGACAAATTACCGGAATCTGTAAACACACAAACATTTTGAGTTTGATACCAATTTTCATCAGTAGAATATGCTTCTCCTTCGTCTGTCAGAGAAACACCAAATGCACCGGTAAATTTTCCCAATGCACCATCACTGCTGATATCAAATGTCACTGTCTGCAATGTATCCTCGCTGCCAATCAAATCCGCAAGATCAATTTTTGCCGATTTAGAGGACTCATCATTATAGTTCAGATGTACACCTAAATTGGTAGAATTTGTCCCATCTACCGGCACTTCACGGGTTCTGGTATATGTGCAGACAATGCTCGACAGCTTCACCTGCTCCACATTGCTCCACCAATGTCCAAACAATACTTCCCCATTTGGATCGATCTCCGTCTGGATTTCCACCGGCACATTCCATGTAAACTCCGCATAGGCACTATTCTGAGACTGCTCAAAATCAGTCGCCTGATACCAGCCTTCATCGGTAGCGCTTGCACAGCTTTCCTTTACCGAAACGCCATAACCGCCCTTATAGCTACCCAGACTTGTAGTACCGTTACCAGAATATACGATAAATGTGAAAGACTGAACAACATCTCCCTCTTCGATAAAATTACTTAAAGAGGCTTTATAGTGATTGGTATCATCACTTCCCCGATCCAAAATCGCATTGATGTCAGACAGTTCCGCTCCCAATGTCGAGCTTACTATTTCTGTTGGGCTTACGTGTACAGTTGTGGTTTCTGTAATGCTTTCTGTTTCTGCCGAAGTGGATTCTGTTGTTTCTTGTACCATTGTTGATGACAATTTGGCATCATCTTCTGTTTTTCCACAGCCAACAAAAGCAGTTCCCGCCATCACTACCGCCAACATCACTGCCGCCAATTGTTTCCATATTTTCATCTGCATTTTCTTCCTTTTTCCTATAATATTTCTGGTGCATTCGTCTATGAAAAAACGGCAGATGACGTAATGCTTTTCTGCATTCCACGGCATCCACCGCAATTTCCTAATATATTTCTTTCAATCAAAACAATACATTGATAACTGCACTGCAACAAAGACTTGCGTTAAAAATGCATCACCTAATCTTTTTCCGCAAAACATATGCAAGAGTATATTTCCTGCATTGCTGCGGCACGTGGATACATGACAAACAATACTTGTCCGTATCTTACCTTGAATTAATCCAATTTTACAATTTCACCCATCAGATCACGTGAAGCACTGATGGCATTGGATTCATCTGTATCAATATGCATTGCTGTTGCATAGCTGGGAGACACACGACAAACAACATCACCCAGAATCGCCTTTCTGCCGTCTGTATCAACCTTGACCCATACAACATCTTTATCCTTTACACCAAATTTTTCCGCATCCTCCGGTGTAAAGTGAATGTGACGTTTTGCCACAATTACGCCTTCAGAAATCTCCAATTGACCCGAAGGTCCAATAATAGTACACGCACCGGAATTTGCAATGTCGCCGGATTCGCGTATTGGCGCTGCAATGCCAATCGAGCGTGCATCCGTTGCAGACAATTCCACCTGATTTGCACTACGGAACGGGCCCAAAATCGACACATTTGGCAACTGCTTTTTAGGTCCAACAATGGTCACACGTTCTTCACTCGCAAACTGCCCCGGCTGAGACAGCATTTTTTTGACAGTCAGCTCCTTGCCGGCACCAAATAATACTTCAAATGCCTCTTTTGTTAAGTGCACATGTCTTGCAGATGTTTCAACAATAAATTTTTCAGACATAACTCATTCCTCCAGATTGAGACAATACGGCAAAAAGACTTTTTCATCATAAAAGCTATTTGCAGCATTGCCCTAAATATCTTTCCTTCTGTATTGTACTACTTTTTTCCAAATTCGTCAAGGGGGAAACGGCAAGAAAAAACAAATACGCGCTGCAATTTACATACCAAACAGCAAAATCTGCATTATAAGAAATGCAAATGTCATTAGCATCACCGGTGATGACCAGAAAATCCTTTGCCGTACCGCCTGTTTCGGCATGGGATATGGCAAAAGTTCTTTCCGCTCTTTGATAACCCAAAAGACAACGCCTGTCACCACCATAGCTAAATACAGCATTGAATAACCAATATTCAGAATAAACATAGCCGGACTACCCGCAAATTGTCCAAATATCGAAAAAATGCTTGCGGAAATATTAATCCCCATATGTACCAAAATGGATGGCATCAATGAATTGTGACGCACATCAATTTTTCCTAGAAATAGTCCCAAAATTGCACCTAAGATCCCCTGTGAGAAATTTCCGTGCATCATGCCGAATAGCAGTGCACTAATAACAATACCAAACCGAATACTGATTATGGAAAGAGATTTCATCACAAATCCCCGATACAAGAATTCTTCTGTAATTGGTGCCAAAACACAAGTATATATCAAACTTATGACTAGTGCTTTTCCATCCTGGAATTCAAACTGCATTGGTTCAGTCAGTTGTGCTCCATTTCGGGAAAGGAAGAATTCCAACAGACTGTACACCATTCCAGCAACAAATTGAAGCGCCAATCCAATCCAGATATACTTTATCCCATTCCAAGCGGAAAATGAGGTGGTATGAAACAAGCTCCCCATCGAAATGTGAGACTGGCGGCAGCCCAACCACGCTGTCAAAACATTTAGCCCCGCAAAAACAATACAATGCAGTGCCATAAATGCAGAAGAATGTTCCAGCATGCCGTAAGCACCTTCCAATGAAGCAGAAAAATATGATTTTGTTGTACCGTCCATTATTAGCAAGAGCAGAAGCGTCATAACTAAGAACAATAGTTGGTTACATAAGCAATTGAGAAATACCCAGAATCCTGTAAGATTTATCTGTCTTCGAATTGCACAGCGTTCCGTTTTTTGGGGAAAAAATGGCACACAAAAACCAGGAAGCAAAATCTGTGGTAAAATGCGGCGATAATCACGTCGATATGTTCGATTCTCCAAAGGGTTCTCAAATGGATTGCGGGGATCTGTCAATGGCATTGTCTTACCATTTTCTATTAATTTATCCTGATCAATATCTGGTTCAATCACCAATATATCCTCCTTTGCTCATACAGCATTATTTTTATTATAGCATATTTTTTTTACTGCGTAAACCTTTTTTTACAGACTCTCACATTTTACACCAATTTTCCCTCTGATGCTGTCGTGTCTGTGTTTTCTTGCTGGGATTTCAAAAAAATCCTATAGACAAATATCTCAAAATATGCTATACTAAATACAATGTTACATTTTACAGTAAATTGACGTGTCGGTATTTTAAGTTACTGTACATTCGATTTACAGAAGAAAGGAGATTGCATTGCACATGCAGCATGAAAAATCCTGTGGTGCCATTGTATACCGCAAATCGCATGGAAATACAGAAATTTTACTCATCAAGCATATCAATAGCGGGCACTGGTCATTCCCCAAGGGTCATATGGAAAACGGGGAAACAGAAATTGAAACTGCCATTCGTGAAATTAAAGAAGAAACCTCTGTAGATGTGATCATTGACCCTACTTTTCGGGAAACAGTATCGTATTTTCCCAAACGGGACACACAAAAAACAGTGGTCTATTTTATTGCCCGTGCTAAAAACTACGATTTCTCCCCACAAGAAGAGGAAATTGCAGAAATACGCTGGGTAGACATTGGCTATGCTTCCACAATTCTTACCTACGAAAACGACAAAAATATTGTCAACAAAGCAAAAGCAGCAATTAAAGAGTTTTAAAGTATGTTTCGCATTCCCTAACAAATCTCTTTATACTTTGCTCGAACATCTACAAAAAAGTTACAGAACATGCTCTTAGAAGCGACACTAAACAATAGATCATACAGCAATAATACAACTATAAAAAACCCGGAAAGATGTTCTTACTTTCCGGGTTTTTTTATATACTGTTATTTTACTGGGAATGGAATTCTGATCAGAACACATTCCGAAGCAATGGAATTTCACCCGCTCCAAGATGTTCCAACCAAATACGTGTCTCTGCCAATTCTGCCTTTAGTTCATCACAGTTTTCCACACGCATGGGATTCAAACGTGCAACCGATACGTCTACCTGCTGCACCCGATCCCGCCAAACCAAAATGCTAAAAAGCTTCTCCGATTTTTCCCAATGCGCTTCAAATGTTTCAAAAGGTTTCTGTACTGCCTCCAATGCAGAGGTTTCCATGGCCTGTTCAATTTGTGAAAGTTCCGACAGCAGCACATTTGTCTCATGATATACATACCATTCAGTCGCAATACTAGACAATACCAGCAACGCCAGTACAATGATGCCGATTCGAATTCGTGTCATGATTTTTTCTCCTGTTCTTTAGGAATAATTGTACAGTTGCCATCTGTATCCCCCAGCATCAAAAACACCTGCTCTGCCGTCAATCGATGCTCTGCTAATTTTTGTTCCAGCCAGTTTGAATTTTGTTGGATCATCTCCAGTGCATGCTGCATAATACACCCATCCTGTATCACAGCAACAGGAGGATCCTGCGAGGGATTTTGTAAAGAAACATCTTTTTGTGTCAACGGCTGATACGAAGATTTTTGGTATACCGAAATGGTGCCAGTTGTCTCCATAATCGCAAACTGTACCTGACTGATGTCAAAAATCTGGTTTCCTCGCAGAGAAGTCATAATATCATCCACAGACAAACGCAGCTCTTTTAATGTCTTTTGCTCAAGCTTGCCATCACGAATGAGTATTTTGGGTCGTCCGGAGATTAGGCGCCGCATCCGCAGGGATTTCAATGTCACACCTGACATGATGACTTCATAGCATACCAGTGCCAATATGGGAAGTACACCAATTACCAGAGGAATATCTGGATTTTCCAAGGGCAGTGTAGCAATATTTGAAATTAATATGGTAATTACCAGCTCTGACGGCTGCAATTCCCCGAGCTGCCGTTTTCCCATCAAACGTATCCCAAAAATAACCACAATGTATAAAATCAGCGAACGCAGCAAGACGATACTCATAAAAAACGCCTCCTTCCACACCATCTAGTATGGACAAAGGCGTTTCAATTATTCGACCAGCACCACAGTTGCAAAAACCACCCATTTCTGAATCAATATCACCTATTTCCCGTCGTTTCCGTTTTCACTGGACACTTGATCGCGTTTTTTAAATACAAATAACTTACTGAAAAGATAATTGGACAGCACAATAAAGATTTGCGCACAAATTTTTACCCCATAATAATTCAGACCAAGCCACGTTGCAAAAATCAGCATAATGGCAAGTTCCAGAAAATAAGAAACCAATCTTGCCCCATAAAATGAAAGGAATTCAATCCAGAACGCCCTCTTGGAATGCGTCTGACTCTTAAACACATATTTTTTATTGGTAAAAAACGCAAAAGTCACTGCACATATCCAGGAAAATGTTGTACAGAAAACCGTTGCCACCGCACCTGTCCCCAAAAAATATGCCGGAATAAACTGGGTGATAAACGACACAACCGTGGTCAATCCGCCAAATATCAAATACAGTATTAGAGCTTCATATCGAAAATACAAATTCCGAAGCGATTTTGGCATGTGATTTGCTAGCCACAATATTATTTTTTCCATATTTTACAACCTTTCTCTCCGCAAATCAGCCCATGACTCTAACAAAAGCTTTTTGCGAAAAAACAAACATAATCCCCTCCTCAACTACTTTTTCTTATACTTAAATAGTATAATTGTTACCAGCGCTGTCAATGCTACTGCTACAACTGTCGGAAACCATGTATGTTCCGCTCCAGGCAGATCGTACGTATTCATTCCATAAAAACTAAATACCATTGTAGGAATTGCCAAAATAATGGTAATCATGGTCAAACGCCACATGACAATATTCAGATTATTGGAGATGACCGAACCGAACGCCTCTACAACACCAGACAAAATATCGGAGTAAATACTCGCCATTTCTTGAGCCTGTTTCAATTCAATTAACACATCTTCCAACAGATCTTGGTCTTCCTCATAAAGTTTGACCACACGTCCACGTAAGATTTTATTCATTGTAACATCGTTGGATTTTAACGAAGTAGAAAAGTAAATCAGTGATTTTTCTAATTCCAGCATTTGAATAAGTTCTTGATTTTTCATCGCACCATGCAATTTCCGCTGCATCACGCTGGATGTCTTATCAATTTGTTTCAAGTATACTAGGAATGAAGAAGTAATGTTCATCATCAGACGCAGCACAAACTGTGTGCGAAACTGCGTCTGAATATTGCGAATTCTTCCGCTGACAGCATCGTCAATCACTTTATTTTCACGCAAAGATATCGTAAAAACATAGTGATCCGTCAAAATGATACCAAGTGGCATGGTGTAGAAAATCAGCGTATCATCCTTCTGTACTTCTGACACTGCTGTATCTACGATAATAAGCGTTTGATTTTCTTCTTGTTCCACACGTGAGGATTCTTCTTCATCCAGTGAAGATTTCAAAAAATCGCTGTCCAGACCATAATCTTCAATTAACATTTTGCGTTCCTGTGCAGTCGGATCCACTACAGATATCCAACATCCAGGCGAAATTGCATCAATTTCAATCAATCGGTTTGCCACCGTCTTATAGTATGAGATCAAATCGGATACCACCTTTCCGCAAAGGCAGACCGAATACGCCGCATCAGCTGCCCTTACAAATTATCCATGTGTTTTTCCGGTTGCCGTACATTACTTTGCATGGCAAGGGATACGGGTCAGCGTTCATGCTGCACCTCCTACTCTATCATACGATTTATTCGGCAAATTTGCCGTTCATTTTATTATAACAGAAAAAACCGCCTTTGACAAGGCGGTTTTTGTAAATTCTCCATTTTTTCTTATAAATTTTAAGCGATGCCAAACAAGATTTACACCTTAAAATGCAGTCAATTTTTTCAACAAATAAAGCAAAGGCAACACAGATACCTTGACATACATCAGGAAAACTTCAAACAATGTAGTAGAAAAAACACAAGTATATACTTTTCAAAAAAAGATCGAGAGTCTTTACACATACAACGTTGCCTTTAATCGGTATCCTTGTGAATTTCTTCTCGCAGTCGTTCTTTGATACCTTCCAAAATAATATTTTTTGCCTCTATCGCCTGTTCTTTTGTTGCTGGAGGAACACCCTTTAACGGGTAATCAATCCCTAAATTCTCATATTTCACTTCACCCATAGTATGATACGGCAAAACGTCCAATGCTTTCAAATTATCTAGGTCTGCTAGGAATCTCCCCAGTTGATGCAAATATTTTTCATTCAGAGTATATCCGGGTACCACGACATGACGAATCCAGACTGGTATCTTTTTTTCCTTCAGATACATGGCAAATTCTAAAATATGCTGATTGCTATGTTTGGTCAGTTTTATATGCTCTTGTTCATCAATATGTTTGATATCCAGCATAACCAAATCTGTCACTGCCATTAGCCGATCAAACTCTGCTCGCTTCTCCGACCGATACAGTATACCAGATGTGTCCAAACAAGTATGGATTTTCTTTTTCTTTGCCGCCTCAAACAGTTCGGTCAAAAATTCCATTTGTACCAGCGGTTCACCACCAGTTGCTGTGATACCGCCTCCCTGCAAAAATTCTTTCACGCCATCGTATTCATCCAAAATAGATTGCACCGTCCGCAGATTACCATCGCCACCACCAATTGTCCACGTATCCGGATTATGACAGTAAAGACAGCGCATAGGACATCCCTGATAAAATATAACAAATCGTATACCGGGTCCGTCTACGGTACCGAAACTCTCTGTCGAATGTATATGCCCTTTCATCTGCTTACCCTCCTTTTTTCATTTGATATGACAATGGGCGCACAGCATCTGTACGCCGTACGCCCACTGCAATCATTCAGCAATTGTTATATTTCACACAATTTATTTTTCCCATCAAAGACCAGCATGGAATGTTCTGGAAATGACATCATCTTGCTGTTCCTTTGTCAGCTTAATAAAGTTTACCGCATAGCCGCTGACACGAATCGTCAGTTGCGGATACTTTTCCGGATGCTGCTGTGCATCCAGCAATGTTTCACGATTCAAAACATTTACATTCAGATGATGACCACCTTTTTCAGCATAGCCGTCCAACAATCCTACCAGATTTTCAATTTGCTTTTCGTTTGCCATGATAAACTCCTCCTTTAAGAATTTACAACAATAGCTGCATTTTTGAGCAAAAAAGTTTTACTCATCTTCTATAAATTCAGTCGGCTGACAACATGCCATGTTTCCTTTTGAGCAATCCATACTCCGATAAGTCTTTACACTCATGCCGTCACTCATCAGTTCATCTTCTGAAATGGTCAAATGACCGCTGCCATTTTCCATCAGCTTTTCAATCATATCGACCAATTCATCAGACTTATCCTGATCTTTCAGTTCATGTTGTGCCATGACACTCCGCCTCCTTCCAAAATTTTAAAACCTTTTGCGTTTGATTATTCTTTTTCCATTGCTTCACGAATGGAGGCAATATCGATATCACCTGCAAATACAGAAGAATCCTTACCTAAAGCATCCGGAATAATGGTAAATGTATTCGAAATGCCATCCTGTGCATTCTTCCATGGCAGTTTCGCAACAGACGCCATAGATGCTGCTGCACCGTGTGTATCACGACCATGCATCGGGTTTGCACCAGGAGCCAACGGCTGACCCTTCTTACGACCATCCGGTGTGTTACCGGTCTTTTTACCGTATACTACGTTGGAAGTAATAGTCAGGATAGAAGTTGTCGGAACACCGTTTCTATAGCAATAATTGCTGCGGATCATATCCATAAACTTATTCAGGATTTCTACTGCAATGCTGTCTACACGGTCATCATTGTTGCCATACTTCGGGAAATCGCCTTCAACTTCAAAGTCTACTACTACACCATATTCATCACGAATGCACTTTACCTTTGCATACTTAATTGCAGACAAGGAATCAGCAACAACGGACATACCAGCGATACCAGTTGCAAAGTAGCGCTTGACATCTCTATCATGCAGTGCCATTTGCAATGCTTCATAACAATATTTATCGTGCATATAGTGAATGCAGTTGAGCGTATCTACATATAGCTTTGCCAGCCATTCCATCATATCGATGTACTTTTCCATTACATCGTCATAATCCAGATAATCGCCTTCTACTTTGCGATACTTTGGACCCACCTGATTATGCTTGCCGGTCTTTGCATCGATTCTTTCATCAACACCGCCGTTAATTGCATACAGCAAGCACTTCGCAAGATTTGCACGAGCACCAAAGAATTGCATTTCCTTACCAACACGCATAGAAGATACACAACAAGCAATCGCATAATCATCGCCGTGTGTCACACGCATCAAGTCATCGTTTTCGTACTGGAATGAAGAGGTGTTGATAGACAACTTTGCACAATAATGTTTAAACGCTGTCGGCAATCTCTTAGACCACAGTACAGTCAGGTTCGGCTCCGGAGCAGTACCTAGGTTTTCCAGTGTATGCAGATAACGGAAACTGGTCTTAGTAACCAGCGTTCTGCCATCGATACCCATACCGCCGATAGATTCAGTTACCCACTGCGGATCACCGGAGAACAATGCGTTGTATTCAGGTGTTCTAGCAAACTTTACCATACGCAGCTTCATAATAAAGTGGTCAATATATTCCTGTGCCTGTTCTTCTGTCAAAATGCCATTTTCTAGGTCACGCTGAATATAGATATCCAAGAATGTGGAAGTACGACCGAGGCTCATTGCTGCACCGTTCTGATCCTTTACTGCTGCAAGATATGCGAAATATGTCCACTGGATTGCTTCCTTCGCATTGGCAGCCGGCTTAGAAATATCATATCCATACTTGGAAGCCATGTTCTTCAAAGCCTTCAGTGCCTTAATCTGATCTGCCAATTCTTCACGCAAACGGATCTTTTCTTCTGTCATCGTACCACAAACTGTAGACTTCTGATACTCCTTGTCTGCAATCAGACGATCTACACCATACAATGCAACACGACGATAATCACCAATAATACGACCACGGCCATACGCATCCGGCAAACCAGTGATAATTGCATTATGACGAGCAGAACGCATCTCTGGTGTATATACATCAAATACACCCTCGTTGTGTGTCTTTCTATAGTGCTTGAAAATGTAACTAATCTCCGGATCTACTTCATAGCCATAAGACTTACATGCCTCTTCTGCCATACGGATACCGCCAAACGGCTGCAACGAACGCTTGAGAGGCTTATCTGTCTGCAAACCAACGATCTGCTCCAGATCTTTGTGAATATAGCCTGCATCATGTGAATCTACTGTAGATACGATTTTGGTGTCCATATCCAGGACGCCGCCATTTTCACGTTCCTGCTTAAACAGCTCCATTACTTCGTTCCACAGTGTCTTTGTTGCTTCTGTCGGTCCTGCCAGAAAACTCTCATCGCCCTCATACGGGGTATAGTTCTTCTGAATAAAATCCCGTACGTCGATCGACTTTTCCCATGCACCGCCGACGAAACCTTCCCATGCGTTTGCCATAGTATCTGCCATTTTTTTAATCTCCCCTTTGCTGGAAATCCAGCGGAATTTATATTGGATTTTTTGCAAATCACAGCTGACTTTTAACAGAAAACCGCATCACATTTCTGTCGCTTTTTTTCTTATCTTCCAGCTGTGTTTTGATCTGTCTTAATAATAACACATCTCAACTAGGATGTCAATAGCTTTTACGCAATTTCCCAATATTTTTTTTTACGAAACCTTATTTTTTTATCTGTGTGTCCAAATTTTGCTTGCCATATTAAAATAAAAACAAGTAAAAATGGCTGTTTATTTTTTTTTATAAAATAATTACCCCGTTTTGCATTGACATCTGACTTCTCTCATGCTATACTGTTTCTGTTTTTCAAGCATATCACAAAATACAATATATTGTTCTTAATGCAACTTGAAACACATGCATATTGCAACGATATACTATTATTATATGGAGAAGATACATTATGATTTTACATCCAAATTCTACTGTTGCCTTAATCGGTTGCTCTAATGGTGTTTCCATAAAAAGTTCAGTACCTGCACAGTTAGGGCACACATTTTCCACTTTGCCTTTAAAAACAAAAATATACAGCAGTCTCTACTGCACCACAGATGGTAAAACTGCCGATCCACAATTACGTGCCGCCCATCTGATGGATGCCTTTCGCACACCGGAAATCAAAGCAATTTTTGACATTACCGGCGGAGATGCCGCCAATGCAATGTTACCTTACCTTGATTTTTCCGAGATTGCGCAACACCCGAAGCCTTTTTTCGGTTACAGCGACTTATCTGTTCTATTAAATCCACTGCAAGATCTTGCACACATTCCGGTATATTATTTTCAAGCACGCTTTTTAATGGATTCCAAAACAATTTACTCGCTATTTCAAAAATGGATATTTCAAGAAGATCCATCTCTTTTGCAATGGAATTATACCTTTTTGCAAGGAACACATCTAGATGGTGCCATTTGCGGCGGCAACATCCGTTGTACGCTGAAACTTGCCGGTACACCTTGGCAGCCAAATTTTACTGATCGAATTTTATTTTTGGAAAGTTACTCCGGAAATCTTTCACGCATTGAAACCATGCTGTATCAATATCGGCATATTGGTGCATTTCGTCAATGCAAAGGCATTCTTCTAGGAAATTTTTCAGAGCTTGCCGCCTTCGGCCAGTTACCAAATCTTTATGCTCTTGTCTTAACAGTTGCAGACAATCCAAAATTGCCCATTATCTACACCACACAGCTTGGACACCAGCCAAATGCCAAAATACTTTCATATCAAATAACACATCATTTTTCAATATAATCTCCTTTTTTTACATGCACAACTGCACAGCGATTGTGCAGCAAACACACACAATGAGATTTCTCATCAGATAGGACAAAAATGATGCGGGCATATCAGTCATATGTCAAGAAATTTTTAATCATTATAATAGCATTTCAAATCATTCAGATGGTCGTTTTATGGTGCTGCCTATCATACGAATACTTAATATAATAATTCCTGCACAAAACCAAGTGCCAAAAGCGGCAATAAAAGTCCGAAATTAACAGCCGAAAACACCGCAAGATAGTAGCCGGGCTTGGCGTGAGAGGATTTACTATAAAATTGATAGGAAATCAGACTTGCCAGAGAAGCAATAAGCGTACCCAGACCACCAATATTGACACCCAGCAACAACGATTGTGCATCCTGGGTAAACCCGGAAAGCATCACCGCAGCAGGCACATTACTAATGCACTGGGATAAAAGTACAGATACGATCAATTCTCTTCCCTGCATCAAATTTTCAAAAAATGTTCGAACCACTTCCACTCTTGCAATATTTCCCACAAACACAAAAAAACAAACAAACGTAGCAAGCAACGCATAGTCTACCTTTGCAAAGAGACGATGATCACCGATCAGTGTCATGATTACTGTTACAATAAGGCACAACCAATCCGGCATCACCCGAAATACTGTAGCAATGCAGCATACAAACATGATACTATATATCACAACTTGCCGCTTTGCTGCAACTCGAGTAACTGGCGTCTCCGATGCTGTGCATTTTTTCTTAGGCAGTTTCAAAGACAATAGACACAAACATAGATAACTAACAAGACCTGCCGGCAGCATCACCCACAAAAATGTCTCAGCATGAAGTGCATATGTGGCATAAAGATACAAATTCTGCGGATTGCCGATTGGTGTCATCATACTTCCCAAATTAGCAGCTGCCGTTTCAAGCACAATCACCCAAACCAAACTACGAGTATCGCAGATTCTGCGGAAAAGAAGCAGTGTTAGCGGTACAAAAGTAAGCAGCGCCACATCATTGGTCACCAGCATGGCACTGAAAAAACAAAGCTGTATAAAAAAGATACCCACACGGCGAACTGTGCCTGCATACTGCAAAAGCAGCCTTGTCACCGATTCAAATACACCAACGCTGCGAAAACCTGCCACCGCAAGCATCAGACAAAATAATTGTATTAGTACC
The DNA here is from genome assembly GCA_949291345.1 of uncultured Ruminococcus sp. Lineage (GTDB taxonomy): Bacteria > Bacillota > Clostridia > Oscillospirales > Ruminococcaceae > Ruminococcus_C. Next base: position 56,314 of record CASEVP010000014.1, read on the forward strand.
GCACGATTACAATATGTAGCATATTCCCTATCCGGCGGTACCGCTGCCATAGACAGTATTGCCGCTAAAAAAGCAGCACATAATACTGGCTGCCCTTTGCACCAAGCCCAGATCCGACCCATTTCCATTTCTCCTTTTTTTATACTTCGTTCCGCAGATCTCTATCCATTCTGCTGCAAACACAACTTCTATCAGTATAACACAATTTCAAAAAATGTCAATTCTTTGAAATGGCAACGCGATAAACGACGCTTCTTGACAACTTTTTCAATCTCTAGTATACTTAAAGATGGCAACACCACGCAAAAATTGTACACAAATTGCATTACCGTATTTTCTTTCAGATACAACAAAAACAGAATGCATACTTTGTAGATTCACAAACATTTTTTAGAGTATAATAACTCTGAAACAAAATGTGTACAATGCCATTTGGCAGTATTCATGGAAAGTTGCCTTACACATATCGTGCATTTTTGCAAAGGAGGATACCATGAAAAAAGCATTGATTGCCATGAGCGGCGGTGTTGACAGTTCTGTTGCCGCCTTTCTCATGCAGCAAATGGGATACGACTGCATCGGTGTTACCATGAAATTGTTTGAAAAATCACATATTACAGAAATACAAGAAAAAACCTGTGGTTCTTCCCAAGATGCAGAAGACGCCAGATTGATAGCCAAACGACTTGGTATGCCATTCTATCTGTTCGATTTTACTGATATATTTGAAGAAAAAGTCATAAAACGGTTTACAAACGCATATGAACATGGCTGGACGCCTAACCCTTGCATCGACTGCAACCGCCATCTGAAATTTGATCAGCTTTTCCTTCGCATGCAGGAAATGCAGCTAAATACAATCGTTACCGGACACTATGCACAGGTTGTCTATGACGCACCCTCCGGAAGATATTTACTGAAAAAAGGTGCGGATCAAAGCAAAGATCAGAGCTACGTACTCTATAACCTAAAACAAAATCAATTAGCACATATCCAATTTCCAATAGGAAAATTGCCCAAAACACAAGTACGGAAAATTGCAGAACAAAACGGATTTGTCAATGCAGCAAAACCAGACAGTCAAGACATTTGCTTTATTCCAGACAATGATTATGCCGGTTTTATTGAACGATACACCGGAAAAAAATCGGAACCAGGCAATTTTCTTAATACTGCCGGAGAAGTCATCGGCACCCATAAAGGCGTTATTTACTACACCATTGGACAACGCCGGGGACTCGGGATTTCTGCGCCGGAGCCACTGTATGTATGCAGTATCTCTCTGAAAGACAACACTGTGACATTGGGCTATCGGGAAGACCTTTATGCGACGGGACTAACAGCAACAGATGTCAATATGATCTCCTGCGAAACCCTTCCAGAACCAACGGCAGTAGAAGCCAAAATTCGATACCGTCAGCCAGCACAGCCGGCTACAGCATGGCAGTCAGAAGACGGATGTCTGCATGTAAAGTTTCAACAGCCTCAGCGTGCCATCACATGCGGACAAGCGGTTGTCCTGTACCAAGGCGATACGGTCGTGGGCGGCGGCACCATTTGCAATGTACATTCCTGACAGCAACAGAATGCAACCTTCTGCGAAATGACAGAATTTCGCAAAATAAATTGAAGAAAGCGTGTAACAAGCATGACATTAAATGAATTAAAACGTGGAAAATCTGCGTATGTGGTATCAGTGGGCGGTAACGGTGCATTACGGCAGCATTTTCTGGATATGGGCATCATTCCTGGTGCTGAAATCACTATGGTAAAACTGGCTCCCATGGGGGATCCCATGGAATTACGAATTCACAGCTATGAACTGACGCTCCGGCTTGCAGACGCCGCACAAATTAAAATAGAAAATGTGCATGATGCAAAGGCACCAAAAGGACAAAACATTCGAAAAAAAGTGGTAAACCATCCCGGTTTGGGCGAAGGCGGTAAATTCCACGTTAAAGCGGATGAACATCCCCTTCCGGAAGGAACAACAATCACATTTGCTCTTGCCGGCAACCAAAACTGTGGAAAAACTACATTGTTTAACCGCTTAACAGGATCCAATCAACATGTAGGAAATTTCCCCGGCGTAACAGTGGATCGTAAAGACGGGGAAATCCGTGGACATGAAAATACACTAGTAACTGACTTGCCTGGAATATACTCTATGTCCCCCTATACCAACGAAGAAATCGTTACACGGCAATTCGTTCTGGAAGAAAAACCAAAAGGCATCATCAACATTGCTGATGCCACCAATATTGAACGAAATCTTTATCTAACTATGCAGTTGATGGAACTGGATATTCCTATGGTGCTGGCATTAAACATGATGGACGAAGTTCGTGAAAACGGCGGTTCAATTCTTGTCAATGAAATGGAGGCACGGCTGGGGATCCCAGTGGTTCCCATCTCTGCCGCAAAAAACGAAGGAATTGATGAACTGATTGATCATGCCATTCATGTAGCACAATACCAAGAACGGCCCGGACGCATTGACTTCTGCCGAGAATCGGATGACGGCGGTGCAGTACACCGTTGTCTCCATGCCATTATGCACACGATAGAAGACCATGCCAAATTTGCCGGCATACCTGTTCGTTTCGCTGCTGCAAAACTGGTCGAGGGAGATACGTTAATCATGGAAAAGCTCGACCTTACCCAGAACGAAAAAGAACTGCTTGAACACATTATTGTTCAAATGGAAGAAGAACGCGGTCTGGACCGAGCTGCTGCCATCGCTGATATGAGATTCAAATTTATTGAAAGCATCTGCAGCGAAACGGTCATTAAACCGCAGGAGAGCAAAGAGCACATACGAAGCACCAGAATTGACAAAATTCTTACCGGAAAATTCACCGCTATTCCCGGTTTTATTCTAATCATGGCACTGGTATTCTTTCTCACTTTCCATGTCATAGGTGCCGCACTCTCCAGTGTTCTGGAATGGTTAATTGATTTTGCAACAGATAAAGTAGATGCTCTCCTAACTGCATCGAATGTCAATGATGTGCTCCACGCACTCATTATTGACGGCATTTTTAATGGTGTAGGCAGCGTTTTAAGCTTTTTACCCACCATTGTCACTCTCTTCTTCTTCCTCTCTCTTTTGGAAGACAGCGGTTATATGGCACGTGTTGCGTTTGTTATGGACAAACTTCTGCGAAAAATTGGACTTTCTGGTCGCAGCATTGTTCCCATGCTGATTGGTTTCGGATGCACAGTGCCAGGTGTAATGGCAACTCGAACACTTCCTTCTGAACGAGACCGCAAAATGACCATTCTCCTGACTCCGTTCATGAGTTGTTCTGCAAAACTGCCGATATACCTCTTCTTTACTGCGGCATTCTTTCCCAAATGGGGTGGACTTGTTATGGTCATTCTCTATTTTGGGGGTATATTATTGGGAATTCTTACTGCTCTTCTCATGAAAAACACACTTTTTAAAGGAAATGCGGTTCCCTTTGTCATGGAACTACCAAACTATCGTATGCCAAGTTTAAAAAATGTGGGGCAACTGCTGTGGGAAAAAGCAAAGGATTTCTTACAACGTGCCTTTACTGTAATATTTATTGGCACAATCGTTATCTGGTTCCTACAAACCTTTGATTCACACTTGAACGTTGTATCTGATTCACAAAACAGTCTACTCGCCTCTGTCGCTGGCATCGTTGCACCGATTTTTCAGCCACTTGGATTTGGCGACTGGCGAATCTCTACCGCTCTTATCTCTGGTTTTATCGCTAAAGAAAGCGTGGTTTCTACACTCTCTGTCTTATTTGGATCTACTTCCAGTTTGATGGAAGTACTCACGCCGCTCGCCGCTGTCTCTCTTCTGGTCTTCTGCCTGCTGTATACCCCATGCGTTGCCGCTATTGCCGCCATACGCCGGGAACTTGGCAGCAAATGGGCTATTTTTGTTGTAGTCATGCAATGCGTCATCGCCTGGGTGGCTGCATCTGTTGTGCATCTGATCGGACTTCTTATTGTGGGGTGATATTTTATGTCTGCAGGTGATGTTATACTTATTCTGTCTCTTATAGTGGCAGTTATTGCTGCCATAAGGTGTATTTTAAAAGGTAAAACCGGCTCCTGTACCCGCTGTACCGGCAATTGCAGTAATTGTCGGCGCCATTCCAAATAACAAACCCAAAACATCCACACAGTACGTGAGACATATGACAAGCTATGTTCGCATACTATAAAGCAACGTGGATATATGGCAAAGAAGTGCAAAAAAGCGATATGGTATTAAAACCATATCGCTTTTGAAACAGATTTTTATAAATCTGCATAGCTTTGTATTGCCATACACGAAAACTTATGCCAACTCTGCAAAATACTTGATTGTACGAACCATCTGGCTGGTATAGCTGTTTTCGTTGTCATACCAAGAAACAACCTGTACTTCATACAGATCATCAGAAATCTTGGAAACCATAGTTTGTGTTGCATCAAACAACGAACCATAGCGCATGCCGATTACGTCAGAAGAAACAATTGGCTCTTCGTTATAACCATAAGACTCTGTAGCAGCAGCCTTCATTGCAGCGTTAATACCATCAACAGTTACGTCTGCGCCCTTTACAACAGCAGTCAAAATTGTAGTAGAACCAGTCGGAACCGGTACACGCTGTGCAGAACCAATCAGCTTACCATTCAGTTCCGGAATAACCAAACCAATTGCCTTAGCAGCACCAGTGGAGTTCGGAACAATGTTTGCAGCACCTGCTCTTGCTCTTCTCAGATCGCCCTTTCTGTGCGGACCATCCAAGATCATCTGGTCGCCGGTATAAGCGTGAATGGTGCTCATAATGCCGCTCTGGATCGGAGCATAATCATTCAGAGCCTTAGCCATCGGAGCCAGACAGTTTGTCGTACAGGATGCAGCAGAAATAATCTTATCATCAGCTGTCAGAGTTTCATGGTTTACATTGTAAACGATTGTCGGCAGATCATTGCCAGCCGGAGCAGAAATAACAACCTTCTTTGCACCTGCATCAATGTGTGCCTGTGCCTTAGCCTTAGAAGTATAAAAACCGGTGCACTCCAGAACAACATCTACACCAATTTCACCCCACGGCAATTCTGCAGCGTTAGCCATAGCATAAATCTTCAGAGTCTTGCCATCTACCGTAATTGTGCCTGCTTCATCATCAGCAGTAACAGTGTGCAGATTTTCACCGATTCTGCCTGCATAACCACCCTGTGCAGTATCATACTTCAGCAGGTGCGCCAGCATAGAAGGCTTTGTCAGGTCGTTAATTGCAACAACCTCATAACCTTCTGCACCGAACATCTGACGGAACGCAAGACGACCAATACGGCCAAAACCATTAATAGCAACTTTTACTGACATTGGAATTACCTCCTAAATTTTTATACTCTTATTTTACACCATATTGAAGAGAAATTCAAGCACTTTCTGAAAAAAAGCTATTGTTCTTTCTACAAGTTCTCCTATTTTATACATTTTGAGCAAAATATCGATTTATGTTTTGTTTATTTTACACAAATCGAAGAGATGAAACAAAAATATTGGATTTTTTATTTTCATATTCCCAATTATGTAGTATAATATAATAGTAAAATTACGCTCTGCGCAAGGCAAGCGCAATCACTTTAGAAATTTCCCATGCAGAAGAATCTCCGGTCATTTCCAATATTTACCGGTAACAATCTTGCATCTCGAAATCAATTCAGCACAGTGATACCGTATGGTCAAAATCGGCGATTGAACATTTTTTATAATAGTTATGGCATTATATGGCATATGGAAAAAACCATGACCATGTGATGCTTTTGTAAAGTGTCAAATAATAGCAGAGCAGGGAGGCGGCATATGCAGCAATCAGAATTACAATGGTTTCAAAAATGGTATCAAGATTCCATGGATCACATTTTACTCTACGACAATTCCGAACATCCTGTCTGTGTATGGAAAAATCGAAATTTTCCTTTTCAATCTGTACTTTTTAACATTCTCACCAACACAGATATCCACAAATCTTCTTCTACATTACACCCTTTCGGCGGCAATTTGCACAATCTCACCATACATCCATGTACGCTGGATCAGGTCTCCTATCGCTTTGTACAGGTCAACGCTCTTCCGTTGCAGCAGCTCCAGTGGCAGAGCACAGACTGGCGACATCAGACTGAAAACAAAATTGCAGCCATGCGACAGCAGATTTTTGGCATTTCTAACGCTGTTTCTGCATTATACGAAGGGCTTGACGACTGCAAGGATGAAGGCGCTTCTATGCTTTTGGAAGAACAATGGCAGCAACTCAACATTATCAAGGGAAATTGTTGCAGATTGATGCAGCCCACTGTTTACCTATTGGAGCAGTGTAAATACTACCATCATCAAGAAATTACCGGAGAGGTTATTTTTCTTGACCATGAATTGTCGAATTTTGTCGTTTCTTGTCGAAATGTGTTGGGGAATTTTTTAAAAATGTCCATCATAAGCGATAAACATCTCTGCATTTATACCAACCGAAAGCGCCTACAGAATGTTTTGCTCTGTCTTATACTACAAAGCAGAGCAGAGCATCCAAACATCACACAAATGCAATGGAAGGCTTCTACAGAGGACGAATCCGTGCTACTGCATTGTACTTGTGCAGCAACGGGAGCGGAAGCATCAGTTTCACGGCACAGCACAGCTGAAGTACTGTATCAAACCAATCTCGCAGAACCGTATCAGACAATTATTTCCTTGTTCTGTCAAACGTATCATGTTTCCATTTTGTATGCAAACACAGATGATTCATATATTTTCACCTTACGGTTTCCAAAGCATCAACCCGGAAAATCATTTACTTTACAAAGTTCTGCTTCGATCATTCAGCATGAGTCTTTTTCTCCTTTTCAAATCTTTTTATCAGACATTTCTGGTTACCGTTTTTACTAAAGCAAAACATTACAAAATTTATAATATTATAATAAAAAGCAGTACCGTATGGAAAAACTAACGTCTTAAACGGTACTGCTTTTTTATGATATTTAAAATGACAGGCAAGCGAACTGCTTTCTATTTGAAAAAGCCTAATCGAAGATCTGCATATCTATTTATTTTATGTATGCAAACTCTAATTAGAATCCGATTCATTGGTTGTACCAGTGTTATCCGTACTATTGGTATCAGACGGAACATCGACCAAAATAGATGAATCAGAAGAAACCACATTAGGATATTTTCCATCCCATTTTTCTATCTGTTGATAACGCAAAACATTTTCACTTAATGACTCATTAAGTTTTTGATTGGCTTCTGCTTCTGCTTCGGCTTTTTGACGGATAGCATCAGCCTCTGCCTGTGCTGCAATCACTTTTCTCTCTGCTTCTGCCTCAGCCTCTATGATTTTCTGTTCCTTTTCTGTTTCTGCACGTAGCTTATTTTGTTCTGCCACCTGTTTTTGTTCAATTGCAGCATTAAATTCTTCTGAGAAGTCAAAGTTCACAATATTAAATTTATCAATAATAATGCCGTATTCTGATACCTTCTTTGACAACGTCTGGCCAATCTCGTCACCCACTGCAGAACGTTTTGTGATCAATTCTTCTGCGGTATACTGTGCAGTTACTGCCTTAACCGCCTCTTGAATGGCGGGCTGCAGCACTGTATCTGCATATTGTTCTCCAATCCTCTTGTATATTTTGGCAGATGCATCCTGCGTTACATGATAATTGATTGCCACACCGCTGGAAACCGTCTGCAAGTCACGGGACACGCTATTGGAATTGATTTCGGTTTTCTGAATCTTATTATTCATAACAACCACTTGCTGCGCAAACGGAATTTTGAAATGCAACCCCTCTGACAAAACCCGATCACTTACTTTACCCACTGTAACCACTACGCCGGTATGTCCTGCCGGTACAATAGTTAGTGCACTGCACAAAACCACTACAATCACCAAAACAATCGCTGCTGCCGTAATCCAAATTTTTGTTTTTCTTTTCATCAAGCCGCATACCCCCAAAACAATATTTTTTATATTTTACCCTATTATAATTATCTATAGATTATTCCCACTCTGGTGATTCTCCAGAGGACTGCATCGCATAATATCGCAGCGTTTTGAATGCATCCAATGTATCTGCTTCTCCATCCTTGTTCACATCTGCCGCAGCAAATGCGGCATTTTCCGCTTTCAGAGAAGTTCCGTCTGTGAACATAACATCTGTATATCCAGCCGCCTTTTGTGCATAATACTCCAAAACTGCAAATGCATCAAATGTGTCGATATTTCCATCGACGTTTATATCCCCCAGTGTATAGGATAAATATGTTAGCTTTACTTCTGCACTGCCCTGCCATACCTTCGGTTCACTGTCGATAGTTGTCGTTTCAGTTGCAACTTCTGTCACATTTCTGGACTCTCCTTCTTCAGAAGTTACCGTCAGCTCATATGCCGAAGTTCCATATTCCAAAGAAAATCCCGGATCCAACACAATAAATGCCGGTGCCGTATATTGGCACTGACTGTCCTTTTCATCTATCACAGTAAAGGTAAAGGAAGATACATAAGGCATTTCACTACCCTGCTGTTCTATATTAAATTCACAGCTGTCCAGTGAAAAAGCATATGTACCGCTTTCCTCCAGCAAAGTATTGTAATAAGCAATAACACCATCCGGCGTATGTTTTTCCACAATCACTCGAATCTCTCTGTCACCAGTTATTGTAACTTCCAGCATACCGGCATGATCCGATAAATACGCACTGTCCGGAATCAAAATACTTTCTCCCGCCTGTGCCGATACTTGAGCCGTTGGCAACATCCCACCAAGTATTGCAGCTGTCAAAATACACGCTAGTTTTCGATATGTTCTTTTCAATTATTTTCCCTCCGCATTCTATTCGTTACCCATATGGGACTATATACACGACACATACGGCAACAAGAACTGCGCATATCGGAGCTAGATACGCACTTTTCGAATGTTTTTTAGAATTTTCTATTATAACGTTATCATATTTTAAATCTTTTGTCAAGAGAAATGATAAAGAATCCCCATTTTCATATTAGCAACGGCTTAATTATTCTGATTCGTTCAAATAAACAATTTTTAATCCAAAAAAGCTTAACAAAAGAGATTCCATAGTTCTTGCCATGTTCGAAAGAAACTACAATTGACATTTCAGACAAAACCTCCTATAATAAGTGTTAGAGTCGCTATTTTTCGTCTTATATGCAGTTTTTCGAACATCATTGCGTGACTGAAAAGACAAAAAACCACAGGCAGTCTGCTGCCCGGCAACGGTATTCCACGCAGTTCAACAAAAATAATCTCTGTAAATTGTGCGTACGGAAAGAATATTGAACAGGTTTTTATCACATAACCATATCTTATAAAATCAAAGACGAAATCGTGTCATGATGTACATACATATCTATTTTTTTTGCTCCATCCATAGGAAACACTCGAAAAACAGACTCAACACGTAAGTTTTAATCAAATTCGTTTGGCGGCACTAAAATAAAGGAGGATGCCATATGTATCAGCTTGCCATTTTTGATCTGGACGGAACGCTGATCAATTCTATTCAGGATTTGGCGAATGCCATAAACTTTTCCCTAGAACAAATGCACTATCCCACCCACCCGCTTAATGCCTTTTATCATTTTGTAGGAAACGGCGTGCCAAAACTATGCCAACGTGCATTGCCTGACAGTGCATCGCCTGAAGATATTGCAGATCTGCTGAACCGGTTTAATACATATTATCAAGCACATTGCATGGATTGTACCCGCCCCTATGACGGAATTCCCGAAGTACTGGAGCAATGCAGAAAAAATGGAATTCTTCTTGCTGTAGCATCGAATAAATCAAATCCTTTTGTGCAAAAAATTGTAAACACGCTCTTCCCAGGCAACCCATTTGACTTGATTCTGGGAGCATCAAATGAACGTCCCAAAAAGCCGGCACCAGACATGGTCCTTCATATTATGAACACCTTTCATGTCTCTCCTGCACAAACCATCTACATTGGTGACTCCAACGTCGACATCCAGACTGCGAAAAATGCCGGTGTTACTTCTGTGGGATGTGTCTGGGGGTTCCGCGGAAAAAATGAACTGGTACTTGCAGGTGCTGACCTGCTGGCGGATACTCCCTCTAATTTGTCACAATTCCTGTTATCATAACCCATTTCGACATTTCTTTTTCTTCTCTTTCGGAGTAATTCGAAAAATACTTGACACATTTTCCTTTTTTCGTTATAATGAGGAACAGGATTGCGATTTTGCAGGGAATCCGGAGAACGGTCTCGTGTTCCGCAGCATTCAATTTCGGCAATCCCTGTGATCGCTGTGTAGCGCCGATTTCATCCAATAATTGAGAGGAATTGATGACATAATCGTCTTTACGCAGGATTTTTCCTGCTGTGATTCCTTGGAATTCTAAAAAAATTTTTGTTCTACACCGGAATCCGCTCTATACAGAAACACAGTGTTTCAAATTATTTTAAAAGCCTTGCCTATCATGACAAGGCTTTTTTTCTTGCATTTGATCAATTTTCTACTCCTACTGCATAAATTGAAAAAGAGAATTCTAAAATTTTTTTCTATTTCAAATTTTTTTAGATAGTAAATTTTGTAATTTTAGTTTTTTAAGCTATTCTTTTATAAAAATTCTATCTGTAGATTTGCATTTGAAGAAAATAAAATTTCCTGTCACTTTTGCATTGAAAAAAGTTGTATTATGTTGTATAATATTTATTGTCTGAAGTTCGTGTACAATTGTTTGAAGGAAAAGTACAGACAAACGACATGCGACATCTTTGTGAGGATAAAAAAATCCATGACAGAATGACAAATGTTTCATAATTATTCAACAGGAGGAGATTCCCATGGCATTTACATTTCAGAATGCATACTTACAGAGTGTGTATGACAGCGTTGTAAAACGCAACGGCAATGAGCCGGAATTCTTGCAGGCAGTTGGTGAGGTACTGATGTCTCTTGAACCAGTTGTTGCAAAAGACCCGTCTTATGAAACAAACGGCGTAATTGATCGAATTGTAGAACCGGAGCGTTTGATTCAGTTCCGTGTTTCTTGGGTCGATGACAATGGTAAGGTGCAGGTAAACCGTGGTTTCCGTTGTCAGTTCAACTCTGCAATCGGTCCGTACAAGGGTGGTCTGCGTCTGCACCCGTCTGTTTGTGCATCAGTTATCAAATTCCTTGGCTTTGAGCAGATCTTCAAGAATGCACTGACCACACTGCCAATGGGCGGCGGTAAGGGCGGTTCTGACTTTGACCCCAAGGGCAAGTCTGATGGAGAAATCATGCGTTTCTGCCAAAGCTTTATGACAGAGCTATCTAAGCACATTGGCGCTGATACTGATGTTCCGGCTGGCGACATTGGTACTGGAGCACGTGAAATTGGCTATATGTTCGGTCAGTATAAGAGACTGCGCAACGAATTCACAGGCGTTCTGACCGGTAAGGCATTATCCTATGGTGGTTCTCTGGTTCGTACTGAAGCTACCGGTTATGGTCTGCTGTATTTCACTGAAGAAATGATGAATTGCATGAAGAATGACAGCATGAAGGGGAAGACTGTTGTTATTTCCGGTTCCGGTAATGTTGCAATTTATGCAACTGAAAAGGCACAAGAAATGGGTGCAAAAGTTGTCGCACTGTCCGACTCCAACGGCTACATTCATGATCCAAACGGCATCAAGCTGGATGTTGTAAAGCAGATTAAGGAAGTAGAACGTGGACGTATCAAGGAATATGTAAATCGTGTAGAAGGTGCTACATACACAGAGGGCTGCAACGGTATCTGGACCATTCCGTGTGATGTTGCTCTGCCGTGCGCAACACAAAATGAAATTGACGGCAATTCTGCTGATATTCTTCTCAAAAATGGTGTTCAGGTTGTTGCAGAAGGTGCAAACATGCCATCCACTCCAGAAGCAATTGATAAATTCTTGGCTGCTGGTATTCTATTTGGACCGGCAAAGGCTGCCAACGCCGGTGGTGTTGCAACATCCGGTCTGGAAATGTCTCAGAACAGCGAACGTCTGTCTTGGACTTTTGAAGAAGTCGATGCAAAATTAAAGAAGATTATGATCGATATTTTCCACAATGCATATGACAGATCCAAAGAATATGATGCAGAAGGCAATTTGGTTATCGGTGCAAATATTGCAGGTTTCCTGAAGGTTGCTGATGCTATGAAGTGGCAGGGTATTGCATATTAAACAAAAGCGTTTGATAAATTTGTTTAAATAACATTCCTATAGGAAAACAAAACAGTCTGTTTCCAGTAAAAAATCTTGGAAACAGACTGTTTTTCATTCCAATTTTTTAATTACTTTCACAAATCCGGTAAAACAACATGGCTCTGCTTCAGAAAAATCTTCATCTATCCACAGACTGGTATAAATTGCATCAAGCGGTAAACAACATCCCACAAAAAAGCTTTCGTATCCGCTTTATCAGCTAGCAATTGCAAAAAGGAGCATCTGATACTTCATAAATCAATGGTTTCATAACAGATGCTTTCTATCATTTTATAGAAACCATTCACATAAAAAGAAATAAACATTTGAATTTGAAACAGTTTCTAGTAAAACGCCCTCTTAATTATCACTCAAATCAAGCAATTCTTCCTTATTCGAAAAAGCCGCTTCCAAAATTTTTCCGTAAAATCCAGCAGGATTCAACATAATCTGTTCTCCAAGATATTTTGCCTGGGTATAATCGGGCGCATACAGTTTCAAATCCAACAAATCCACCTGTACATCCAAACACCGTACATGCACATAATATCCCTTTTCAAGTGGAATATAGTTGATCTTCACTTCATTTTCCCGCTTAATTCGAGCAAAATAGCGCAGTGCGGCAGACACCAGTTTGTCCCGGTAGGCCTTCCCCACATAATTACGCAATTCTTTTGCAGTCCGAACGCCATTTTCTGTTAGAGTATAATATTCTGTACCGTCATCTTGTCGTACCACTACCACAGATTGATGCTCTGTCAAATATACAATGGATTCCTGATAGGCAAAATAATTGATAATATCATTGCTCACCGCAATATCATATAAATGGGTCACTCGTACTGGCTTATCGATTTTATACAAAAGATAACATATCAAAATATTTGCCGTATGGGGATCCATAATTGGCGGCGTTGCCATTTTCGACATTTTTAACAAATTTTCCTCTTGCAAAACAGCCACCTCTCTCCATCCATATCCGACTGTCATATGATTTTCCTTACGATGCTGCACAGATAGTCGGTATCTATTGTGTATCATCACTTTTGGCTGTACAAAACCATTTGTAACACTTTTGCACCACTTTGTGCTGCATTCTTCATTCAAAAATTGGGATAATCCAGCATATGCGACAATAGTGCAATATTCACTGCGGATTCCACACAGGGAACGGCACGAGGTACAATACACGGATCATGTCTGCCATGAATTTGCAGAGTTTCATTGGTTTTAGCTCGAAAATCTACAGTTTCCTGTTTTTTGGCAATAGAAGAAGTTGGTTTTACAGCCACATTCAGAATAATGGGCATACCCGACGAGATACCCCCTAATATTCCACCATGATTATTGGTTTTCGTCTTCACATGCCCTACATCATCAATATAAAAAGGATCATTATTTTGACTGCCAACCATCTCTGCCACCTGAAATCCGGCACCAAACTCAATGCCTTTGACAGCCGGTACACCAAACACCAGTTGGGCAATGGTATTTTCCAATCCTTCAAACATAGGAGAACCAACACCAGCTGGAACATTAACAACAGCACATTCAATAATACCGCCTAAAGATTCGCCTCCATGACGTGCATTACGGATGTCCTCCCGCATCAATTCACCCTGTGCATCATTGATTACCGGAAACTCCTTTTCCCGCACTGCTAAGATATCTTCCTTTGTCACTTTTGTATGGCTGAACATATCGTCATGAATTCCATGCACCGATGCCACATGAGCACCAGTATAGATACCACGGCGCTCAAGAATTTGCCCGCAAATTGCACCAGCAAAACACAAAGGTGCCGTTAAGCGACCTGAAAAATGTCCGCCGCCTCGAATATCATTAAACCCACGATACCGCATTGCACCTGTATAATCAGCGTGACCGGGACGCGGAAGGCGGGACAGATTGCTGTAATCTTTGGAACGAGTATCCGTATTCTGAATAAAAGCACAAAGAGGCACGCCTGTTGTACGATCATTCAACAAACCGGACATAATTTGTGGAAGATCTTTTTCTCCACGCGGTGTTGTTGTCCCATCCTTTTTTGGGGCACGGCGTGTCATAAACTGGCGCAGTTTTTCCAAATCAATATATTCCCCCGGCGGCAGATTGTCGATCACTACGCCAATCGCCGGTCCATGGGATTCTCCAAAAATAGAGATGGATATATTACGACTCCAAAACGATGACATGGGCAATTCCTCCTAATTGATGATAATCTTCATAAAAATGCGGATACGACTTTTCCACACATTCTGCGTGCAAAATGGTCACCTGTCCGGTACATCTTGTTGCTGCAATCGCTGCACACATGGCGATCCGATGGTCTCCATACGTATCCACCGTACCACCGTGCAATTGTAACACGGGTTCGATCTCCAGTCCGTCTGTCGTGGCAGTCACCTTTCCACCAAGGCGATTGAGCATGTCCACTGTGGATGCCAATCTGTCACTTTCCTTGATTGCCAGACGATGCGCGCCCGTGATCGTAGAAGGTGCCGTGCCGAATGTAGCAAGCACCGCCAATATCGGCACCAGATCTGGAATGTCAGAAGCATCCACAGAAAAACATACCGGCTTTCCCACACTTCGATTATAACACATTTGTTTTGTAATTTCAATAATCTTTTTATCACCCTGTACACTTTTCGGGTTCAGATTTGTTAGCTCTACTGCACTTCCAAGTGCATTTGCAACACAAAAGAAAGCCGCCTGCGAATAATCGCCTTCTACCACTGTATTGCAGGCATGCAATTTCTGATTTCCGGGAATGCGGTATCCTGTCTCTGTCTCCGAAATGACAATGCCGAATTTTCGCAGGCAAGCAATCGTCAGATCCACATAAGGTTTGGATTCCAGCCGAGAAAGCATTCGTATCTCTGAATCTCCATCCAAAATTGGCAATGCAAACAACAATCCTGTGACATATTGAGAAGAGACATCGCCTTCCAGAAAATATACCCCTGACTGCAACTGTCCGTCTATAGAAAAAGGCATCGTATTTTCATACTGCAATGTCACACCCTTTTGCGGCAATTCCCGTAAATACGCAGTAATGGGACGCTGAGGCAATCTTCCCTCTCCAAAAAATGTGGTATGAATCCCCAGTGCTGCCGCAACTGGAATTAGAAAGCGCAGTGTAGAGCCGCTTTCACAGCATTCTGCAATGGCATTTTGGGGCAAAGTATCCCTTTGAATGCCATTGACTGTAATAATATCCTTGTCCTGTACAAAGGATGCCCCGAACGCACGCAGCACATCCATAGTAGCCATAATATCCCTCGATAAATCCACACCAGAGATCACCGATGTTCCTTCAGCCAGTGCAGCACAGATCAATAAACGATGTGCCATACTTTTCGACGCCGGAATGCGCACCGTTCCCTTGAGTTTCGATGGGGTAATCACAATATTCATACCTTTTCGTCCTCCATCCAATTGGAAAACTCATCAAACGACATTGTGCGTATTTGGGCATTCCCAATGGTCTCACATACAATAAAACGTAAATCCTTACTTGCACGTTTTTTGTCATTGCCGCAAAGCGGAATCAATTTCTCTATGGATACCGGCACTTCAATAGGCAGATGATACGCCTTTACGCACTGGCACAAACGCTCATATATTTTCGGTGTACACGTTTTCTTTGCCATCATACACATACCGGCTGCCACTGCGCTTCCATGGGTATACGCTGTATAGTGATAATAACTCTCTATAGCATGACCCAGTGTGTGACCAAAATTTAGTATCATACGCTCCCCTGTATCAAATTCATCATGTTCGACCACATCGCATTTGATGGTAATACAAGCAGCAATGATTTCTTCCATTACTGCGTGAATGGTTTCCAGTTGATATTGTTCCAATTTTTCAAAAAGAGCAGCATCTCGTATCATACCATATTTGATTACTTCGCCCATACCATCCGCAAAAAATTCTTCCGGCAATGTGTGCAAGGTATCTAAATCACAAAGTACAGCAACTGGCTGCTTAAATGCACCAACCAAATTTTTTCCACCCGGTAAATCAATGGCAGTCTTTCCTCCAACAGATGAATCTACCTGTGCCAGTAATGTCGTAGGAATCTGCATATACTCCAATCCGCGCAAATAAGTGGCTGCTGCAAATCCTGTGATATCACCGACAACTCCGCCCCCCAAAGCAACTAGGCAATCTGTTCTTGTTATCTGATTTCTACAAAGGAAATCATAAATGCCGTTTAACGTTTTGCTGCACTTGGATGCCTCTCCATGAGGAAATACATATTTGCAGACCTGATAACCACTTTTTTTGAAAGAGGCAATCACGGTTTCTCCATACAATCCATCTACGATATCATCTGTTATCACTGCAACCTTCTCTGCTTTGGTTGTTGTTTGTTTTAGATATTCCCCGCACTGTGCTAGCAATCCATGTGCGATCCAAATCGGATAATTATGACTCGCCTTCACCATGATCATTTTCATTGCATTTCCTCCTTTGAGATTGACTTGGGTCACTTCTGCTTCACCCAAACACTCTCCACTTTTGCATACTACTTTATATTATACTAAACTTCCATTTTCTTTTCAACAACAATTTGTAAATGTACGTGAATTTTCGCTGATTTTCAGCAAATGTCCTGGAAAAAATATTCTGAGAATTTGGTGAAAGCCATAGCAATTTGAAATGAAATGTGGTATAATATATGCGTGGTGCGCTCTACAGCAGAGTATTACATCAAATATCACATTTTTTGGTAATGATCTTTTGCCAAAATTAATGCAGATTCTACATACGCCGTTTTACAATTATGGTGCCTTATTTAATACTTGCCATTCTCCAAAAGCGGCATTGTTGCAAAGAAAGGACGATGTTATGACAACTCAATCGAAACGAACACCTTTATCGGATGCCGTCGCTCTGACGGAAATCCTAGATCCAAAGTTGAAAACCAACTGTATTCAGCTGCAGTTTCTTCAGCCGTTATCTGCGGAAAACGCCTCTGCGTATGCATTAGCAGGCAACATTGCCGTTTCCAGTAATGGAGTTTTCAGTTCCAACGCCGCTATGAAGCGCAAACTGCACCTTTTATACGGTGCAGACCTAAGCTGTATTATAACAAAACAGGGCGATACGCAAGTGATTACCTTTTCTGCCTCATCGATTGCAGACCGTTATGCCTTAGAGGGAGAACCTGTATTTGATGAATTGCTCACTATTTTTCTGGACTGCATCCGCAAGCCCAACGTACAAAATGATGCCTTTGACGAAACAGAATTTCACATCCAGAAAAAAAATCTCCTAGACAGTATCGAAGCAGAGATTAATGAAAAAAGGCAGTACGCCATTTCACAAACATACAAAGCGGCATTTCAAGGAGAACCTGCTGCCATCTCGTGCTTTGGTACTAAAGACACCGCCTCTGCACTAACACCTTCTTCCGTATATGCTGCTTTTTTAAACATGTTAAAAACGGCAAAAGTGGAAGCGTTTTTTGTAGGGCCAGAAGCAAAGCCGCAGCTGGCGGAATCTATTCGATCCGTTTTTGCTGCAATCCCTGGTCGATGCGCATCAGATTTTGCATTTTACAAACCTAGCCCCATCAAGCCACAACCACAGACTGTTGTAGAAAAACTGCCGGTTAACCAGTGCAAAATGGTGATGGGATGGAAAACTACGTGTGATGATCGTTATGCGTTAAAAACCATGGCTATTTTATTGGGCGGAACACCTAGTTCTAAGCTTTTTTCGAATGTACGAGAAAAAATGAGTCTATGCTATTACTGTGCAGCAAACTATCTAGAATATAAACATTTTCTTATGGTAGACTGTGGGATTGAGACCGAAAACATTGACACCACAAAAACCGCCATTCTTGCACAACTAGATGCGATTTGCAAAGGCGAAATTACTGACGAGGAACTGGAAAGCACACGCATGTGTTTACACAACACCCTGCACGGCATTGGTGATACCGCTTCTTCGTACATTAACTGGTATTTTGGACAAATGATCCGCGACACTAACCTGACACCAGAAGAAGAAGAACAATGCTACTTGCAGGTCACTAAGGAACAAATTGTTGCTGCAGCAAAATCTATGCAGCTGGACACCATCTATCTGATGCAAAATCAAGAAAAGGAGACCGAAACGAATGGAAACAACTAAAACCATTATCCGTTCCCCGCAAACAGGTGACGAATACACACACATCCGCCACAAAAGCGGACTGAACATTCTAGTATACGAAATGGATGGATTCAGCACAACGCAAGCCATGTTCGGTACCAAATATGGCTCGATTAACACTCAGTTCAAAACTGCTTCTGACAACAATTATTGCACTGTTCCAGAGGGAATTGCTCATTTTCTAGAACACAAACTCTTTGAAAATGAAGACTGCGATGTTTTTGACTTATATGCCAAAACAGGCGCAAATGCAAATGCTTACACTTCGTTTGATAAGACCTGCTATTTCTTCAGCTGTTCTGATCATTTTCAAGAATCATTAGAGATTCTGCTTTCCTTTGTACAGTCCCCTTATTTTACTCCGGAAAGTGTAGCAAAAGAACAAGGGATCATTGGACAGGAAATCCGAATGTGTGACGACGATCCAGGCTGGCGTGTCCTCTTTAATATGCTCTGCGGTCTCTACCAAAAGCATCCGGTTCGAATTGATATTGCTGGTACAATCGACAGCATTGCACAAATCACTGACGAACTGCTGTATCGTTGCTACCGCACCTTCTATAATTTGCACAACATGGTGCTTGCTGTAGCCGGCAACTGCAAAGTAGACGAAGTACTTGAAGTCGCAGATCGTCTTTTAAAACCTTGTGATGATATAAAGCTTGAGACAATTTTCCCGGAGGAAACGATGGATATTGTTCAAAAGGAAACAGTTGAAACTGCGGCAGTAGGACAACCAATATTCAATTTGGGTATCAAATGTCCTCCTAAAACCGGTCTAGACAATCTACGAGCTGAAATCACTGCACATATTACCATGCGCACGATTGCCGGCACATCTTCCCCCCTTTATCAAGAAATGTTAAAAGCAGATTTAATTAATGAAACATTCACCACTGAAATTTTTAACGGAGACGGCTTTTTTACCATTATTTTTGCTGGAGAATCGTCTGATCCGCATGCAGTACGTGACCGCATAATCCAAGAAATTCGTCAAGCACAAAAAACTGGGTTAGTTGAAGAGCTGTTCAACGAATGCAAAAAGAACACCTATGGCAGTCTAATTAGAAAATTAAACAACGTTTCTGCTGTCACTGAAGCAATGATGTCTTCATACATGGCTGGATACGAATTGTTTGATACAATGCGAGTATTGTCTGATTTGACAGCTGAGGACTGCAACAAATATTTGCAACGTGAAGTAGATTGCAACCGAATCAGCCTTTCGGTTATCAATCCCACATAAATATAATTCAAAAAGGAGGATAGGATTTCCACGCAATCCTGAAAAATATAATGGCTACTGAAACAATTGGCTCTCTGGATTACAATCAAATTGTTTTTCCGGAATTGGGCATTGATCTACACGTGGATAGCACTGCCTTTTCCATAGGCAGTCTCTCCATTCAATGGTACGGCATTCTAATTACACTGGGACTTGTGCTTGCAATGGTATACGCATTCACGCAGGTTAAGAAATATGGTCTAAATCCAGATCGGGTGATAGATGCTGTGATTGGCGGCATTGTCGGCGGCATTGTTGGCGCACGTGCGTATTACGTGATTATGGAATGGGACAATTACGCCGATAATTGGAAAAGTATTTTTAATTTAAGAGAAGGTGGACTTGCTATTTATGGCGGAATCATTGGTGCAATTCTTGTCGGTTGCATTGTTGCAAAGATTCGGAAAGTCCGCATACTTCCCCTTCTCGATATTGCAGGAATTGGTTTTCTGCTTGGGCAGGGTATCGGTAGATGGGGCAACTTCTTTAATCAGGAAGCATTTGGCTGCAACACCACTAGCATTTTCGGTATGTCGGGCGGTAGAATCCAAGACTGGATCACAAACCAATACCCTTCTACATCATACTATGCGAATTTCGGTACCCAAGTCGATCCTTCGCTTCCCGTTCACCCCTGTTTTCTATACGAATCCGTCTGGTGTCTGCTGGGTTTTGCTCTGCTTGCAATCTTTGCCAAAAAAATCCGAAAATTTGACGGTCAAATTTTTTTAATATATATCGGTTGGTATGGACTAGAGCGAGCAATTGTAGAAGGACTTCGCACAGATAGCCTCGTCGTAGGTAATGTACGAATATCACAGGTGCTGGCGATTTTATGTGTTGTTGTATCCATTATTTTACAAGTAATTTTTCTTAGTAAAGTGAAACGAATGGGGAGCGACTACCATTTGTATAAAGACACAGAGGAATCCAAAATACTTATGGCAACATCCGGTGGAAAACAGCGCAAGCAAACCATAACCAACGATGCAAACGATGATGCAGAAATTGCAGATAATGCACAAACTGAAGAAACTGTAGATGATACGCCAGTACAAACAGACAATGAAATGAATAACGTATCAGAATCCACTGAACCTGAAAATAAAATTGAGGAATTAAAAGAAAAAAAGGAGTAACCAAAATGGGTAAGATCATATCTGGTAAAGAAGTTTCCAAAGTACTACGGGAACAAATTAAGGCAGACGCAACAGCGTTGCGAGAGAATAGTGGCATTCAACCGGGACTTGCAGTCATTCTAGTTGGCAATGATCCGGCATCTCAAATTTATGTTCGAAACAAGCAAAAAGCATGCGAAGAGGTAGGATTTCATGCATTTGAATTTAAACTCAATGAAAATGCAACAGAAGAACAACTACTTGATTTAATTGGAGTACTAAACAAAGACAACAAAGTGCATGGTATTCTTGTTCAACTTCCTCTACCGGATCACATTGATCCGCAGACTGTCATTAACAACATTTCTCCGCAAAAAGATGTTGATGCATTTCATCCAGTAAATGTCGGAAAAATTATGATAGGCAATTATGACTTCCTACCATGTACACCTGCAGGGGTAATGGAACTGATAGACAGCACCGGTGTAGAAATTGGTGGAAAAAACTGTGTTGTTGTGGGACGAAGCAACATTGTCGGAAAACCTATGGCAATGCTCCTGCTACATCAAAATGCAACCGTTACAATTTGTCACTCCAAAACCAAAAATCTCAGTGAAATATGCGCTACGGCAGATATTCTAGTAAGTGCAGTTGGACGGGCACACTTTATCACTGCTGATATGGTAAAGGAAGGTGCCATTGTAATTGATGTTGGTATGAATCACGATGAAAATGGTAAGCTTTGCGGTGATGTGGAATTCGCCGAAGTTGAGCCAAAGGCAAGCTATATTACACCAGTTCCGGGCGGTGTAGGACCTATGACCATCACCATGTTAATGAAAAATACATTGCGTGCAGCAGAACTGAAACTTAAAAATCAAAAATAATTTAACTATAGCAAAGAAATATCCCTCATTCCATTACTCTAAAATTTACAATGGAATGAGGGATATAGTTTTTAACAAAAAACCTGCCGTATCAATACGACAGGTTTTTTTACATAAATCAATTAGATTCCTTATTCCTTGACACCGCCTAGGGCAACACCCGCAACGATAAAACGAGAAAGAATCAAATAAATTACAATGATCGGAATAACTGAGAGTGCTACAGCAGCATACTGGGCACCCAAATCCGGGTGCTTATCCTGCCCAAGTACACTCTGTATCATAATCGGCATTGTAAAACGATTTTCTTTTGACAAAATAATCATATTCTGTGTATAGAAGTTGTTCCAGTTCTGCACGAATGCAAAAATTGCTTGAACTGCAATTGCCGGCTTACACATCGGGATTGCAATGGTTAGGAATGTCCGGAACTCACCACTACCGTCAATTCGCGCAGCCTCTACAATATCCAGCGGAAATGATGACTTCATATATTGACGCATATAGAATACAATAGCAGGAGCTGCAATCGCTGGAACAATCAACGGGATGTAGCTATTTGCAAGACCCAGGGTACCAACCATAAACTGTACAAAACCAGTAGAAGTAACCTGAATCGGAATCATCATTACTGCCAAAATGAAAGTATATGCACCATCACGAAGCTTAAAGTTATAAACAGTCAAACCGTACGCCGTTAGTGCAGAGAAGAATACGGTTAATATCGTAGAAGCACCTGCAATAATCAGGGAGTTACGATACCCCAGCCATACATTAAATGTCTGCGACTGCGGAAATTCACCGCCGGCAATATTTGTAATATTGGTTAACAAATCTTTGCCTGGGAAAAATTGCAACGGTTGTGAACGCAGTTCAGCATCACCATGGGTTGCATTCATAATCATGATATACAATGGAACTAAACATATTAAGGCCAAAATCACGCAAATAATAAAGCAACCAATAGATTTCAGTCTCTGCACAAAAATATAATTGTCCTTAACGCCAACATTTTCCATACAATTAGAGACCCCCATTCTTTGCTGATTTTTGCTCGGCCTTATACGCCTTCACAAGTGCTTTGCGCTCCATTTTCTTGCGATGTTCATCATCATCACGATTCAAACGGAATACAATTAGACCCAAAATTGCTGTCACGATAAATAATATCATGGAAGCAGCACCTGCAATACCGTAATCCGGATCATGTACTTTAGTTCCCGCACGAAATTGTTCGTAAATAAATACCGCAACAGTACGCAATTCGGCATTGATTTTACTCGGGGCTGAGTGGTACAGATACGGAATATCAAACATCTGCAAACCACCAATCATGGAAGTAATCAGCGTATAAACAACCATCGGACGCAGAAGCGGGAGAGTTACTTTACGCAGAACTTGCCCACTCGAAGCACCATCAATTGCAGCCGCTTCAAATAGGGACGGATTGATACCCATGATGCCTGACATCATCATAATCATGGTATTACCGAACCACATCCATGTTTGAATAAACATAACGATACCGCGACTCCAAGCGGCAGAACTCTCGAACATGTAGGATTCATGCCCATTCAACAAAAGCAAGGAGTTAATTGCAGAAACCTGGCTGTTTGAAATAAAACGCATAAACAAAGCAGCAACAGAAACAGCCGTAATAATATTCGGCAGATACATAACAACCTTAAAGAATCCAACGCCTGGAATATGTAATTTCGAATCAGTAAACCACACAGCTAACAACAGCGAAAGCAAAATCTGCGGGATAAAGTTACCTACCCACAAAATAATTGTGTTCTTAAACGAAGTAAAGAACAAGTCCTGCATTGCTGTTGCACGGCGACCCATACCTTCGCCAACACCAAACAATATAGTCGAATAGTTGTCAAACCCTACAAAGTTTCCTGCATTACTGCCGTTCCCCTGAAAACTCAGAAGGAAAGTGTTAATCAATGGCCAGATCTGGAAGAAACAGTACACGAGAAAGAACGGGGCAATGAACATGTAACCATATTTGGCATAGCTAATCGATTTAATTCGACGTTGTGCAGTGGATGCCATTTGCACACACCCTTTCAAAAATTCAATAGAATAGTAAGAGATAAACATACGCCTATAGGCATTTATTACCTATAGGCTGTACGTTTCTTAAATATCAATCAAATGAATATTTAAAATTATTCAACAACGATGTCTGTTACATCAGCTGCAACTGCATCCAAGAATGCATTCATGCAATCTTCTTCAGATGAAGTAGCACCTGTGCAGTAATCCTGTACAGCATTCTGCAGATCAACGTTGATCTTTGCATCGTACTGTGTTGCGATGCTCATATCGATCTTGTCAGCAGAATCAAACAGAATCTGGAACTGATCCTGACCACCGAACAGCGGGTTGCTGTTTGTGCCAGCTTCCGTTGTAGCGGCCATAACGCCCTTGTTGTTTACAAAGTCGCCACGAACATCTACATATTCCTGCATTGCGTCTGCGTTGCAAGTCATGGTGTAAATGAACTGACCAGCTTCAGTAGCGTTATCGGTCTTCGGATATACGCAAATCCATGTGCCGCCCCAGAACCAAGAAGTCGGACCTTCACACAGTGCATACTTACCATAAGTAGAGCCGCCTTCACCGCCTTCAGCCTGTTCCAGAGAACCGCCTGCTGCGATAGCCCATGTCGGGAAGAAGAAGCCCATTGTCTTGTTAGCCTGAGCGCCATCACTCTGACCCTGCGGGAGCCAGTCGTCAGACCACTGTGTAGCTGCAGAAATATAACCAGCATCATAGTTTGTCTTAGCCATGGAGATGAAGTCGCCTACAGAAGACGAATCGAACTTACCATCGCTTGTTACCCAAGACTTTGTTCTGTTACCATTGGAGTATGCTCTCCAAACGCCACCCAGAGAGTCAGCCATAGCAGTTACACCGCCGGACTTCTCATATACAGTAGCTGCAGTTGCCCAGAAATCATCCCAGCTACCAATCTGTGCCTGCATATCTTCCGGTGTAGTTACACCCAGATATTCTTCAGCCAGGTCAGTTCTATATGCATAGCCGCCTGCTGCTGCCTGCCAAGTTGCACCCTTCAGAACACCATTTACATCTGTACCCATTGATACTGTGTAGTCATATGCATTTGCATACATATCTTCAGTAATACCTACAGCAGACAACGGTGCAGAGTACTCATCATTGTTCTGATATGCCATGTTCCAGTCAGCATCACAGAAGTACAGGTCAACGTCATCACCAGACAAGAAAGTCTGTGCATACTTTTCGTTTGCTTCTTCACCCTTTGTACCAACCTGCTTGTAAACTATCTTGCTCTTATCCATGCCGGTTGCATTTGAAACAACATCATACATGTACTTCAAGTCGTCTTCCGTCCAGCACAGGATGGTCAGAGTGTCACCGCCATCACCCAGGGAACCATCCGGTTCGCCCAGTGCCGGAATCTCAACATTTGTGTAGCCAGCTGCAGATTCAACAGAAGATTCTTCTTCTGCGGCACTGCTTTCGTCAGCGGCACTGCTTTCGTCAGCGGCGCTGCTTTCAGATTCGCTGCTGGAGCTGGATTCATTATCACAGCCAACAAATGCAGTTGCAGTCATTGCCAGTGCAGCCATCAATGCCAGTGTTCTTTTTAACTTGTTCATTGGATTTTCCTCCTTAAATATATATATTATACTACTATGTTAGTAATAACGCAGTGGTATAATAATCACAATTTTGGGGAAACATCAAGCATATTCATCTTTTGTTTCCATCTTTCATAGAATTCCCTATCATTATGCATAATTCCCTTACCGAGAATTATCATATGATATGCTTAATATACAACAATTCAAAACAATTGTCAATGGCTTAAACCGTTCTTTCATTATTTTTGTTTGCTGTAAACAATTTTTTTGGTTTATTTTTGTGCATGTTGTTATGAATTTCAATCACTTTCAAAAAAAGTTACAAAATGGTTAAGAACATATTTTCGATATACTTCGATTTTTTATTCATTTTGCACCTTTAAATAGTCACGAACTTCCAAAAACACCTTTTCAGTTATACCATTTATATACAGCAACTCATAGATAGAACTGAAATGTTGATTTTTCAACCGAAATTCCACCACTTCTGCTGCAAGAGCATCTGTCATTCCCGGCAATTGCGCCAGTTCTTCTTGCGATGCGGTATTCAAATCCAAGAGTAACGGTTCTGTAATGGATGATACATCTATTTCCGCAGTCGTAATCTGCGGTTCCGGTTCTTCAAATGTTTCCGAGAATATCGCTGGTGCCTGATCTGACATCTCCATTTCCATCTGCGGTATTTCATTTTCAATATAAACCATTTCAAATAGTGATGAAAAAGTCTTTTCGCCGATCCCATCCACATTCAGCAATTGTTCCCGATTCGTAAACCCTCCAAGCGCCGTCCGATATGACACGATTCTTTCTGCCAGTACTGCTCCAATACCCGGAAGTTGTTCCAGTTGTTCTTTGGTAGCAGAATTCAATTCCAGCGGAAGTATCATATCCGTTTTTTCCTGCTCAGTTGTTATTATTTCATCTGTTATTGTACACGTTTCTGTTTGTGTAAATACGGTTGTCCTACTTTCTGCAGTAATATTCAATGTCATACTTTGTGCACAAGTACTATCCATTGTTTGCAGCGGACTGAGTTCTTCAGTATAACGCTGTTGTTTCCAGTACACACTTCCTTGCCAACCAATCAATCCCACAGCAAGTGCTACCAATAGCACACCTACAGCGTTTTTCCAAAAATTGTTTAAATGATATTTCATGATCTCATTCTCTCGTATTTTACAACGATCTTAATGTTTATTTTATCACATTTTTCACCATTTCGCAAGTCTTTTTGATTATTTTTTTTATTCTTAATCTGTTTTATGACATATTATTTTATTTTGAAAGTCATACTTTACATAATTTTGCCCATGTCAAGATATTATTTACTTGGATGTAAATAAAAACGAGACAGTCTAACACAATCTCTTGTCGTTTTCCTGTCTCGTTTATATAAAAGAGCATTTGCATACCCTAAATGATTCTACAGATAAAATGTAAAATTCGTACTGTTTTATGTATGATTTTACAGTTTATCAACTTGCTGACACAATAAAACCTTTGTCAGATGCGTGCAACGCCAGTATCTTTTGCAGCTTGCGCAACTGCCTGTGCTACTGCCTGTGCAACACCATCTTCCAACGGACTCGGAATAATATAATTTGCTGCCAGCTTGTCCTTCGGTACACAATTTGCAATTGCCTTCGCTGCAGCGATCTTCATAGCATCATTAATATCACTTGCCCGAACATCCAGTGCACCGCGGAATATACCTGGAAATGCCAAAACATTGTTGATCTGATTTGGAAAATCACTTCTTCCTGTTCCCATTACTGCTGCACCTGCTGCTAACGCTTCATCCGGCATAATCTCAGGTGTTGGATTGGCCATAGCAAAAATAATTGGATCTTTTGCCATAGACTTTACCATTTCGGCAGTCACACATCCAGGAGCAGATACACCGATGAACACATCTGCATCCACCAGCATTTCCGCCAATGTACCTGCTTTATGACCAGTATTGGTAATCTTAGCCATCTCTTCTTTTTCCGGATTCAAGCTGTCACGTCCCTCATAAATCGCACCATGACGGTCGCACAAAATCACGTGATGTGGATCCAATCCCATTGCAATCAGAAGCTTAATAATTGCAATACCAGCTGCACCAGCTCCACTAGTTACCACCTTAATTTGGTGAATGTCCTTTCCGGTCAGCTTTAATGCATTCAACATTGCAGCTAACGTAACGACTGCCGTACCATGCTGATCATCATGGAAAATAGGAATGTCACAGCAAGCCTTCAAACGTTTTTCAATTTCAAAGCAGCGAGGTGCAGAAATATCTTCCAAGTTTACACCGCCAAAACTGCCTGCTAACAAGCGAACGGTTTCTACAATTTCATCGACATTTTTCGAACGCACACAGAGAGGGATTGCATCCACATCGCCAAAGCGCTTGAAAAGCGCACATTTTCCCTCCATTACTGGCATTCCAGCTTCCGGGCCGATGTCCCCCAGCCCCAAAACTGCTGTGCCATCTGTGATCACTGCCACAAGATTACCACGGCGCGTTAGATCGTAACTCTTAGAAACATCCTTTTGTATTTCCAGACACGGCTGTGCAACACCTGGTGTATATGCCAGTGACAGGTCATCTGCAGTTTCCAGCGGTGCCCGCAGTATAACTTCGATTTTACCACGCCATTCGTTGTGCAGTCTCAATGATTCTGCTGCATAATCCATAGTTCTTATTCCTTTCTGCAATGAATATGCATGTCTTTGCCCATGTATATTCATAAAATATATAAAAATATGAAATTTTGCCTGTCTTTTCCCTATATGCTGTCGTTCCCGAAAATCACCGGAGAATTTTCTTTTACAAAAATCCTCCGGCAATCTGGGGTTCATTCAAGTTCTCTGCGGCAGATGCCTGAAAAATATTATAAAGACATCTCATTGATGACTGCACGAAGTGCAGCGCCACTCTTCTGGAAACGGGCAATTTCATCTTCTGTCATTGGTGGCTTAATGGTGCACTCAATGCCATTTGCGCCAATCACGCACGGCAGGCTCAGACATACGTCCTTCACATCATAGTTAGAACCGTTCTGCAGCGTAGAAACTGTCAAAACAGCCTTCGTATCACGCAGAACTGCTTCTGCAATCTGGCTGACAGACAATGCAATTGCATAATAGGTTGCACCCTTGCATTTAATCACTTCAGCGCCGCCCTCACGTACTTCCTGTTCGATCGCCGCCTTGTCACCCAGATTTTCAACATTTGCACAATATTCATCAAACTTCATACCTGCAATGCTGGAAAGAGACCACGGTACCATAGAAGAATCACCATGTTCGCCGAACACATATGCGTGAATATTCTTGATATTCAATCCAGCGTGTTCTGCCAAGCATGTGCGCAGACGAGAAGAATCCAAAACTGTACCAGAGCCAAACACTTGATTCGGATTCAAACCAGACACACGAATCGCCTCATATGTCAGCACATCAACTGGATTGCTAACTACCAGATAACATGCATGCGGTGCATACTTTACAATCTCCGGCATAACCGACGCCATGATCTTTGCATTGGTCTTGCACAAGTCAATACGAGTCTGACCCGGCTTTCTTGCAATACCAACAGTGATGATGACCATATCCGAATCCGCTGCATCAGCATAATCGCCGTCATATACATCACAAGTGGGGCAGAACGCATTTCCCTGCATTATATCCATTGCTTCACCCTTTGCCTTGGGCTTATTAATATCTACCAGCAGCAGTTCGGAGCAAAGACCCTTGATAGCCAACGCAAAAGCGATAGATGCACCGACGTTGCCTGCACCCAGAACAGTAACCTTTTTTCCTTTTTTCAGTTTCTTTTCCACTTGAATTTCCTCCTAACCTTTTTGGACAAGATGCAGAAAAGACGTTGTTCCCTGCTACCATGTCTTCGGAAATAAACAGTTTACGGTGCATATATTTGTACACCTTTGCTGTTTAATCCCGTTAAATATTTTCAAATTGATAAAACCATATATGCCATGTTAGTTGCCGACGTTTGTTGTCGGAAACACGCTAACATATACAAATTTATTATATCATGCCTGCCTCAAATTTGCAAGAATCATTCCTCATTTTTCATATTTTCGGCATTTCTCACAATTTCATCAGCGAAAAGCATACAATCTCCACAAAATACAAATGGACAGTTTATCCAACATTTCATGGCATACGCATATCAAGTTTCCATAGAAAAAAACAAATATGATATGAAACTACCCCTATGGTATTGTACGGAACATATTCGCCTTTATACATACTTATACCTTTTAAATATATGTTCATATGAAAAATAAAACAGACATCTCTTCAGAATCATTTGGCGCCTACTATGTTAAATGTTCTTGCCAAACGGCAGCAACCCTTTACATTTCGCCTTATTTGCTTACAATTTTGATCGAAAAATCTGTACGACGATTTTATTTGAATGTGCTCAAATTCATCAGCGTATTCAAAAAAATATCCGAAAAAATTGTGAAAAATAGATGGTAATCGCTTGACAATTGCATGAAAACGTGCCATAATATAAAAGATATCGACATATTTTGTTATCGTTGCGGAAATCCGTCAATTGATCAGAAAGGAATGGTGTATTTGATGGGTAAATTTTCTCGGCTGATCGCCCTGCTCGTAACCGGAAGCATTGGTATCGGTTCTGCTGCATTTCCCCTTCCCACATCTGCAGCTTCGTTTTCCGCTAACTACGCTGAGGCGCTCCAGAAATCACTCTATTTTTATGAGTGTCAGCAAGCAGGTCCTCTCCCAGAATGGAACCGCGTTGAATGGCGTGCTGATTCTACGGTGACTGACGAAGTGACCGGCGGTTGGTATGATGCAGGTGACCATGTAAAATTCAATCTTCCAATGGCATATTCTGCTTCAATGCTGGCATGGGGACTCTATCAATACCCTGAAGGCATTGAAGCTGTCGGGCAAACTGAAACATATGTGAACAATCTTACATTTGTTTTAGATTATCTAGCAGCATGTGACGAGGGTGAAACAGTTATTTATCAAGTGGGCATGGGGCAAATTGACCACACCTGGTGGGGTCCCGTAGAATTATTGCAATACGGATTGGAAGAAGGGGGTGCCAGCTATGAAGAGGCACGCAGCGTACTGCGCGGCACCGATTCAGCCGTATGCGGAGAAATGGCGGCGGCACTGGCAGCCGGTGCTGCCGCGCTTCAAGGTAAATCTGACAAAACAGACGAATATCTGAAGCATGCCGAAAACATCTTCCGGCTTGCAGATGCTACACGCAGCGACAGCGAATATAATAACAGCGATGCAAGCGGATTTTATCGCTCCAGTCATTTTTATGATGAGTTATTCTATGCGGCAAATTGGCTATACATTGCTACAGGCGATCAAACCTATCTAAACAAAGCCACTTCTTATATTCCAAATCTTGACAGAGAACTAGGTTCCACAGAACTGAAATACACATGGGGAATGTGCTGGGATGATGTGACACAGGGCGGCATACTGCTTTATGCCATTAACACTGGGGACAGCACATATATCAATCATGTCAAAAAGCATCTAAATTACTGGACGGATTCCGTTAAAACACTGAACGGCGGTGCCAAATGGCTGACAACATGGGGGTGTCTCCGTTATGCCACCACAGCCGGTTTTTTGGCAAGCGTTGCTTGTGATACCATTTTAAATGATACCGACACTTCAAAATACCAGTCATTCTACGAGGATCAGATCAATTATTGTTTGGGTAACAATCCCGACAATCAGAGCTACGTGGTTGGATACAATGAAAATTCTCCGAAGAATCCGCATCACCGTACTTCACACGCTTCCTGGAAAAATGATCTGGCGATTCCAGATACGAACCGTCACATTCTCTACGGTGCACTGGTAGGAGGTCCCAACGAAGATGGTTCATACGAAGACAACCGGGGAAATTATATCAATAATGAAGTAGCTTGTGACTACAATGCGGGATTTACAGCATTGCTTTGTAAAATGGTATCGTCATACGGCGGTCAAACAGATCCTAATTTTCCAGAACCAGAAACACGAGATCTGGAATTCTATGTGGAAACCAAATTAACACAGAACGCCAACGGCGTAAACCTGAGTTTTCTCTTTACCAATCACTCTGCATGGCCTGCACGTGTGGAAGACAATATGTCTTACCGCTATTACATGGATCTTTCTGAAGTCATTGCCGCTGGATACAATGCATCAGATGTGACCATTCGCGTCGATCGTGACCAAGCAACCATGTACAGCGGCTATACTCCGGCACAAGTTTCTGACATTATTCATTATGAAGGCAACATTTATTATATCGAAGTGACTTATCCAGACGGCAGGGTTGCATTGCCGATCTCAGAAGGGCACAATCAATGCGAATTGATGCTTGCACTTGTCTTTCCCAATTATGGCAATGGCTGGGATGCTTCTAACGACTTTTCCAATACAGAATTGCTAAAAGACGAAGAAACATATGTCATCTCCAATTATATTCCCATTTATCAAAACGATGTGCTGATTTTCGGCATGGAACCTGACGGCACAACCGCCGAACCACCCACATCCTCCACAGTGCTCAAAGGAGACATCAATACAGACGGCAGCGTAAAACTCAACGATCTGATTTCATTGATATTGTATCTGCTCGGAGAAAAAACCATTTCCGCTGAAGGGTTCACAAATGGAGATATTATAGAAGACAACATCGTAAACGGCATTGATGCCACCGCATTACGGCAGCTTCTAATCGAATGAGCCGTATAGAATAGCCTGAAACAAAAGGGTCTATGTCATATTCACAGTACTATAACAGAATATCTTAGCACAAGATACTGTTACAAATAATTTCAAAAAAGGGAGATCTTTTTCAATGGGAGTCAAAGAATTTCTGTTTAACAATAACTATGCCTTTTTATTGCAAATCGCCATCATTTTGCTGGCAACAAAATTTTTGGGTATTTTAACAAAACGAATCAGCCTTCCTCAAGTTGTCGGCGCATTGGCAGCCGGTATCCTCTTAGGACCAATGATTTTAAATGTTGTGCAAAGAAACGATCTCATTGTCAGTCTAGCTGAACTAGGCGTAATCGTTCTCATGTTTGGTGCTGGTCTTGAAACCGATATCCAAGAATTGAAAAAAGCCGGACTCGCCTCTTTTGTAATTGCACTGTTAGGGGTTTTAGTACCCTTAGTAGGCGGATTTTTCTTGGCTGATATTTTCAACACCGATCAAAATCCAGAAATGGCTTCTCTGTTTTGGCAAAACATCTTCATCGGCGTTGTACTAACTGCAACCTCTGTCAGCATCACGGTTGAAACTTTAAAAGAACTGGGGGCTCTTAACTCTCGTGCAGGAAACGCCATACTCGGTGCTGCCGTGATCGACGATATCCTTGGTATCGTCGCTCTGACTATTGTCATCAGTCTTGGGGGCAATAAAACGGATGACGGTACATCGGGAAGCACACTGGGATCCGCTTTAGTTGGTGACGGTGTATTTGCTGTGATTATCAACATTATCGCTTTCTTTATTGTAGCAATCGTCGCCGCAGTCCTCTACCACATGTTCTTCAAAAAATGGAGAGAATCCAGCAATGAAAATCTGCGTCGGCACAACATTGTAACATTTGCATTCTGTCTGTTGCTTTCCTTTGGTGCAGAGATCTTCTTCGGCGTTGCTGACATTACCGGTGCTTTTGTAGCTGGTCTCGCAGTTTCCGGTCTAAAGAAAAATGAATATGTCATTAACCGCTTCAACACCCTATCCTATATGCTTTTATCCCCCATTTTCTTCGCTAATATCGGTCTTGCAATGACAATAGAAGGGCTAAATGGAAAACTTATTGCCTTTATGCTGCTCCTCATGCTGCTGGCAATTATCAGCAAGGTCATCGGCTGCGGTGCAGGCGCAAAGTTAATGCGTTACTCTAACAAAGAAAGCTTGCAAATCGGAATTGGCATGATTTCACGTGGCGAAGTCGCCTTGATCGTTGCTAACAAAGGTGCCTCTGTTGGTCTGATGAGTGACAAATTTATGACTCCTTTGGTTATTATGGTTGTATTTACTACGATTATCACACCCATCCTTCTAAAATTCGTTTTTCCAAAGAAAAAAAATAGAAATAATGCAGCGGTTACAACTAATTTGAATACAACTTCGTTGGAAGGCAGTGATAACAATACCATTTAAAAGATGCTTCATACTCTCTAGCAACGCATGATAAATAATATAGTACGATATTTCCTTATTTTTATGAAAAAATAAAAAGAGACTGTCGCAACCAAAATGTGACAGTCTCTTTTTTTGCTTCTAAAACGTGTTCCTATAACAATAAAAATGAATCCCTTTTTGACATATTTCATTCCTTGCTACACTAAAAATATTTTCCAACAAATAACACCTGCAAATTGTTACGTTGCGTTCATAATAATTATGCTCAAAAATGCAGACATCTATTTTATGTGAACACACTCAATAAAACCAATTTTGTGGAAAAAATATTTTGAAATAAACTATATTCACCCACATCCACAAACACAGTTAATGTCCAGACAAACACCCATATGTTGTGGTTCTGAGGCGGCGCACAATTCCACTAGTGCTCCCGCCACATACCTGTACCATATATAACAACACCGTTTCATCCTGTGGGGAAATACATACATACGGGCCTGTCCAGCCATCCCAACCAAATTCTCCCTTTGGCACATTGGTCATACATACTGCTGGATCCTCTAGAATTCGCAGCAAATTTCCATAAGTATATCCCTTTAGTTGAGGCCAATCAATCCCCTTTTTTTGAGATTGATTTAATTGCGGCGTCGTCAAATACTGCCATGTATACGCTCCAAGCAAACACTCTCCACTGGCTTTATGTACCCCCTTTCCAGCAAGCATATCCGCAAACTGCATATAATCTTTCAATGTTGTCACCAATCCTGCACCTGCAGAAAAAAAAAGCAGGCTTTTCCCGATAATCAGTCATCCCCAGATGGGGATCCGGTTCGATTTCCAAACCATTTTTCTCACTACTCCATGCATAAAGCTGCGCAAGACGCTCTCGCTTTTGCGCTGGGATATAAAAATCTGTGTCCGTCATACCCAAAGGCGCAAATACCTTTTGCCGAAAAAGGGCATCCAACGGCATGTCTGCAATTCTTTCCAGAACTGCGCCCAAAATATCCGCTGATGCGCCATATGCCCATCGTGTTCCCGGCTGAAATAATAACGGTACATCTTCCCCAATACGTCGTGCAAATTCCTGCGTATCTACAGGTTTTTGGGTCGAAAGCCGTGCATCAATCTCTTCGTAGAATGTTGCCATCTTCCGCTGTGACATGCAGTGACAGTCCGGATAGGGAATTCCCGATGTCATATTCAGCAAATCCTGCAAAACGATATCTCGTTGTGCAGCCTCCAATGTACCACCATTGTCGACCAGTTTATGCCGAAATGCAGGAATATACCACCACAATGGATCCCCGAGATCTAATTTCCCTTCTTCCCACAGCATCATTGTCACAACAGCCGTCACTGGTTTTGTCAATGAAAATGCTCGAAATAATGTATCCTGCTGCATCGGCAATCTCTGCTCCCGATCCCGTTCACCATATGCCTCCATCAGTAAATGTTTCTGTTTCTTGCTGATTCCCACACATGCCCCCGGAATCTCTTTGCTCTGGATACCACGGCTAATGATCTCCTGTATCTGATTATGCAAAAGCACCCCTTTTTCCCTGCCTCTCCATCTGAATTTTACCGAAAATACAAAAAATCCGCATCAAAATGATACGGATTTTCTGGTGAGATATGAGGGATTTGAACCCTCGACCCTACGCTTAAAAGGCGTATGCTCTGCCAACTGAGCTAATATCTCATTTTTTCTGGAAAAGCACAAGCAACGTAATTTATTATATCACAACTTTTTGGGCTTGTCAAGTGTTTTTTTCAATTTTTTCTATTTTTTTGTAGATTTTTTTATTGACCTCTAATTTCATTTGAAACATTCAAAAAAATTGTTAAAACGATTGACAGCATTCCATATTCGATGTATAATAAACAGTATAGATTGGTTTATATACATGTCAATCTATAGGAAGTACCGATGTGTTATCACAGCATGATTTTATTTATTTTCTTTTATTTGGCTGCTTTTGCATCGGGCACCAAAAAAGCACAATTATCTATCATACTTGCAAGTTGAAACTCTGTAGCAATAAATAAGAGATAATGCTGTTTTCAACTCCAAGGTAACATCGAACAAAAGCGTGACAAACGATTATGCACATCGTTTTCCATTTCATATTGTATCCATTTACCCACATTTTATGATATGTACTTTGAATCAAAAGATTGAAAATGGACTATGCATTTGGCACACCGCATTTGTACGTTGTTCCCTGACATACTTCCGAATATATTTTGCCATCCGGCAAGTCAGAAAGGAAGAAGTTAATATGAAAGATTCCGGTATTATGCGCCGCGTCGACAGCCTTGGCCGTTTTGTCCTTCCAAAGGAACTGCGCCGTCAGCTTCAAATTGAATGCAATGATTATCTACAAATTTATACCGAAGGAGAAAAAATCATCATTCAGAAGGCACAATGCAACTGTGCGCTTTGTTCCCGTACGGATGATCTGATTGATTTCAATGACAAAAAAATATGCAAATCTTGCATCAGCCTCATTAAAGAATACCTATAATAAAAGTGATGTTGTCTAAAAAAACGTCATATGACATTGTAAAAAACACTCTGATTAAATCGGAGTGTTTTTTATTTTTCCAAAACAACAAGAAAAATGAGATGTTGGCTCTGTAATCATTTGTTATGATAAAAAAACAGAAAAAAATTTCAAAAAAAGGGTTGACAAATGTTTTGGGATATGTTATAATTAATTTCGTTGTGAGAGTGATTTGCTCTTACCTGAAGGAAGATGTGCCCATAGCTCAGCTGGATAGAGTGACTGGCTACGAACCAGTAGGTCGGGGGTTCGAATCCCTCTGGGCACGCCAAGTATTTCTATGGAAGTACGGAATAATACCCGTGTTGCATTTGCAGCATGGGGTTTTTTTCTACCTAAATCGCATGTCTATTTTTCTATGTTCCTGCGTAACATAATATATACAAAACAACAGCATGTCCTTGTTTCTCAGTGAAAAGCACCAATTTAGGATGACAAATGGAGTTATATACGGGAACGAAAATCGTCTGTATCGTCAGATACGCATAAAAAACCCGCTCACGATTGTGAACGGGAATGTAATGGTGCCGACAGTGGGACTTGAACCCACACGCCATCGCTGGCAACGGATTTTGAGTCCGTCTCGTCTGCCAATTCCAACATGTCGGCGACAATATATATTATAACACATTACCTATGACTTGTCAACCCTTTTTTTAAAATTTTTTTCAGGGAGGAATTACTTTGGATGTCAATGTACATATCACTGGATTTGGGCAAATGTTTGGTGTACCAAATCTGGTTGTTGACCAATACCTTAAGCTTGCTACGCCCTCACAATTGAAAGTCTTGCTTTATCTGCTCAGGCATAATTGTCAGTCGGTAGATCTACAGGAAATTGCCAAGGCCATTGCCATCTCTGAAGAAATTGTAGAAGAAGCACTTCTCTTCTGGTCACAAACAGATTTATTCGCTGCCTCGGCAGATACTTCACTGTCTTCTACAACAAATGAAGTACAGGAAACGAATGAACATATTGATAACAGCATCGTGGCAAACAATGAAACAGAATCGCCTGCTCCCACGGCATCAAATAGAAACAGCCGTCGCCACGCTGTCGCTCTTTCCAGCGGAAAGGCATGTGAACTTAGTCCGTTGGAGATCACTGCAGCTCTAGAAGCATCCTCCGACCTAAAAACGCTGTTTCAAATGTCAGAACAGCAATTGGGACGACCGCTACGCCATATTGAACAAAAAGCTTTGGTTTGGATGCATGACTACAATATGATTGGCAGTGACATCATTCTCACAGTATTGCTGTACTGCAAGTCCATCGATAAACCCAGTGTTTCATACGCAGAATCCATCATTACAGCATGGTGGAATGATGGCATCCAAACACTTGCTCTGGTAAATCACGCCATCAATGAAATGGAACATCGCCGTAGTTTTACCGGACATATCCAGAAATCTTTTGAAATGGCACGAAGACCCACTCCAAAACAGCAGGAATTTATTGATAAATGGCAGGATAAAAATATTCCACTGGATCTGATTACGTATGCCTATGAAAAGACGCTGGAAAACATTGATAAACTGTCATTTCCCTATCTTGATTCCATTCTTATGTCATGGATGCAGGCAGGATACCGCACCAGAACCGATGTAGATGCGCACGATTATCCCACTACTGTCGAAAAGAAAAAAAGCGCTGACAAAAGCGGTAAATCAGAAAGTGAAAACGCAGACGCATACCAGTCGTTTTATTATAATTTACATAAGGATGTATAATGAACAGAGGTGAAATGCATTGGAAAATAATTATATGGAACAAGCAATGCAGCGCATTGCCAATCGGCGCAATAAAGCAAAAATTCAAAACGAAGAACGGATTCAGGAAATTGAAACCCGTATCCCGGAAGTAATTGAAATCAACCGTCAGCTTTTTTTGACCGGCAGAGATCTCATGCAAATCATTCAAAAAGGAGAAAATGTCCAACAGCGTGTTGAGCAGCTGCGGAGGCAAAATATGCAGGCTCAACAGATGGTGCAGCAATTACTTGTACAGCATGGCTATCCAGCGGATTATCTGGATATGCACTATACCTGTGAGAAATGTCAGGATACTGGATATTATCAAGGAAAATTTTGTACTTGTCTCACTGAACTTGCCGGAAAACTTGCTGCAAAAAAACTCAATCAAAGCGTGCAGTTTCTCGACTGCAGTTTTTCCAACTTTTCATTGGAGTACTATCAAGGATTACACACTTCAAATGGGGCGAGCTGCTATACCGCTATGGAACGAGTCATGAATTACTGCCGTGAATACGCTAGGCATTTTGATACCAATGCACCCAGTATTCTAATGGAAGGCAAAACTGGGCTTGGAAAAACACATCTATCCCTTGCTATTGCCAACGAAGTCCTAAAAAAAGGGTACAGCGTACTCTATGACTCTGTCATCAATTTTTTGCGTCAAGTGGAAAAAGAACATTTTGGCAGAATAAACGCCGGCACTGACACACTAGAATTACTCCTTTCCTGTGACTTACTGATTCTAGATGATTTAGGTACAGAATTTCATTCCCAATTTTACCAATCTTCTATTTACAACATCATCAACACACGTATGAACCGCCAAAAACCAACCATCATCAGCACCAATATGGATTATAATGAAATCTCCAAACAGTATGAGGAGCGAATAACTTCTCGGATCTATACCACATACACTTGTTTGCTTTTTGTAGGGCAGGACATCCGTGTACTCAAAAAACAACAAGAACAGCAAAGAAAAAAAATTGTTTGACAAAATTATGAG
Organism: uncultured Ruminococcus sp.; assembly: GCA_949291345.1. Lineage (GTDB taxonomy): Bacteria > Bacillota > Clostridia > Oscillospirales > Ruminococcaceae > Ruminococcus_C. The sequence goes on from CASEVP010000014.1 coordinate 95,170, forward strand.
AATATGATATACTATTTTTGTTAATCAGTTTATCATTTTTGACAAACTGTTAAGACAACATTATATTCAAAATTGGTAACATATTGTATGCAAACCTTTATTTGTACTTTTGAGAATGTTGTCATATGAATTTATAAAATGGCAATACGGGTGTTGCCTAAAGCAAAAAATAGGGAAAAGGCATTTTTTGCCGATATTATGGAAAATGGGAGGAACAACTATGTTTAAATGTAAATCTTGCGGTGAAGAACTACCAGAAGGCGCAAAATTCTGTTCGAAATGCGGTGCTTCTATTGACAGTGCATCATCAGATGAGACACAACAGTCTAGCACCATTCCTACTGAAGTGCCAAACAGTACTTCGGATTATTCTGCACATGAAACCAATACTGAAAATAATAACAATGTGCAGCAAGGAACAGCCTACGATCCCCAAACATACAATCCACAACAAAATGCAGAGCAAAACAATCCCTATACAACACCACAGCAAGCTGGTACGGAACAAAATACCCAGGGGACATCTTATGGTACCCCCTTTTCATCCTACAATGAACAAAATACATATTATGATCCTAACACTTCTTATCAGCAGCCTTATACACCGGCTCCCACAGACACGACTGACGGCAAAAGTGTTGCAGCTATGATTTTAGGTATCGTTTCTATTGTTTTTAGCTGTTTGTATGGAAGCGGTATTATCTTTGGCATTATCGGTCTGATTCTTTCCATTATGGCGAGAAAAAAATTGGAAAGCAACCCTGCGTTGTCTCAAAATTCAAAAAATAAATCTATGGCAACTGCCGGGCTCATTTGCTCTATCATCGGCATTGTGATTTCTATTATTATACTCATTATCGTCATCGTTGTTGTAATTGGTGTTACTGCTAAAATAAATGACTCACACTTCGACTATTATGATTACTACGATTACTATGCAACTCGCTTTCTGTTTAACCGATTTTTCTAATAAATCTATAGAATTCACATCGTATCTAATTTGAATATCAAATCTATTGTATACGGTGACGCCTTCACATCAAGGCATACTTCGTGCATGGCATTGTCATGCACGATTTTATTTTTATATAAATATATTCAAGACTTTACAGCTGTACCAATTATGTATTGAACACGCTCAAACGCTAAGCAATTGCAGCAATACGATAGCATTATGGCATAAGAGCATGATCCAATTTGTGAAAGGATGCGATATTATGTTAAAAAAATACGATTTGACAGGCATATGGGACTTTTCTATGGCACAAATGCAAAACGGTTCCATTCCCACGGCCTTTGATGACACCATTTCCTTACCCGGCACCACTTCACTGGCAAAAAAAGGTCCTGCCAACTCCAAACGAGAAACCGGTTTTTTAACCGATGCTTACGCCTTTGAAGGACAAGCATGGTTTCGAAAATACATTTACATAAACCCTGACCATATCGGCATGCCCATGAAACTCTCTCTAGAGCGCACTCGACTCACTTCATTATGGATAAACGGAAAATTGGCAGGTTCCTGTGACAGTCTCTGCACCCCGCATGAATACGATATAACCACACTTGTCACCAAACCGCTCACTGAGATTCTTATTTGTGTAAAGAATATCGACTATCCTACTAAAGGCGGACATCTCACGTCGCCGGACACCCAATCCAACTGGAACGGCATTACTGGTGAAATGAAAATAGAGGTATTCCCCCCAATCTATGTCGATCATATACAAGCATATCCCAGTCTTTCCGAAAAATCAGTAACACTTATGATGCAACTGCATGGTGCCAAAACAGCACTGTTCTGCGCAAAAGGAACGGTTCTGGAAAATGATGAAGAAGATCAG
>CASEVP010000015.1 GCA_949291345.1 uncultured Ruminococcus sp.
GTAATATCTTTTTTTATAAACTTTCTGAAGAACTCACCATTGATCGCATATCCGACTACGCTACACGTTTTGGCTTAGGACAGCCTACGGGGCTTGAAACCGGGGATGCTGCCGGTCACCTCTCAAACCAGGAAACATTTGCCGAATTAGGTGTGGATTGGACAGTTGGACAAGTTTTGCAAAGTGCCATCGGGCAAGGCGAATGGGCCGTTACTCCCCTGCAAATGGCAAACGTTGCCTGCACCATTGCAAACAACGGAACTCGCTACGAAACTCATTTAGTCGACAGCATATGGGATTATAACCATACGAACTGTTTAGAAAAAATTGAACCTGTTATTGCAGAACAGATTTCTCCGCTCAACGATACCGTATTTCAATATGTTGAAAATGGTATGATTGCTGCTTCCACCAATAATTATCCTGCTCGCTATTCATTAACGGATTTTGGATATGATATTGCCGTCAAAACCGGTACCCCTCAGGTTAGTGGTCGTACACAAGATTCTTTTTTTATAGGCTATGCTCCGGCAGATGACCCAGAGATCGCCTTCGCAGGCGTGATTGAAGGCGGAGAATATTCCAAATATATGATTCGCTCTATCATTCAAGCATATGAAAAAAACATCAAGGGAAAAAATGTAAACGTCGATATGATCGGATAAACAACTGATTTGAAAAATCATTCCTGACAATTTTTAAAACACATTTGCTATAAATACCATTTCAGTTAAAAGCCCTTCTTTTTTTCTACTTTTTTCGTCAAAATGTATAAAGAGAATCGTTGTTAGCACCATATATTTCACAATTTTTTTTTTTCGTCTGTAAATTCTTTGACAAATCTCATTTTTGTGGTATAATAATATCATAGATTATTTTTTGTTTTTAACGCAACATGCGTTTGATTATGATAAAACCATTAGAAATATGATATTTATCATTGTAGAAAGGACTGTTATTTTCTCATGACAATCGCCTTAATTGCACATGATGCAAAAAAAGAATTGATGATTCAATTCTGTATCGCATATTGCGGTATCTTATCCCATCATAATTTATGCGCAACCGGTACTACCGGAAAACAAGTTGCAGAAGCAACCGGACTTCGTATTCAAAGATATTTAAGTGGCTCTCAAGGCGGTGATCAGCAAATTGCAGCTCGCATCTCCTGCAACGAAATTGACGTTTTGCTTTTTTTCCGAGATCCCATTAACCGCAAAGCTTCGGAACCAAACGAAATGAATTTACTCCGTCTCTGCGATGTACACAATGTTCCAGTTGCAACGAACATTGCCACGGCTGAAGCTTTGATTATGGCTCTGGAACGTGGTGACTTAGATTGGCGTGAAATCGGTAATCCATCAATATAACCACCAGATGGTTCCCTTGTACATGTTTACTTTCTCCCCTTTATCTGCAAAGGGGAAATTTTTTGCAATTCCATTATTAGGCTTATGAGAAGCAATTGTTTAATCAAAAGATGCAATTGCTGGGAGGTTTTTCAAATATGGCTATTAAAATCACACGTCCTCAGGGCACAGAAGATATTACACCAAAACAAATTTACAAATGGCACACTGTAGAAGGAATCGCTCGTGAAACAGCAGAAAATTTTGGATTTCATGAAATAAGAATACCAACATTTGAAAGTACTGATCTCTTCCTGCGTTCGGTTGGTGAAACAACTGACGTTGTGCAAAAAGAGATGTATACCGTAAAGGCAAAGGAAACCGAATTCACTCTTCGACCAGAAGGTACTGCCGGCACCATTCGTTCGATGATTCAAAATGGCATGCTAAATGATGCATTGCCACAAAAAGTATACTATATCCTATCATGTTTCCGGCATGAACGTCCTCAAGCCGGTCGTTTGCGAGAATTTCACCAGTTTGGTGTCGAAATGGCGGGTAGCCAAAGCCCTTCATCCGATGCCGAAATTATATCCCTAGCAAAAACAATACTAGATCGAGCAGGATTACAAAATATTATTTTGCATATCAATTCCATCGGATGTCCTGCCTGTCGTGCAAAATATCACAGTGCATTAAAAGCGTATTTTGAACCGCATAAATCAGAACTTTGTGACACCTGTCAAACACGTCTAGAAAAAAATCCTATGCGGATTTTAGACTGCAAGAGCCCAATTTGTGCCGAAATTGCAAAAGACGCACCAATCATTCTGGATTATCTCTGCGACGAATGTAAGTCGCATTTTGAAAAACTACAAGAATACCTTCGTGCATTACACATTACATTTTCAATTGATCCAAAAATCGTACGTGGACTGGATTACTACACCAAAACCGTATTTGAATTTGTCACTACCGACATTGGCGCACAAGGAACTGTCTGCGGTGGCGGTCGATATGATGGATTGATTGAACAAATGGGGGGAAAACCCACACCAGCGTTAGGGTTTGCAATGGGATTGGAACGATTGATACTAACAATGGAAAATCAAAAATGCAATTTTAAGGAACCCAAAAATTGTGATTTGTATATTGCTCCCATGGATGAATCCGCTGTAATCACTGCAATGCAGTTGGGACAAAAATTAAGGGAATCCGGCTATCAAGTGGAATATGATGTCATGAAGCGTGGATTAAAGGCACAAATGAAGTACGCAAATAAAATCAATGCTTCTTTTGTCATCGTTTTAGGCGAAAATGAATTACAGTCTCAAAAGGCAAATTTGAAAAATATGCAAACCGGTGAACAAACAGAAATTACACTGGATGAAACATTTGAAGAAAAATTTGATGACATTGCAGTGCAGTATATGTTTCATGATGTTATGAAGGATTTTGAAAAGGAGTGTCAATAATCATGGATTTGATGCAAGAATTGCGCCGCACATGTTATTGTGGTGAAGTAACCAAAGAAGGTGAAACTGTTGTAGTCGGCGGATTTGTACAAAAAGTCAGAAATCTGGGCAATTTAATTTTTATCGATTTACGGGATCGTACAGGAATTGTACAGTTAGCATTTAACGATCAAACAGAGCACACCATCTTTGAAAAAGCCTCGTCTTGTCACAGCGAATATGTTCTACTGGCAAAAGGAACTGTCGTAAAGCGTGCCAGTGTGAATCCTGACATGAAAACGGGAGCTGTAGAAATTATTGTCGATGATCTTCGTATACTATCCAAAGCACAGACTCCACCGTTTGAAATCACGGATGAAACTAAGGTCAATGAGGAACTTCGATTAAAATATCGCTATCTAGATTTGCGGCGCGCACCATTACAGCACAATTTAATTATGCGCCACAAGATTGCACTAGCAGCCAGAGAATATTTTTATGCGAACGATTTTATTGAAATTGAAACACCCATGATGATGAAATCAACACCAGAAGGTGCAAGAGACTATCTCATTCCATCGCGTGTGCACAACGGAAAATTCTATGCATTACCACAGTCTCCGCAAATATATAAACAACTTCTAATGGTATCTGGAATGGATCGTTATATCCAGATTGCAAGATGTTTTCGTGATGAAGATCTCCGAGCAGACAGACAGCCAGAATTTACCCAAATTGACTTGGAAATGTCGTTTGTTGATGTGGAGGACATTCTCCAGATTACAGAAGGATTTGTAAAATACCTCTTTCAAAAAGTTCTGCACATTGAGATACCCACACCGCTTCCTCGTATGACTTACCAAGAGGCAATGGAACGTTATGGTTCAGATAAACCTGACACTCGTTTTGGCATGGAACTGCAAGATTTATCTGCTATTGTAAAAGATGTGGACTTTATGGTATTCCGCTCTGCAATTGAAGCAGGTGGCAGTGTGCGTGCAATTGTAGCAAAAAATGCTGCTTCGGTTCTCACAAGAAAAGAAATCGACAAATTAACTGAAAAAGCCAAAGGCATCGGTGCAAAAGGACTTGCCTTTATTCGATGGAATGACACAACTCCAACTTGTTCATTTTCCAAATTCTTACCTGAAGGAAAACTTAAGGAAATCCTGGAAAGCTTGCACTGCGAACAAGGGGATGTCGTTTTAATTGTGGCGGACAAAAATAAGGTCACACTTCCGGTTTTAGGCGCAATTCGTCTGGAGGTTGCAAAAAAACTACAATTAATCCCAGAAGGTGTATTTCATTTCTTATGGATCACACAATTCCCCTTCTTTGAATGGGATGACGAAACAGAAAACTGGGTTGCAATGCACCATCCCTTTACCATGCCAATGGATGAATGTCTGCCATATCTAGACACGGAACCGGCAAAAGTAACTGCAAAGGCTTTTGACCTCGTATTAAACGGGACAGAACTTTCTTCTGGTTCTATTCGTATTACCAATTATGAACTGCAAGAAAAAATGTTTCAAGCGTTAGGGCTTACCGAAGAAGAAATAGAAGCAAAATTTGGTTTTCTCGTAGAAGCATATCGTTATGGTGCACCACCTCATGGTGGATTGGGTATTGGACTGGATCGTTTAGCAATGGTTATGTTGCAGGCTGAAAGTCTACGTGATGTAGTCGCATTTCCAAAAGTGCAAAATGCAAGCGAGCTGATGAGCGCCTGCCCATCTGTAGTTGATAAAGAAAGTCTAGATGTATTAGGCATCCAAATGATCGATCCAAAGAACAATCAGCAAACTGAAGCAGAATGATAAACAAAAACTCTATCCGTTTCAAATTGTACGGATAGAGTTTTTTATGATTCATTATCTGCCATCGTGCAGTAACTCATCTAGTATTATAAAATCCACTTCTTTGGGCTGCTTCTCCCCATATCGAACTTCCATATAGGCATCAGTAATCGCATTCCACTTTTGATTTTCTTCATTATACAAAAGCTTTACCTTGTCAAGCACTTCCCTGGGGCTATCGCAGAGGGTATTCAATTCCGGCGGAAGTTTTTCGAGTAGCAGTGCGTACCCAAAACGAAATTTTTCAGTCGAATATGCCATTTTTCGATAACGACGATATCCACGGTTCCAACTATTGCGATGTTTATAGGGTATAGTAACTGTATTGCCTTTTTCCATAATTAACAAATCTTCTACGTAATCGCAGTAAAAATCATGTTGATTTTCAGTGATCCGTTGCCGACGTAAAATTCTAGAGCGAATCCAATACTGTGCTTTCATCCAAATATTAGCCATCATTTGGACAATCTCATGCCGTTTCCAAATCAAAAGTATCAGTAACAGTATACCAATTCCAATCAAAAAAGCAGTGCCTACCCAGCTTTCCCCTCTTTCCACTGGCTGCACCATGGGCGATTCACTCATTTGCGGCGGCATATCTACCACTGCATCTGACGATCCCAATGCCAACAGCCATCGGAAAAACAATCTCAATCCCATTACCATCAAATGCAACAACCATTTGAAAAAATCCGCAATCCATCCACAAAAACATACCAATATCAATCCAATACCGAACAGCAGCCACATTTGCCTACGGTTATTTTTTTTCATTTCCTTTGGCAGTTTTTGTATTTCACCACTTCGGTCAACAAGCAAATTTTCTTTTGCTTTCTCATTGTAAAAGAATGCAAAAACCGCCGATTCCAAAATAATTACAACAATCAGAGGCAATTTAAGAAATGATGCCTGATTAATTGTAAGCAAAATAATTACAAAAATATTTTCCAAACAAAAGCCAATAAACACATAAGGTTGGATAAGGTGCTCCAACGGATAAAAAACAAGACGAGTTGATCCCCAAAAACATATACCTAATAACACACCATATAGCAACCGCAGTACCACAGATGCATATGGTACAAGATAAATACATGCCATTCCAAGTCCCAATGCAATCAATATTATGCTACCGGTAACCACAACACGATGCTTTTGATATTGACGGCTTAACATCAACATAGACCCTGTTCCAATCCAAATGGTAATAAGCAGGATTCCCATCAATAAAACAGATAAGCCCAAGCCAGTACCACCCAATACGCACAGTAAAACAATAAGCGGAAATATCCCAATTGCAGTTAATGTTACCCATATCACATGTATACATATTTTTTTGAATAACATATAATACCTCCCTATCATTTACCGTTTTCATATTTCGGCTGTGGGATGATAGCATCGGCACAGTTTCCTGCATCATGAGCATGTCCGGTTACCAAAACAACCGCATGATGAGTTTTTTTCCACTGCAATACATTCATATCTGTATATGGCGTCACTAATAAACATGACTCATTTGGATTGTTTGGGCTGCTATATCGAAGTAACTTTACCATCGACACCGGATCTTTTAACTTCAGTTGTGCCAACAAATTCAACATTTGATGATACATTCCAAATCCACCGCCGTACTGGGTTTCATAAGGTAATTTTTTTGTCGTTTCTTCCCCTACGCACAAACGAAGATTCCAACCGCTTTGACACATTTCCCAAAGGCATTGTGCACAAACACGTATTGTATGTTCTATTAACTCCCAATCAGATACCATGTTTCCGGAACTCTCCGAATAAGTTTTCAGCACCAAAATCACTGTCATCGTTTTCTGTCCAAGCGGCTCCTCCTGCCGAATCAGCCACTTCCCTGCGTGAAGTGATGCTTTCCAATGTATACGGTTCAACGCATCTCCAATCATATATTCCCGCAGACCCGCAGACAAACTCGCATCTGTCTGATTGCTTATCCGTACTGTCTGATCTCCCCAATACTGCTGAAATAGCTTTGGCAAAATCAGCCCAACTCGAGTATATCGTTTCGGCAGTACAGTGAGAACCTCTCTCTTATTTGAAACGGGTATTGACAATCGTATAATTCCCATTAGATCAGAAGTTACTAACACCACATGTTCTACTTCGTAAATCCCACGCTTTTTACAGGAAATATCCCACACGCGACTAACTTTGGCGTTTCCCTGCACTGAAAAAAAACCGGTAACAAATCTGGAATCCCCTGTGACAACTGAATTTTCCCCCGGAAAATCAAGCCATTTCGATACGGTAAGTTCTGCCTTTAGCCACGGAATCGGCAGAATTTTTCGATTTTCCACAACTTCAATAAATTGTACGGTTTCTCCCTCAGTTTTTTCTTTTTCTAAAAAGTGGCTTTGATATGACACGTGATACATACCATACCGCTGATAGATACCGATTTCCAAAAATAAAAGCGCTAGCACAATGAAAATGACAGCTATAATTTCCATAAAATTTCCTTCGGGACAGGCACCGTATCTAAAATTTCTTCCACAATCTTACAACACATATTGGAATCTTGATCCCATACTGTTCCTCGAGTTGTCATTCGATGCGCCATACAATCTACTGCAACACATTTCACATCATCGGGAATCACGTATGTTCTCCCTTGGATCGCAGCAATTGCACGAGAAACTTCTAGTAACATTAGCATTCCTCGTGTACTCAGTCCCAGCTGTACCTCCCTATGGGAACGGGAAGCTGCAGCAATATCTGCAACATATTCCCGTATTGCAGGAGCAGCCTGAATTTCTTTTAATTCCTGATGCGCCATTTTCCAATCAGTAATTGTCAAAACCGGTTTTACCTCTGCGTCCCTTATTCCTCTCTCTAAAAGGAAAAGCTCTTGCTCACGGCTTGGATATCCCAGAGACAAACACAACAAAAAACGATCCAGCTGTGCTTCAGGAAGTGGAAAGGTTCCCTGCATTTCAACCGGATTTTGTGTGGCAATAACAAAAAATGGCACTTCAAGTCCATATGTTACACCATCTACTGTCACCTGCCGTTCTTCCATGCATTCCAGCAACGCGGACTGTGTTCGAGGCGTAGCACGGTTAATCTCATCAGCAAGTACGATATGTGCAAAAACTGCACCCTTTCGAAACACAAACATATTTGTTTCTGGATCTGGTACACTGACACCGATCAAATCAGAAGGCATCAGATCCGGTGTTAACTGTATACGATGAAACGTAGCATCCATTGATCTTGCTAACGTTCTGGCAAGTGTGGTTTTTCCTGTTCCGGGAATATCGCTTAGAAGTACGTGCCCACCGCAGATCATTGCTGCAATTACCTTATCAATTACGTCTTCTTTGCCAATAATCTGCTGTGAAATAGAAGAACGTAAAACATCAGCAAATTTTTGTATCTGTGACATATCAGAATTCCTTTCTTTGTCATTTTAACTTCGGACAATAGCGATGTCGTTTCATTGCGTCCTTTTCCAGATCTTTCTAAAATGCATACCAGTTCGTTCAATATTGCCCTGATAATGAGAATCTACACATATCTGCTATACATTTTTACAACTTTAAATCTGTTTCATTATAACATATTTTGCATAACATGTCCAGTAAATTCAAAAGCACCCCTTTCAGGGATGCCTTTAACGCATACAAAAAACTGTATTACAACACCAAAATCCAATTGGTTTCAATCAATGATACAGCGATATTTCATATGCTCGCAAATATTACTGTGCAAACTGACTTTGGTATAGTTTAGCATAAAACCCATTCTTCGCCATTAAAGTTTCATGTGTACCCTGTTCCAGTACCTTTCCCTGGTTCATCACTAAGATCCAATCCGCACTCTTAATGGTAGAAAGCCGATGTGCAATAATAAAACTGGTTTTGCCTGTCATTAATTTCTCAAATGCCTTCTGAATTCGCTGTTCAGTTCGAAGATCAATACTGCTTGTGGCTTCATCCAAAATCAAAAAAGGCGGATCCATTAACATAATCCTAGCGATACATAGCAGTTGCTTTTGTCCCTGGGACAATCCTGCACCATCCTCTGTTAATATAGTATCATAACCATTGGGCAAACGACGAATGAATCCGTATGCATATGCGGCCTTTGCTGCCGCTTCAATTTCTTGACGTGTGGCATTGGGTCTGCTATAAGAAATATTTTCTGCCACTGTACCAGTAAATAACCATGTTTCCTGCAGCACCATTCCATAACAAGCGCGCAAGCTATCTCTCGTCACTGTTTCAATATTTTGACCCGTGATAGAAATTTCTCCTTCATCCAAATCATAAAATCGTAAAAGTAAATTAATGAGTGTCGTTTTCCCACATCCAGTCGGTCCCACAATCGCAATCTTTTGCCCATTGTGCACCTTTAGATTAAAATCTGTAATCAATGGCTTTTCCGGCAGATACGAAAATCGTACATGGGAAAGTTCTATACTGCCGTCACATTCTTTCAACGACGGCAGATCATGATCATCTGATTCAATCGGTTCGTCAATTACTGCAAACACCCGTTTGGCTGAAGCCGCAGCATTCTGCAATTCTGCAACCACACCGCTGATTTCATTAAAAGGCTTTGTATACTGATTGGCATATGTTAAAAAGCTTGCCAGCTGTCCTACAGTAATTACACCAATCCACGCTACATTTCCCGTCGCAGCCAAAGCACCGCACACACCGACTGCTGCATATATCAGCGCATTGACAAAACGGGTGCTGGGGTTTGTAATAGAGCCAAAAAAAGTAGCTTTTGTACCCGTCTTTTGCAATTCCATGTTATATACATCAAATTGTTTTTGAGCACGTTCTTCAAATGTAAATGCCTTAACCACCTTCTGCGAACCAATCATTTCTTCCGTTAATCCTCCCAATGCACCACGAGCTTCTGAGGATTTCAAATAGGATGCACGAGACATCTTGGTAATCTGTGACGCCACAATCAGAGAGATTGGTGTTAAAATCACTACCAGAACAGTGATCTGTATATTGATTGTTAACATAAAAATTAATGTACCAACAATGGTAAATATCCCTGTGATGAACTGAGTAAACGCTTGTAAAAAACCATCTGAGATAATCTCCATATCCGATACTGCACGGCCGATCAAATCCCCCCTTGCATGTCCATCAATATATCGTAAAGGCACCTTTTGCAAATGTGTAAACAAATCACATCGCAAATCTCGTATGGTATTCGCCGCGAGCCGATTAGTACACAGCGACATCAACCATTGGAACAATGCACTAATGACTATAGTAACAACCAGTACAACTATCATTTTCCATAATTGAAAAAAATCTACATCATTTTTCCCTACCACACAATCTACCACCTCGCCAATAAGGATCGGGACAAAAAGAGAAAGACCTGTACCAATTAATGCAAATACCAGCATACCGATCAATTCTTTGCGACATGGTTTGGTATAAGACAATATTCTACGAATAACCGCTAACATTTTCTCCCCTCCTTATTGCATTTGTGTTGCATAAATGTCTGCATACACCGGACATTCTTGTAATAATGTTTCATGCGTTCCGAATCCCACACATTTCCCCTCATCAATCACTAAGATATGATCTGCATGCTGAATAGAAGTTGCACGCTGAGAAATAATAATTTTTGTTACATGCTTCATTTGTTCAGCCAGTGCCTTTCGCAGCGCCAAATCCGTCGCATAATCCAAAGCACTCATACTATCATCTAATATCAATATTTCTGGTTGTTTGGTCAATGCTCTTGCAATGGTCAAACGCTGTTTTTGTCCACCTGATAAGCTTCTTCCACCCTGTGTGACTTTTGTTTCTAGCTGTTTGGGTGTCTGACTGACAAATTCCCACGCCTGTGCAATCTGACAAGCCTTTATCAATTCTTCCTTATTTGCCATTTCATTGCCCCATCGTAAATTTTCTGCAATTGTACCGCTAACTAATGTAGCCTTTTGCGGCACAATTCCAATAACACCACGCAACGAATCCAATGTGTATTCTCGAATATCTTTTCCATACAGGTTGATCATACCATTTGTGGCATCGTAAAATCGGGGAATTAGATTTGCAATTGTACTTTTTCCACTACCTGTACCACCGATTATACCAAGAGTCTCACCAGCACGCAGTGTGAAACTGATATCCTGCAGTGCCGGTTCTCCACCACCAGGATAAGTAAATGTGACATGAGAAAATTCAACCACCGGTTTTTCAGCATAAGGCACAAGCACCTCTTCACCGCCCACGATATCCGGCTCTTCCCCCAAAATATCAGAAACACGTTTTGCAGAAGCAGCCGCTTTATTAAAGGAAACCAGAAGTTCTGCCATTCTTACCATTGACAACGATATCTGTGTCATATAGTTTACAAATGCCGTTAGTTCGCCTTGTGTCAAATGTCCTGTATCTACTCGGATACCACCAAACCACAAAACTGCAACAATTCCCAAATTCATAATGAGAAATGACGCCGGATTTAAAATGGACCCTATTCTGCCAACAATAATTGATCGTTTTGCAAAAACATTGCAGTCTTCCCGATAGGAAGCGATTTCCTCCTTCTGCCTGGAGAAAGCTCGAATCACTCGTACACCATCTAAATTTTCCCGTGTATGCCGCGCAATGTTATCGAGCTTGCTCTGGTTTTCTCCATATTTAGGAATTGTCCAGCGAGTCACCGCATACAACAAAGCACCGATAATTGGTATCGCAATAAAAAATACAATGGACAATTTCAAATCAATCCGCATTGCCATAACAGCTGCACCAATAATCAAAAACGGACATCTGGTAGCCAATCGAATCATCATATTCAATCCGCTCTGAACGGTATTTGTATCACTGGTAATCCTAGTAATAAACGAAGCAGTACCAATTCGATCTACAGCACTATGAGACAGACGATTTACATGACGATATAATGCGCTTCGCAGTGCAGTACCAAATCCATAAGCACATTTTGAGGCATAATACTGACATATCAATGCAAAAACCAATCCGCACGCCGCCAGAACAAACATCACACCGCCCATTTTCCAAATATATCTTGTATTTCGCTCAGCAATACCTACGTCAATCATCTCTGCCGTCACCAGAGGTACGATCAATTCAAAAATTGCCTCTAACAATTTAAACACTGGGCCTAATATGCATTCCTTCCAGTATCCTTTCATATAAGGAATTAACCGCTTCATATCATCGCTCCTTTTCTTCTTTCACAACAGTATTTTTATTATACTGTATTTTTCCCAATTTTGCAAGTGACATGTATAAATAATTCCCTCTTGTACAAACTAACGTCGGAGGTGGTTTCATTGAAAAACCAAGAAAACCAAAAATCACGGTTTCGCAGCTTTTATATGGCACTTGCTATTAGTTTGGTAATGATATTTGCCGCATGTTTTTTTGCCTATCGGCAAACTTCCCAGACATTGGAGAACAACCTAGATTCCCTGACGGAACAAATGGAGATTCCTTCTACAACTTTTTCAACCGAAGAAGTTCCTGCGGTAGAAATTCCATCGGATGTACCAAAAGAAACATCATCCACTGTTCCGGCAACACAAACCGAAACGAAAGCACAAACATCTGCCGAAACAAGCTCAACGCAACTGACAGAAACGAATAACTCTGAGGAGATCGTCCACCAAAACGTTCCTCCCCTTGCCGAATTTTCTGTACTGACTCCGTTCAGCAATGGGGAGCTTGTCAGATCAGAAACAACCGGTACATGGCAGACACACAACGGCGTCGATCTATCCTGTCAAGAAGGATGCGATGTCTTTGCCATTGACACCGGTATCATCAGCGAAGTTGCTAACGATGCACTATGGGGATACACTGTGACCATTGATCATAACAATGGTATTGTCAGCCGATATTGTGGATTAGACGGTGCGTTGGAAGTACAGGAAGGTGACACCGTACAAAGTGGTCAAAAAATAGGTGTAGTTGGAAAAACACCCGATATTGAATCTGCACTTGAACCACATTTACACGTAGAAGTACAAAAAAACGGCGTTTATATCGATCCAATTACCCATTTCGGCGAATAAACTGGGACACAATCCCAAAAATAAAAAAGGCGCTTTGAGTTTTAAAAAACAAACCCAAAGTGCTTTTTTTGGCATGTTGATAAGGAAAATATGTCACAATGTTAAAAAAGTCAAATGCAAATAAGAGTGATTTTCGAAAAACAAGGAGATATTTCACGTTTTCCTTTTGCGGTCGACTAATAACAAAATTTTGAATTTCATTTTTCAGCTTAATTTCCGTTCAGACTGTTTTTTGCGTTTGCTTTTAGTATATTTTCTTAACTTCTAGGAAATAGTGAAATAATAAAGACTGCTGCACTTGTGTAATGTGCAACAGTCTCTTACATGATGTTTATATTATTCATATTTACGGAATTGTTCTGGAACAGATGTCTCAAACAGTTCACGAATCTTTTCCATACTCCACACCTGATACGATGGCCCTGTGCTTGATGTGCAATATGGCAATCCATGTTGAGAAGCTAGTTCATCCGTATACATACTGTACGGATACAAACGTAAATTCGACAAACTCCCATCATCATAATGAGTAATCACTGGAGTTACCTGTACATTTTCTATGGTGACTGTCTCATTATCCTGAACAACAATATCAAAATCCGCCAGCTCCCCAATTAAATTAATATGATCCGTCTGTGCAGAAATAAAATTCCCCAAAGAGTAGAATACAAATCCTTGTGTGCCGTCTGCCCTTGTCAAATATTCCATGGTATGCGCAACATGTGGATGTGTTCCAATTATCACATCAGCACCCCAATCAATAATTTTCTGTGCCAATGCTCTTACCCCATCCGTGACAGTATAAGTATCCTCTGCACCCCAATGGCAAGTAACAACCACAATATCTGCCATTTGATTGGCTAGTTGAATCTGTTGCTGTATCAAATCTTCCTGCGATGTGTAAATAATCTCCAGTTCAGAATTATTCGGCAGAGAATAACCATTTGTATTTTCTGTATAACTTAAAAACGCCACGTTCTTTCCACAGACTTCTTTGGTGCGAATCTTCTGCATATCAACATAATCCCGATACACCCCACATGTCAATACTTCCGGATGTTCCGACATCTTCATATCCCAATAATTCAAGCATGCATTTAATCCGCTTTCCCCTTTATCCAACAAATGATTGTTGCACATCGTAATCACATTAAACCCCATGTCAATCACAGTATCTCCCAATTCGGTAGGAGAATTAAAATTAAAATTTGAACCGGAGATTTCAAACTCATCTCCGCAAATCAATGTCTCTTGATTGATGATATTCAAGTCACCATCAATAAGAGGTTTAACATTTTCATAGCAATAGTCAAAATTATAACTAACTCCATCGGCGGAATGTGCCTGGGCACTTTGATACACACTCTGCTGCACCAAGTTGTCCCCGACAGCCACAACATGAATGGATGTATTTCCATCACCACCCGTTGTATCTTCCGTTTCTCCTTGCAACCCTTCTTCGCCGGTTCCAGTGGTCTCTCCGATTTCATCGGTAAAAACATCTGCATATTCTACCGGTGCATTTGCCGGAATGGCAGCATCTTCATTAATTTGATTGGTTTCTCCACATCCGACTGTTCCCATGAGAAGAATTGCACCGCAAAATATTAGCATTGTCGTTCGCAAATGATTCTTCATAAAAACTTCCCCTCTATTAAAAATCGACACATCTATTTTGATTATATCACATCCACAAAAGAATTGCAATCTTTTCTGCATCTTTTTTTCCAATATTGCAATACTAAAGACAGCACGATAAAAGATGCGTTATCTAATCCTATTGGCAATGCTGCAAAAAGTAAGTAACAGGAAATACAGTATCAGTGTACAAGCGAGAATATTATAAATCTTCTTAAGGGACTTTGCACGCATCGTGCTTACAGATTTTCTGTCATATTTTGCAAAAATGCCTGTCATACAAGTGACGATTTTTTAATTATATCTGACAAAAATCTGACAGTGCAATCTACGCACAATTCTTGTGCAAAATTGCTCATATTTCTTTCTGTCATACAATATCAATTTTGAACAAGGAGGTTTTTCTTTGAAACCTGAACAAAATGAAACCGAATTTCTTTTACAACAACCGATCCTAGCTAACCTCGATGAGAATATTGCACAAATAAAAAAAATTGCAAAAGGTTCCTCAGATCTACTTGTCAACCGTTTTATGCTAAGCGGTCTTCCGTCTGCTCTGTTATGCTGCGAAGGTATGCTCTCCATTGCCATGCTGACAGAATTAATTTTAGAACCAATCACCAGAGTTCATGTCACACCACAAACCACACAGGCCATTGTTTCCTTTCTCCAAGATCAACAGCTATACTCCACTGACAGGTCAGAAGCAAAAACATACGCTGAATTATTTCGATTTTTAAACTCCGGTTTTGCTGTTCTCATTTTAGAAGGATTGGACAAAGCTCTGGTATTTGGAGTACAAGGATATGAAAAACGATCTGTCTCCACACCAACGGGCGAAGACAATATCATGGGAGCAAAAGATGGTTTTATTGAAGTCATTCGTATCAATATGTCATTAATTCGAAGGCGAATGAAAACACCACAGTTAAAATTAAAACTCATTACAAAGGGAACTAAAAGTCAAACTGATCTTTGTCTATGTTACATGGCAGATCGTGTTCCCTCCTCCTTAATACAAGAAATTCAAGCAAGACTTGATCAAATGGAACTAGAATCCATTCTTTCTTCTGGATATATCCAACCCTTTCTGGAAAATCGACGAAATTGTTTATTTGATACTGTCGGCACAACACAGCGTCCAGATGTACTATGTGCCAAATTACTGGAAGGACGAGTCGGCATTTTAATTGATGGAACACCTTTCGCACTTGTGATACCCAAATTGTTTTGTGAAAGTTTTCAGACTATGGACGACTACTGTTTTCGACCAGCATATGCCACCATTATTCGTTGGATCAAATATCTATCTTTCTTCATTG
The DNA here is from genome assembly GCA_949291345.1 of uncultured Ruminococcus sp. Taxonomy (GTDB): domain Bacteria; phylum Bacillota; class Clostridia; order Oscillospirales; family Ruminococcaceae; genus Ruminococcus_C. The sequence goes on from CASEVP010000015.1 coordinate 15,682, forward strand.
CTATATTTCTCCCTTCTCTTTATATTGCCATTGCGCTACACCACCCTGAACTTTTGAATCGCACGCTACTGCTAATTCTTGCGGAAGCAGAACAAAACGCTCCTATTTCTTTGACCGCTGAGGCAATCGGCGTACTAATCGTATATGAAATCATACGTGAAGCTGGTTTGCGGCTTCCAAAAGCAGTTGGCGGTGCTGTCAGCATTGTAGCCGGATTGATTATTGGCGATTCTGCTGTTTCTTCCGGTCTGATCAGTACACCCATGCTAACGGTTACCGCCATCTCTGTCATTGCAAGCTTCATTGTACCGGATCTTTCTCAAAATATCACACTTCTACGGTTTGTTTGTATTCTAGCTGCTGGATTATGGGGATTATTCGGAATCGGTCTTTTTGCCGCTGTAGTGCTGTTTAATATCTGTGCCGCTGAAAGTTTTGGTTTTCCCATTATGGCGCCGCTTGCACCGCTTTATCGAAATGGATTTCGTGACACAATTACTCGTACCAATTTCCGAAAAATGCAGTCTGGCAATTTTACTGTGGAGGATTATTATGAATAAACTGCGTTCCAGCCAAATTTTTATGATCCTATTTCTCAATGCAGCTTTTTCTTTTCTCTGTCAGAACGCACCTTTTACCATAGAAGGTATTTTCGGTGCTCTAATTGGAACAGCTGCTGTACTTCTCCTTTGTATGCCTATGGGATATCTCTATCACCGTAACTTTTCCTTTACCGCTTATGCAAGTTCTCATCGCATCTTACCGCTCTGCTTCGTATTTTATTTTCTCATCCAAGGCGGCATCTCCTTCTTGCATGTTCAAGAAACAAGCCAAACTCTTTCTCTCCCTGTTACCGGAAAATTCATGGCTGCTGCCCTTATTGCAATCGTTTGCCTTTATACTTCGTCGCTTGGTATTCAAGCACTTGCACGCAGCAGCACCTTGATTTTCGGTGTCCTTCTTTTCACACTTGCTGTCATGTTCCTCGGCGCCATTCCACAAGCAGAGCCACAAAATTTATCTTTATCAGAGCAGGACACTATTTTCAGTGCAGTACTCCGAACTCTCTCCTCAGCTGAGGAATTACCAGTTTTATTTTTACTGCTTAATTTTGTCGAGCAACCAAAATTTCGCACCATTGTACACGTCTGGATTGGGAAATTACTTTTATTTCTCTACATTTCTCTCCTGAGCATGGCAGTTCTCGGTCATCTTATGATGCAATCTGATTTTCCTTTTTTTTCTACCACTGCCATATCACAACCTTTTTCTACTCAGCGGGCCGACGCACTCTATTTTGTACTTTTTGTTCTTCTCAGCATATTTCGCATTACGTTATACACAGTATTGTCATCACATTTTCTGCAAATTGCCATTCCCAAAATACAGCATTCCAGTTCAATTAGTCTAATTCTCATGCTTATTATTTCGTGGGCAAGCGCTATGCTTTCTCTATCACCGCTATGGAATATTCCCATTTTAATATTGTTCGCTCTGTTTGTTCCGCTTTATTTTCTTCTGCACAAGAAAAGAGGTACCGCTATATGAAATCACTCTCCTTTCCATTTCATCTTTTGTTATGTATCACAGCCGTATGCATGATCTTTACCACTGGCTGTTCGGCGGTTCAGGTAAGGGATCGCACCTATCTACAGGCAATTGAATTGAGACATGCGAATCAACCCTCTGTAAGCATGCATGACTTTTCTATGACTGGTTCTGTCACTGAAGGCACGGGAGAATCTATTCCGCTTGCCGTTACAAATGCCGCAGAATGTCTAGGAAAAGATCCTTTTTTAGGGCATCTCGAATTAATTGCATATTCAGATCCATTATTTACAACAGAATTAAACAAAATGATGGATGTTTATCGATTATCGCCTGCGTGCAAGGTACTGGGGCTTCCACAGAACACCACATTAGATAATACCGATACCTCCACGCTTGTGGAACAACTTCGCAAACAAGAACAAAACGGCACTCTTCCGGAAACTACCATTTTTACCATTCTCCGTGAACTCGCCTCCCCCTCTGCAACTGCTTTAGTTCCGATTGCATCAGAAAATAATTTTTCCCTTGCCGTAATTTCTGACAATACCATCCTAGGCACTCTTTCCGATGATGCTGTTCTCGGACTATGCTGGCTTCGAGGTGACAACTTTCCAAAACAAATTGATACTGGAAACATGACGATATTTAATGTACAATCTGCCGCAACCCGTCTCAGCGCCGTATTTTCCGACAATCACGCTGTCATCACCGTTTCAGTTTACCTACGTGGAGATGGTAACTTTCAGCAAGCGGCACAAAAAATACAAATGCAATGCGAACGAGCAATTGCAGAATCAGTAACAAATCTGCACAGTGATGTATTTGATTGGGGTGCGTGTTTGCAAAGTCAATGCTATCATGACTTTGTACAAACTGACTGGGACGAGCTTTTAGAAAGCACCGAGTTTAAAGTGCAAATTCTGCCTTTGCAATAATATTTAGGTTATTGGCATAATGTCCCAAAGAGGAGTAAACCATGTCCAAATGCATTCCTTTCCAAAATTTATCATTAACCTACAAATAAATTAATTAACGAATTGAATCCCAAAAGGTACAAAGAAACATCATAATTTAATAATATACCATACTTTTTTGCCAAAACAACTATCTGATCAATGAGACCTCCTTCAGTATTTTCATTGTCAAAATAGACACTTTGTGTTTAGCATGTTAGGACACAAAGCGTCTTTTTTTAATTTACACAACAGCCATTTATAATATATATTTTTTATTAAACATGGCTCAAGTATTCTCAATGAAAAATACTTCACACAAAATGTAACCGTATATTTGAGACAACGACAGCTTTTAAAATTATTTCAGGGGCTGTTTACCTAAAAATCTTTTCTATATTCAATGCTTTAGAAAGCCATACCCCATTGACCATTTTTTGTGAATTTATTTTTCTGTTTCTTATTTATATTAAGTTATATCGTCTTTAATATAGGAAAATTATATAAAAAAACATAAAAAAGCAAACTTGACATATTTATACAAGTGTGGTATAATAAATAAGTCGGTTGGTTCCAACTGAAACAGTAAAAATAATGCGGGTGTAGTTCAATGGTAGAATTCCAGCCTTCCAAGCTGGTTACGTGGGTTCGATTCCCATCACCCGCTCCAAGAAGCGCCTTTAACTCAGCTGGATAGAGTAACTGCCTTCTAAGCAGTAAGCCACTGGTTCGAATCCAGTAAGGCGCGCCAATCCGTCCTGCTGAGGGTCGCATATATGGTGGGTGTAGCTTAGCTGGTTAAAGCGTCGGATTGTGGTCCCGAAGACCGTGGGTTCGAATCCCATCTCCCACCCCATATTGGTGGAACAAATAGATGTCCACCCCTTAAAGCCCGTATCTACGGGCTTTATTGCGTTTTAGAGGGCAAAAAAATCAGGTTAAAAACCATAGATGCTTTTTAAGGCATTTTGCAATCCAATGGGATTCAAACCGATGCAGAGGACGATTTAAGGAAAATTCAAGGCATTTTTGAGAAAAGTATTCTCAGATATGCCTTTTTTGATATATAAAATAGTATCCAAATTTTTAAAAGTCGTTTTGTCTAATATCATGAAATCGTGATACTAAACAAAGCGGTCTTTTTTTCGTAGGTGGTGAAATGACAAAAACAAAAAACCAAAAAATATAGGAGGTTAAGATGAAGAAGTTAAAATTTAACAGTATGCTTAACCACAAACAAAGCGAATATAAAACACGTGAGATCATTGTTGAAAAGGTGATCACGCTTTACGGCAAAAGTTTTTCGTATTTGAAAAATCACACTATGAATGATAATCCATACATTACTGAAAACCGTGATTTACTGTATACCGACAGCAATGACGCTGCACATTGTCTGCTTATGGTTGACTATGACAGCGGCGATGATATCTGGTGGAAGCCGAGGGCAGCAGCTACGCTCGAAAATCATAGTTTATTCCAAACAAAAGAGCATTAGTGAAAAACAGTGAGATTACTGACGCTGAAACAAGACTGCATGAATGTCTGAAAGAAATCGTTGATAAAATTGCAGAGCTTGCTCATTGCGGTGAGAAAATTTTTGTCTTTGAGGAGTTGCTTGAAATATCCGATATAGACTTTAAATCGCTGCTGCGTGATTCTTTGGTGGAAATGTTACAAGAGCGTGAGGATATCCAGTTTGTCAAGAGTCAATCCATTGACGCAGATTTTCAGCCAGATATCACGGTGGAAGCCAAGCCTACTCAGAAGCTGACATTATATTGTCCTCTGCGCATCGTCTGAGAGTATGACGAATCCGATTATGCGTTTGATGAAGAAGTTTTAGATGAACAAGAGGAAATAAACGGAGAACTCATGGATGTGTTGAAATTTGCGTAAATACCTTTTGGGTCAGGCAAGCGATGACCGGGGAGAATCAGTCGAGCAGCAACCAATCAAAACCACTGATTACGGCGAAATTTATGTCAGTTTTTGGAATGAATGCAATGACTGGTCGCTTCAGACTGTTTCAATATACATCGCAAGCATATTTTAAGCTAACAAAATCATACGGCATAATACCTTCAATGTCAAGACGTGGAAATCCGTATGATAACGCTTTGGCAGAAAATTTTTTTCTATTCTAAAAACTGAGTGCATATACCGGATAAAATTGAGAACCTATGAGGAGGCTCCCCTCCTCATAGGTCAATACATTCATTTCTAAAACAGCGAAAGAATCCAGTTAAAAACAAAACTGACTCCGCTTGAATTGAGAAGTCAGTATGTTGCTTAAAATCTAATTTTTGCTACCATTAAGGCCTTTTTTGTACTTTCCGTACATTTTGAGACAGTTCAACAGTTGCTGGCCTTTTTCTTTTGGAAAGAAAAAAATACGTTTAAAAACAGAATACTGAAAAAAATCGGCGCAGATCTTATGGCAGGACTCTGCGATTTTACTTTAATCGGAACAAATATCGGCAGCTTTAAACCTACTGCCATTAAAACCGCCAAAGAACCTCTGCTCACAGCCGATGAAGTTATCAAGCAGGCTTCGACATATCTTGGCGTACCCTACGGCTGGGACTGCAAGGGCGTAACTGCGCCGATCGAGGTACATTACGAAAAGCTCAACGCTGATAATTGTCAGTATTTTGACAGTGGAAAACTGCTCCCCGGCGCAGTTGTTTCGGGCATTACAAAAGATAACGGAAAAAAATCAAAGCACCGACAGGTTATGCCTTCTCGTCAAATGTGTACGAACTGAAATCCAGTTAGACTGTTACTGTTTTTACAATTGGCGGTTGTGGCTTTTCTATGTAATTGATGTGTATCCTTGATTTGTTGACCGTCACTCTGTATGAGGTCTGATTATTTATAGAATATATGTTCGGATTTGTCAAGAGGAATGTTATACGCTTTTGCATAGATGTATATCAGTGGAAACTCCGATTCTGATTTTTTATATTGAAAACCCAAGTTAATCATGGTAAAATGAAAACAGGTGGTGATAATAATGCTTAATATTGCAATTTGTGATGATAGCGAACTTGATGCATTGGCTGCAAGAAAAGTTATCAAAAATACTTTGAATAATTTGAATCAAGAGGCAGAGATCGAATATTACTTAAATGCTGAAGATATGCAGGATAAGCTGCTGAAAAAAAATGAACCGCTTGACTTGCTGATTCTTGATATAGATATGCCCGGTGTTTCGGGACTTGACCTTGCCGAAAAGCTTCGAGCCAATAACCTGAAACTGCTCATCATCTTCCTTTCAAACTATGAAGAGTTTGTTTTCAAGGCTATTGAGTTTAAGCCATTCAGATACATAAGGAAAAGCAAGCTTGAAACAGAGATGCCTTTTGCTATTCAGTCGGCAGTTAAGGTTATTGCAGCAAACAGCGATTTGCAGATAACACTTGACACTGATAATGGCAACATACGAATAATGATGTCGGAAATTATGTATTATGAAACAGAAAAGCGAAAGGTGGCAGTAATTTTAAAAAACGGAAAGAAGCTTATTGTAAACAAAAACATTACTGAAATGCAGAAGCATATCCAAAATGAGAAATTCATTATGATTCACAGAAGCTGTGTTGTCAATGTTGATCATGTGCATAACATTCACGATTATGCTGTTAAACTTGATAACAATGAAACACTGATAGTGAGTCGCCCCAGATATAAAGCTGTTAAACAGAAAATCTTGAAAATGTGGGGGGAAATAATATGAATACAATGTTTTGGATTATTGAATTTTGTTCTTCTTTTGTTGAGATTTTTTTATGTACAGTATTCTGCGGAACGTTTATTGAAAATATAGATTTAAAAAAGAATTACAGGAAAAGAATCATTATATCTGTTATTGTATCTGCTATCATGATGATAATAAATCATATCAATATATTTAGTTATATCACAGCATTACTTGGATTTATCCTAATGGCATTATCAGCAATATTAGTGTATCCCAAAAGTCTATTTAAAGCACCAATGTTGGCTACTATATTTTTATTGATTATTGCAACAATTGATAATGTTGTTATAAACACAATTTCTTTTGCGTTAGAGATTCCATTAAATGAAATATATCAGGAATTTTCTTTATATCGTGTATTGGCAATAATAAGCTCGAAAACAGTTCTTCTGTTGCTCGTTATTATAATTAATAAGTTGTTTTTAAAGAAGAGAACTCTTCAGCGAAGATATCTTATTATTTTATTCGGTGTTACTACTATAATGTTTTTTGTTACAGTTTTAATAACATTTATGGAAATCAAGAATAAAGCGGCAAATTCGGTAATTCCGATTTTATTCTTTGCTGTTATGCTGATCCTGCTTATGGTTATCTTTTTCGGAACATTCAAGCTTACAGAATATTATGAAAATCAGGAAGAGCTTAAACTGACTACTCTTAAAAATCAGATGTTGGAAAAATCTATGAGTGAAACTAAACAGACCTTTATGCTCTGGAAGAAAAGTATGCATGATTACAAGCATAACATTGCAAATCTTGTTACTCTGGCAGATAATAATAATTTAGATGGTATAAAAGCTTATCTTCAAAGTGAGAACAAATTACTGAATAAAAAGCTGTTCTATTACAAGACAGGAAATGACACTGTTGACACTATTCTTAACATTAAGCAGAGAACAGCTGAAAACAAAGAGATTGCTTTTATTATAAATGCTAAAATACCAGATAAATGCCCTGTATCATCTGCACATTTTGCTTCTATTCTTGGAAATCTACTGGATAATGCGATTGAAGCGTCGAGTGATGAACAATCGCCTTTTATTGAAGTAAAAATAAAGCCTGTAAAAAGCTACTTAATGATTGTTATTTCTAATAAATGTACCAGAAGCAATGTTAAACTGGAAACAACCAAATCACATAAACAGCTTCACGGAATAGGTATTAATTCAGTAAAACAAACAGTTAAAGAATATAAAGGAACTTTTGTAATTGATCATACAGATGGAATATTCAATGCAGAAATTATAATACCAATGTAAAATAAAACCGTTTTGAAATTAATTTTTCAGACCGGATATTTTATTATAAATACAATTCGTGCACAAAAAACGACAATTCGTGCAAAATTTTACATTTATAGGTTTTTATATGCTATTATATAGCTACAAGGTCAATCATGAATATTTCCTGAGGAACAGGAGCTAAAATTGGAACAATTAATTGTTGTTTCAGAAAGGAGATGAAAGGTATGAAAGCAAAATTTTCAGCTGTTATCAAAAAGACTCTTAAGAACGTTGCGGTTTCTTCAAGTGAAGCTATATCATTTTTTGCTCTTTATCAGCCAAAGACACCCAAGGCACTTGTTAAGTCAGAAAAGAAGTGAGGTGTGGTAAATGTTCCATAACCTTGCTGTGGACATTGCATTTTTGATGATTAAAAACAAAATAGTTGATATTCAGCAGCGTGATATTTATGTATACGGTCTTGAGGTTCTTCTGTTTAACGGCAGCTTGCTGAGCGTGTTTCTTATAGCGAGTCTGCTGTGCGGAGAAATGATTAATTTCTTGGCATACTTCATATTTTTTCTTCCCCTTAGGCTTTTTTCGGGAGGATATCACGCTGAGAAGAGTGAGAGCTGTTTTGTTCTGTCAACAATCATGTATGATTGCAGTAACAAAAATCTTTCCGCTTTCGTATCTGAATTCGAAATGGATAGTTACAGGAGTTATCTCAGTTATTGTTATTCTGGTTTTATCACCGATGGTAAACGAGAATAATCCATTGAATAAATCACAGCGGAAGAGAAACAGGATAATCGTTTGCGTATTGCTCGCAGTCGACCTTGTTGGATTTATCCTGAGCTGCAATTTCAACTGGCAAATTGCTTCAAACGAGCTTGTTTTCATTGTTTTCGATGCGCTATTGCTTTTGATGGGGAAGGTCAGTCCTTATCTTGACGAATATGATGAATTAAGCTGGAAAAACTAAATCTAAAGAAAAGGAAGGTACTTTATTATGAACAAAACTTTTAAGAAAATTGCTTCTTCTTTTGTGGCAGTAACAACTCTTGCCGTAAGTATGATAGGTATGAATGTAAGTGCATATTCGCCTACAATAACAAAAAATTTTATTGTTGGAAATTCCACTGCTACAGCTACTGCGTTTAAAGATTCGACACATGCTATTGCAAATACTGCTTTATCCGGAGGAAGATGTAATGTTACCTTAACATATTGCGGTAAAACAGCTTTATATTCTAATGATTTAAATAAAACTCCAAATGCCGATATAAGTGGTAGTAGCGGAACGGCAAGATCATCACATTCAGCTGCCAAGGGTGGTTATAGCAATAGTACCTCAATAACAGTATAGTATGAAAAAAACTGCTAGCACTATTATCATAACTATAGGCATGCTGTTCAGCTTTGCTTCATGCAATGAAAATACAAACGAGCATAAAATCAAAGATAAAAGTATAAATGTTATTACCGCATTGTCCAATTCATATATAAACGGTAGTATATATATGAAAGACGGCGTATGCAGTTTTTATGATTACTCAGCAGATGAGTCATTTCCATTATGCTTAAAGCCTAATTGTACTCATGAAGATAAAGGCTGTGCTTCAAAGGTGATTACATCATCCACAGGTGGAATAGAGTATACCGTTATTTATAACGACTGCATTTACTTTTTCATCGTAGAAGAGAGCATAGAGGGTGAAGGCAGAGATACTACCTATGAAATATTAAGCACGCTGAGTAAATGTAATCTTGAAACGGGTGAAATAGAAGATGTTCTTGAAATTCCTGATTTGAACTGTACAACCTCTTTAAATATGGTTTTAAATGACAATATGCTTTATTTTACAGGTTCAAACGGTGCATATCAGTTTGAAGACGGAACATGGATGAATGCGGGAGTAGGAAATCAGTATCTCTGCAGTATTAATCTTGAAAATAATACCTTTGAAAACTATGGATTAATTAACGACAATGAATATGTATCCAATAACGTAATTATTACAGAAAATTCAATAAACGCTGTTTCTGATCAGGTTGTAGTTTCCGGTGTGTTCGATGGTGAAATATATATGTATTATTCATACGTCGAAGATAAAAATATTATAATCGACGCTATAGAGAATAATAATTATAATATTGACTGGAAATATGAGGTCAAGAAATTCAATCTTAAAGATAAGAGTATTGGTATCGCAACAGAACAACCTCCGATTTGTCTTAATGATGATTGGTATGTCACGGAGAATAAGTCAGACAAAAAAATCATCGCTCGGAATAATGATGGAAAAACAATTGAATTCGACAGCGTAAATGAATTCCCGTTTGATTACTATCAGTATTCAATTTACAACGATAAGATTTTTGATTTATACAATGGAGTAGTGTATGACCTTACAACTAAGGCTATGTCAAAGATAGCTGAGGATTATTTAGGCGGAAATATAACAGACTATCTATCAAAGGAAAAGAAATACGTTCTTTCCGCTTATGATTCAAGTGGCAATCTTATTTACTCAAAAATTGATGAGGAAAATCTGATTGTTAAATAGTGAACCTAATGAACGGGATAGTATAATGCTATCCCGTATTCATACTATAGTGAGAAATATATGAACAGACTGGAATGAAAAATATAAACAAGCACTACGGTACAACTCATGCACTTAAAAATTTTTCGTTTACATTCGAAAATGGTGTTACGCTTTGCTTGGATCTAACGGTGCAGGAAAATCAACTCTTATGAGTAGAATCACCGATATTATAAATCCCGATAATGACGGCGGACAGGTTCTATGGAATCATGTACCGATAAAGACATTAGGAAAAAAGTATCGGAAAAATATAGGATTTATGCCTCAGCAGCAGGAATTGTATTCAAATATGACTGCATGGGATTTTATGTCATATATTTCATCTTTAAAAAGAACCCCTAAAAAATCTGCAAAAGAAAACATAGAAAATGCTTTAAAATAAGTTGAACTGGAGGACAATGCAGATAAAAAAATCGGAAGTTTTTCGGGTGGAATGAAACAGAGGCTTCTTATAGCTCAGACATTGCTGGGTAATCCCTAACTAATTATTATGGACGAACCTACAGCGGGACTTGACTCGAAACAGCGTGTTATCGTCCGTAGATTAACTGAAAATTTGGGTAAAGACAAAATAGTGATTGTATCAACTCATATCATATCCGATATTGAAAGTATTGATGATAATATCATTTTGATAAGGCAGGGTGAGCTTATTGAAAATGGTACCGTTGACAAGCCTATTCAAAAGGTAAATTCAGGCGAAAAAAAACTGGAGAATCTCTATATGCAATATTATGGAGGAAATAAAAATGCTGAAAGCTGAAATAAAAAAGCTGTTGTTGTTTAAAACTTTATGGGTTTTACTTGCCTAT
>CASEVP010000016.1 GCA_949291345.1 uncultured Ruminococcus sp.
ATTTTTCCACCCAAACCAATGACAATATTACGAAGTGCACGATCATTCATATCCAATACACGTTTGATCATTACACGGCGCTGATCGATACGCAATGCATTTCCCTGCTGCATGTGATTATCCAACATGGCACAAAGTAAGTTATTAGCTGCCGTAATAGCGTGCATATCTCCCGTAAAATGCAGATTGATATCCTCCATAGGGACAACTTGCGCATAGCCGCCACCGGCAGCACCACCTTTGATCCCGAATACCGGTCCAAGTGACGGTTCCCGCAGTGCCAAAACAACATTTTTCTCCAAGCGGTGCAATGCGTCTGCAAGTCCCACGCTGACAGTTGTTTTACCCTCTCCCGCCGGAGTGGGATTGATTGCCGTCACAAGAATCAGTTTTCCATCTGCGTTATTTGCTGTTTTGCGAAACAATGTTTCCGATAATTTGGCTTTATAATGCCCATAATACTCTATGTCCTCATCGCCAATAGAAAGCGATGCCGCAATTTTGCCAATGGGATACATTTGGGCATTTTGTGCAATTTCAATATCCGACAACATAATTTTCTCTCCTTTTTTCCTCTCTCCATGACTAAAAACATATTTTTATTATACCATTTTCCCCCCTCCATTGCAAGGTAATTTTTGCTTTTCGTAAATTCGCCAAATTTCCACAATATTTTCATTTTCATTTTTACAAAACTGCTGGAAGATTTGTTGACATAGGCATATTTTCTGTGTTTCATTCATAATATATAATAACGCACTGATTGGTCTCGACGTATTGATCCCACTGTCTATGAGCATAATAGTGCAATTCAATTATACACACAGACGGACAAGTCTGATACAGTACATTTTGAAACGTAATCTTAAGGCATCGCATATGGCGATTCCACTTTTTGACATTTTCTATTGTGAAAGGAAGTTTGTGTATGCACAGAATGACAGCATTATTTCTTTCCCTCTGTATTGCTTGTGTTTCCATTTCCTGCACCCGACATACTTCCCAAAGTTCCATTCCTGACAATGCAACATTCTGTGATGACATTACGCAGCAGGTACAAAGTTTGGAGCAGCTTCACATTGCAAGCGGAACAACACAACTACATAATTCAACCTCCGATGTATACAAGCCGATTCAATACGATTCCATGTATGCCATGTGGTTTCCTGTCATGGACTATGCAGAAACACTTCGTGGTAAATCGGCAAAGGAATTTCGCAGTATTATGCGCACACGTTTTGAAAAAGCTGCTGCTATGGGCATCAACACCGTTTTTTTACATGTGCGTGCGTATCAGGACGCATACTATCCTTCATCACTGTTTCCAATGGGCGAATCCGTTGATTTTGATCCACTGCAAATCATGTTAGAAGAAGCACATCGCTGTAAACTATCTGCCCATGCGTGGATTAATCCTATGCGAGGTCCCACAGACGAAAGAATGCAAGCTATCGATGAAAAGTACACTATTAAAACTTGGTACAACAATCCTCAAAAAAGGGGTGTGTATCTTGTCCAATCAGGAAATCACTGGTGGCTCAACCCTGCTTATGATGAAGTACGGCAATACATTGTCGATGGTGTGGAGGAAATTATCACAAACTATGAAGTGGATGGGATACATATCGACGATTATTTTTATCCCACTACGGATTCCAATTTTGATTCTGCCGCTTTCTCACAAAGCGCATTTTCTTCTCTTTCCGAGTTCCGTTTGGCACAAATCAATACCATGGTTAAACAATTATATGAAGCCATACACACCCAAAATCCCCATTTAATTTTCAGCATCAGCCCACAAGGTACGTTATCCGGAAACTACGACAGTCAATATGCCGATGTCAAACGTTGGGGAAAAGAAGCAGGTTACTGTGATGCCCTCATTCCGCAGATTTACTTTGGTTTTGAAAATCAAAATGCACCATTTTCTGATACCGTTTCTCTTTGGACATCTATGGTAAACAATGACGCCGTTTCTCTAGTCATTGGCATTGGCACCCACAAATTTGGAAAAGAAGACCAGTGGGCGGGCACTGGAAAAAACGAATGGATTGAGCACCTGGATATCCCAGAACGGCAAGTTACATTTTTAATGCAGCTGGACAGCATTGGCGGCATTGCCATATATGATTACAGCACAACATTCTCACCAGATACGCAAACTGATGCAATGGCACAACAAGTGGAAGCGATTGGTGCGTTACTGCGACAGTCTGAATAACCAACTCATGCGCAGAACTTCCCAATAAAAAAGGCAATATCATACAAAATTGCACGATATTGCCTTAAGTCAAACATAACAAGAAATACTGCATGGTATAACACAGTATTCTACTTTTTTAGTACAATCTCTTATTGCACTCCAACTGCCCTTTTCAGAGCATCAATCCGATCTGTTTTTTCCCAAACAACCCCCAGATCTTCTCTGCCCATATGACCATAAGCTGCAAGTTGCCGATATTGTGGTTTGCGCAAATTTAGCATAGATATGATACCATCCGGTGTCAGACAGAACACCTGTGGTACAGCCTTTGCAAGCACGTCCTCGGACACTTTGCCTGTTCCGAAAGTATCAACTCGAACAGATACGGGATTGGCTACACCGATGGCATAAGCTAGCTGCACTTCACAACGTTTTGCCAATCCGGCTGCAACAATATTTTTGGCAATATATCTTGCGGCATACGCACCAGAACGATCCACCTTTGTAGGATCCTTTCCGCTAAATGCACCGCCTCCATGCCGTGCCATTCCACCGTAAGTATCCACTATAATTTTTCTACCAGTCAATCCACTATCTCCCTGCGGTCCACCAACGACAAATCTGCCTGTCGGATTGATAAAATATTTTGTATTTTCATCCAATAATTCTGCCGGCAGTACTGCTGGAATTACATAATGCATCATATCCCGCCGAATAGTCTCCAAACTCACATCTGGTGCATGCTGTGTGGATATGACGACAGTATCAATCCGCACCGGTTGATCTCCATCATATTCCACTGTAACCTGTGCCTTACCGTCCGGACGCAGATAAGACAATGTCTTATCCTTACGCAAATCTGTTAGCTTCATACAGAGTTTATGAGACAATGAGATTGCTAGTGGCATCAGTTCCTTTGTTTCATCACATGCGTATCCAAACATCATGCCCTGATCTCCGGCACCAGTTTCCTTTGTTTCCCCATCTCGAGTCTCAATCGCATCGTTAACGCCCATTGCAATATCGGGTGACTGCTTATTCATTGCCAAAAGCACCGAACAGGTATGTCCATCAAAGCCATATTTTGCACGATCATAACCAATATCCACAATTACATCACGAGCGATTTGCGGTATGTCTACTTTTGCTGTAGTTGTAATTTCGCCCATGCACAATACCATGCCGGTTGCCACAGTCGTTTCACACGCAACTCTCGCTTTCGGATCTTGTTCTAAAATCGCATCAAGTACTGCATCAGAAATCTGGTCACATATCTTATCCGGATGCCCCTCTGTTACCGATTCTGATGTAAATAATGTTCTTGCCATGTTATCCGTTCCTTTCTAATTTTTGTGTATCCATCAAAAAAGACACCCGAAGTGGGTGTCTTTCCTTTTTGTACAAACCCCTCATCTTTCGGTTATACCGCAGGAATTGGCACCGTAATGGTATTTCCAACCGGTTGCCGGGCTTCACAGGACCTGTTCCTCCACCACTCTTGATAAGGTATCGGTATTTGATTATAACCATCGTACAAAACATCATTATTTTCATGCGATGATTTAAATGCATACTGTAATTATACTATATCTTCAAAGCAATGTCAAGTCATTTTTCGACTTTTTAAGAATAACATGCTGAACATTCGCGTTTGAGAACTGCCCTTGACAAATATATGGCATTTTTGCTATAATATTATGGTGTAGAAAAAGTTGCTGTAAATGCGGGAAAGTGGATTTGCAGAGCATAGCAGGAAAGGAATGATCATCGATGGGATTGACTCTGACGGAGAAAATCTTAAAAGCACATTTGGTAGAGGGCGAAATGGTAAAGGGTTCGGAAATCGGCATTCGAATCGACCAGACTTTGACTCAAGATGCTACTGGTACAATGGCATATTTGGAATTTGAGGCAATGGGTGTGCCTCGTGTACGTACGGAACGTAGCGTAGCATATATTGACCATAACACATTGCAGAGCGGTTTCGAGAATGCGGACGATCACCGTTTTATCGGAAGCGTGGCAAAGAAGCACGGCATCTATTTTTCTCGCCCCGGTAATGGCATCTGTCATCAGGTACATCTGGAGCGCTTTGGCGTTCCGGGCAAGACCCTCATCGGTTCTGACAGCCACACTCCCACTGGCGGCGGTATAGGTATGATCGCTATGGGTGCCGGTGGATTGGATGTTGCTGTTGCTATGGGGGGCGGTACATATTATATTACTTGCCCGAAAGTGGTGAAAGTAGAATTGACCGGCAAACTGTCTCCATGGGTGGCTGCAAAGGATGTCATTCTGGAAGTGCTGAAACGTCTGTCTGTCAAGGGTGGTGTCGGCAAGGTAATCGAATACTGCGGCGATGGCGTGAAGACGTTGTCTGTACCGGAACGTGCTACGATCACCAATATGGGTGCAGAATTAGGTGCGACTACATCCATTTTCCCGTCAGATGAAGTGACCAAACAGTTTTTAGAGGCACAGGGCAGAGGGGATGTCTGGACCGAACAAAAGGCAGATCCAGATGCCGTTTACGATGAAATAGTAGAGATTAATTTAAGTGATTTGATTCCACTGGCAGCATGTCCTCACTCCCCTGATAATGTTAAGAGCGTGGAAGAAATTGGAAAGCTGAAGGTGGATCAGGTATGCATTGGATCTTGTACTAACTCTTCATTGCTTGATATGATGAAGGTTGCTTACATTTTGAAGGGGAAAACCGTGCATCCTGATGTTTCTTTGGCGATTGCACCAGGTTCTAAGCAAGTATTGAATATGATGGCAGATATGGGATTGCTGGGCAGCATGATTGATGCAGGCGCAAGAATTTTGGAAAGTGCATGTGGTCCTTGTATTGGAATGGGACAGGCACCGAACTCCGGCGGTATTTCCTTGCGTACTTTTAACCGGAATTTCCTGGGGCGTTCTGGCACCAAAGATGGACAGATTTATCTGGTATCACCAGAATTGGCAGCATATTCAGCATTGACCGGTTATCTTAGTGATCCGAGAGAACTAGGTGAAATGCCTGAATTTGTACTTCCGGAAAAATTCACTGTTAATGACAACATGATTGTTCCGCCGGTACCGGAGGAAGAAATGGATAGCGTGGAGATTCTACGCGGACCAAATATCAAACCGTTCCCGGAAACAGCACCGCTGGAAGAAACTATTTTGGCTGGTTGCTCATTAAAGGTCGGTGATAATATTACGACAGATCATATTATGCCGGCAGGAGCAAAGATTTTGCCGCTGCGTTCGAATATCCCTGCAATTTCTCAACACTGCTTTACCGTATGTGATGAGGCGTTTCCGACAAGAGCTAAAGAAATGGGAAAGAGCATTATTGTAGGCGGTTCCAATTATGGACAGGGTTCTTCTCGTGAGCATGCCGCACTGGCTCCGTTGTATTTGGGTGTGAAAGCAGTACTGGTTAAGAGTTTTGCACGTATTCATCGGGCAAATCTCATTAACGCAGGCATTTTGCCGTTGACTTTTGTTAACGAGGCAGATTATGATAAGATTTCTCAGGGAGATCTTCTGGAACTTGCTGACATACGTGCAAAGGTAGAGGCAGGTGAAACCGAACTAATCCTAATGAATAAGACTACAGGTGCAGAAATCCCAGTATTGTGTGAACTGACCGGACGTACAAAGGATATTATTTTAGCCGGCGGTCTGCTTGACTATACCCGTGATTCTCTGAATAAGTAACGCAATGAACTGAAAATAGTTTGAAAAAGAAAAGATTAAAAAAGGAAACATACAGCGGGATAAGCTGGCTCCTGCTTTCGGGGAAAAAGTTGTGGATGCGGTATTGGAGTGCATAACCTGAGGTGATAACATCATGAAACTTTCTCTTAATCGCAACCAGCTGAAATATCTCGTCATTATCACCATGCTCATTGATCATATTGCATGGGCATTTGTGCCAACGGCTAGTGTTTTAGGACAAGTGATGCATTTCATCGGGCGGCTAACCGGTCCTACCATGGCATTCTTTGTGGCAGAGGGGTATCGTTACACCCGTGATGTGAAAAAATATTCTTTGCGGCTGGGCGTATTCGCATTATTGTCGTGGTTTCCATATGTTTATTTTGAATATGGTACGCTTCCAATTGTGATACAAAATGGGGCAGTTGTGGCATTTCATCCCCAATTCGGGGTGATATATACACTTCTGCTGGGGCTTCTTGCCATTTGGCTTTGGGATAAGGGAAAATGTTCTTACACGCTGAAATTATTGGGTGTATTTGGACTTTGTATGTTGTCCGTATTCGGTGACTGGCTGATTTTCAATGTGTTGTATTGTATGTTTTTCTACATCTATCGGGATAATCCCAAAGCAAAATGGACGGCATTTTGTTGGATCACCGCTGTTTGCTGCATGTTTGTTTTGTTTGCAAAGCCGTGGTGGGCAGGATTGTTTCAATTTGGTATTTTTATGGTGCCGCTGCTTATTCAATTTTGCTACAATGGCGAAAGTGGGAGTAAAAAGGCGTTTCATAAGTGGTTTTTTTATGTGTTTTATCCGGTGCATCTGTTGGTGTTAGGTGTACTGGCGTGGGTGATTTTGCAGTAAAAACTGTGACAACTGCGGCGTATGACAAAATTTCTGAGGTGACAAAGCGAGCCGGATATTATTATAGCATTCCGGAAAAAATGCTTTGAATAAAATTGTTGTATATACGGCAACAAGAATGAATTTGAGGAGGAATTTTAAAATGGCAAAGATTCAAATGAAAACGCCGCTGGTAGAAATGGACGGCGATGAGATGACCCGGATTTTATGGCAGTGGATTAAGGATATTCTGCTGACACCGTATGTAGATCTCAAGACCGAATACTATGATCTGGGGTTGGAATATCGAGAAAAAACCAAGGATCAGGTGACCATTGACAGCGCGAATGCAACTCTGAAATATGGCGTAGCTGTTAAATGTGCAACCATTACTCCGAATGCGGCAAGAATGCCTGAATATAACTTGTCTCAAATGTGGAAAAGTCCCAACGGCACGATTCGTGCGATTTTAGATGGTACCGTATTTCGTACGCCAATTTTAGTTAAAGGCGTTGAGCCTTATATTCCGACTTGGACAGCACCAATTACGATTGCACGTCATGCATATGGTGATGTGTATAAAAATACTGAAATGAAAGTAAAACAGGGCAGCAAGGCAGAATTGGTTGTGACCGATTCGGAGGGAAAGGAAACTCGTCAGCTGATCTACAATTTTGAAGATACTGATGGTATTGTGCAGGGATTGCACAATAAGACAAACTCCATTGCTGGTTTTGCGCGTGCTTGTTTTAATTATGGTTTGGATCTGAAGCAGGATGTTTGGTTTGCGACTAAGGATACCATTTCGAAGCAGTATGATCACACATTTAAAGACATCTTCCAGGAGATCTATGACACGGAGTATAAAGAAAAATTCGAAGCTGCTGGTATCGAATATTTTTATACATTGATTGATGATGCTGTGGCAAGGGTTATACGTTCCAATGGTGGCTATATTTGGGCTTGCAAAAACTATGACGGCGATGTAATGTCCGACATGGTATCTACTGCTTATGGCAGTCTGGCAATGATGACGTCTGTTTTGGTTTCTCCGCAGGGAATTTATGAATATGAAGCCGCACATGGTACGGTTCAACGACACTATTATAAATATTTGAAGGGTGAAGAAACTTCTACTAACTCTGTCGCAACAATTTTTGCATGGAGTGGTGCAATGCGTAAGCGTGGTGAATTAGACAGTCTGCCGGATCTAGTAGATTTTGCAAATAAGCTGGAAAAGGCAACAATTCAGACCATTGAAGATGGCGTGATGACTGGTGACTTATATCTAATTTCTAAGTTGGAGAATAAGACGAAGGTAAATTCTAAAGAATTTTTGGAAGCGATTAATGAACGGCTGTCGGCAATGATGGCATAAATCAACCGGTGACACGGGGAGAGCGATGCATTTGATGCAAAAATATGAAGTGTCAGTGCCGGTGGTACGTCGATTGCCACGGTATTACCGGTTGTTACAAGAGTTGGAACGGAATGGTGTCACACGTACCTCGTCTCGTGAATTGGGAAAGAGACTTGGCATGACTGCCTCACAAATTCGGCAGGATCTCAGTTGTTTTGGATGTTTCGGACGGCAGGGCTGCGGATATGCCGTAAAAGAACTGCGGGAAAATCTGGAACAGATTATTGGTTTGCCAGACTTGCTTCCAATGATACTCGTAGGCGCAGGAAGTCTTGGAAAAGTGGTTTCAGAGAATGTCCGTTTTGAAGAACGAGGGTTTCGTCTAATTGGTATTTTTGACATCAAGCCGGAACTGATTGGAAAGCGTTTGGCAGAATTGCAGATTCAGCCGATAGAAGAATTGGAATCTTTTTGTGCAGCGAAAAAACCAGTGGCAGCCGTGCTATGTTTGCCCAAAGAATCCGCACAGGCAGTAGCGGAACGGCTTGTATTGTTTGGTGTGCGTGGACTTTGGAATTTCAGCCATTGTGATATTGCGGTGGAACAAGCAGAAGTTATCACAGTACATTTGGATGACAGTCTGATGACGCTTTCTTATAAACTGCATAATTTGTAAGGACTTGCATGGAGATGCCGTGTGCTTTATGTAAATTGATGCAGGTTGGAGTGCTGTGGAGAAGAAGGGTACTGGTTTTATAAATGATCAGTATCCTTTTTTGCCGTGATATAGGAAGAAAAAATGCAATAAAACGCTGTTTGGATGGATGACGCAGTGTTTATGGAAAGGAACAATGGGAATGGAAGTGACAAAAGATACTTCTGTAATTCTAGTGTGTGCAGGAAATGCTACACGGATGCAGGGAAAAAATAAGATCTTGATGCCGCTGGGAAATACAAATGTGATTGGAAATACAATGCGTGCATTTGAGGCATGTGAGCGCGTTGCAGAAATCATTGTTGTAGCACGGTGCGCTGATCATGAGGCCATTCGGGAAACAGCAGAGCTTTGTGGGATCACTAAATTTCATGCCATTATAGAAGGAGGTTCTACCAGACAGGAAAGTGTGATGTGCGGACTCAAAGCTCTGGCAAAGGCAACTACACTGATCGCTATACATGATGGTGCGAGACCGCTTGTACAGACCAAGCATATTGATATGGTCATTCATGATGCAGAGGTGTTCGGTGGTGCTACACTGGGCGTACCGGTAAAAGATACAATTAAAGTTGTCAATGATCATTTGATTGTTGATACCCCTTATCGTCCGCATTTATTTCTTACCCAAACGCCTCAAGTGTTTAAGAGACAATTGTATTTTGAGGCAGTAACATTTGCCAGAGAACACGGTCTAGATTTCACAGACGATTGTCAGTTGATCGAGGCGATTAATTATAAGGTATATATGACGGAAGGCGATTATACCAATATTAAAATTACTACGCCAGAGGATATTGCGATTGCAGAAATTTTGTTAAAGCGTATAGGGGAGGAAACGAAATGAATATGCAGATATCGTTTCGCATTGGACATGGATATGATGTCCATCGCTTGACAGAAGGTCGAAAATTGATTTTGGGCGGCGTGAACGTTCCGTATGAAAAAGGTCTTTTGGGACATTCTGATGCCGATGTACTGCTGCATGCTGTTTCTGATGCTTTGTTGGGTGCACTGTCACTCGGCGATATTGGAAAACATTTCCCTGATACCGATCCTGCATATGCAGGGGCAGATAGTCTGCAGTTGTTGTCGCATGTGGTAGAAAAAGTGCTGGATCATGGTTATGTCGTGGGCAATATTGACGCCACGATTTTGTGTCAGAAACCTAAGCTTGCTCCTTATATTTTAAAAATGCGGGAAAATATTGCAAGTGCTTGTCAGATTGATGTAGAACAGGTGAGTGTGAAAGCAACAACGGAAGAAAAGCTGGGGTTTACCGGCGAAGGGTTGGGAATTGCGGCACATAGCGTTTGTCTGCTGGGAAAGATCTAAGGACACTTACAGCCTCTGGTTTGCATATACTGAAATGGGAAAGTTTTCCCAAGGCAAGTATATGGAAAGGGGTGAGAGAATGTCTGGATGTCAAGCGTCAATGGTGTCGTATACGCAGGCAAATCGGGGGCGTCGTCTCTTGCAGAGGCGGGGAATTTTTAGCGAAATACACCGATTGGAGCGTATTGGACCGGAAGGATGCGGCTATGTGTTGGAGGCGGCTGCATCCTGCCAAACAGTGCAGGAGATTCTGGAGCGAAATGGAATAACGGCAAAAAGACTGCAAAAGGAGTGATATGTGGTGACGGTGAATTTTGACAACGCGGCGACCACATATCCGAAACCGTTGGAAGTCCGGCGGGCAGTGGCAGAGGCAGTTGTACAGTATGGGAACGCTGGAAGAGGCGGTCATGCAATAGCGGCACGGACATCGGAAATGGTATATGACGCAAGGGAAACGGCGGCGAATTTTTTTGATGCCAAAGTGGAAAACACCATTTTTACGCTGAATTGTACGCATGCACTGAATATGGCGATTCAGGGTGTGTTAGAGCCGGGAGACCACGTGATTATAACTGATCTGGAGCATAATTCAGTGTATCGACCGGTAGTAGCACTGGCAAGAGCTGGGAAGATCTCCTACAGCATTGTGAAGGTTTTTTCGGAGGATGCACAGACACTGCGCCAAATTCAACAGGAAATCCGCCCGAATACCAAAGCGGTTGTCTGTACCATTGCCAGTAATGTTACGGGACAGATACTGCCCTATCGGGAAATTGCTCATCTGTGCCGAATGCATGGAATTTGTATGATAGCAGACGGTGCACAGGCATGTGGCATACTGCCTTTGTCATTGGAGAAAGACGGTATGCATATTCTATGTACAGCAGGGCATAAGGGATTGTATGGTATCACAGGTACGGGCATTCTGATGACAGATTGTACTTTTCCCATTCGACCTCTTATGCAGGGCGGAACCGGCAGTGCATCTCGCAGTCCGATGCAGCCCGAGTTTTTGCCGGATCGATTGGAATGCGGCACATTGAATGTCATTGGGGCGGCATCCGTGCGAGCCGGTATTGCTTTTGTCAAAGAAAAAACCATTCAGGGGCTTTATCACCATGAAACACATTTGTGTGATGTGTTGTGTCGATTGCTTTCCCAGATAGATGAGGTGAAATTGTACCGAGAACCCGGAGTGAAATATGTGCCGATCGTTTCTTTTACAGTGGAGGGGGCTTCTCCGGAGGAGACAGCGGCATATCTGAACACACAGGGATTTTGCTTGCGGGCAGGGCTGCATTGTGCACCGCTGGCACATGAAAAACTGGGCACAGCAGAGGGAACTGTGCGGTTTGCACCATCGGCATTTAGTTGTGAAACGGATACGGTGCGGTTGGCAGCTTGTGTGAAAAAATATGTTAATATTCTGAAAAGTAAAAAAAATCTATTGAAAAAATCAAGCAATATGTTACAATAGTAATAGGAGCTTGTGCGGAGATGCGGTTCTCCGCTACATAGCATTTTTGGAAGAAAAGAATGGCGGAAACCGGCAGGAACGGTATGGCGCTGCGTAAAGGTAAAAATTGGAAGTGCGGAAGGTAGGCGGACACAATGCACGTGGCATTTCGGGATATAATAGACATGATTTTCAGTGTAATCAAAACAGCTGAGTTGGTGGATGTACTGGATATATTGGTACTCTCTTATGTAGTTTACGTGGCAATTAAGTTGGTGCGGGAAACACGGGCAGGACAGTTGATTAAAGGAATTATCATCTTGCTGGTGGTGTATATTCTTGCGGAAGTTGTTCACATGAAGGCAATCTCTTACTTGCTTTCGGAGACACTGAATATCGGTTTGATCGCTTTGATTATTCTATTTCAACCGGAATTGCGGCGGACACTGGAAAAAGCAGGCTATACCAAATTTGGGCTGCGCTTTGCAGGCAGTGCCGGTACAGACAGTGACACATGGAGCCGCACCATCGATGTGATTTGTGACGCATGTGTGGAATTGTCTGCGACGTCTACAGGTGCTTTAATTGTCATTGAACGGCAAACAAGACTAGGAGAACAAATTGATAACGGAACAGTGCTGGATGCAATTCCCAGTAAAGAACTATTGGGAAATATTTTTTATAATAAAACACCATTGCACGACGGTGCAGTGATTGTACGAGATGGAAAAATTTTGGCTGCGGCATGTTTTTTGCCAAAGCCACAAAAAGAGGAATTAATCAATAAGCGCCTTGGTTCTCGGCATCGGGCCGCAATTGGTATGAGTGAAAATTCTGATGCGGTTGTGATTGTAGTTTCCGAAGAGACTGGTGCGATCTCGGTTGCGGAAAATGGTGTATTGAAAAGCGGATTTACACGGGAAAATTTGCACCATTTGCTGGAAGACCGGTTGATATCTTCCAATGAAGATACGGCGATTGTACGAGTGGCAAAGAAGATTCCGTTTATCAAGCTGCGTGGAAAGAAAAGAAAGGAGAAGGACGATGAGCATTCTGCGGAAACAACCGAAACAACAGAAACCACAAAATCCGAATCAGACCAACCATGATGGACCACTGCTGCATCGTCTGTATGAAAGTCGTCCAGCAATGATGGGTATTTCTGTGGTGATTGCAATTGTACTGTGGTTTGTCATCTCTATCTCCATTTATCCTACTACACCGAGAACGATTCGTCATATTCCATTGAATGTGGAAATTGCTGGTACAACTGCAGAAATCAATGGATTGAGCGTTATTGACTACGATGTAAAGGAAGTGACTGTACAGATTGAAGGCAATCGCTCTAAAATTGGTAATATTGAAGCGCAAGATCTGACGGCATCTGCAGTGGTAGAAAATGTGACAGGTGCTGGAACAAAGGCACTTTCGATTGAAGTAAAGGGAAATAATAATGAGCAGTTTGATGTTCGGTCAATTTCTCCTTCGACAGTCAATGTTACATTTGACATAATTGATACATATACATTTGATATCAAACCTTCTGTTCCCAATATCACTTTTGCAGATGGGTGTGTTTTAGATGAGGATAATTTTACAAGCAGTCCTTCTACGATTGATGTGACGGGACCGCAAAAACAGTTGGAACAGGTGGCATATTGTGTGGCGGAGACACAACAAAAAGAGCAGCTTAGTGCTTCTAAAATATTGACTACGAATACGTTATTGTTCTATAATGAAGCTGGTACACAAGTAGACGCTTCTGACTTTACGTATGATGAGGCAGCATTCTCGATTGAGGTGCCTGTATTGTATCAAAAAACAATGGATATTACGTATCAGATTACCAATGCACCGGCAAATTTTGATTTAGATTCTCTGCATCTTTCTTTGTCAGAACAAAAAATTACGTTGGCTGCTCCCAATACTTCCTTGGATGAAATGGATGAATTCAATATTGGTTCGATTGCACTGCGAGATATTGATCTGGATTATTCCCATGATTTTGTTGTAACCGTTCCGGAAAATTATCAGAATCAATCTGGATTTTCTACTGTTACCTTGCATTTGGATTCGAATGGTTTGGTGAAAAAGGATTTCGTGTTGTCCGATATTGGTGTGATCAATGCACCAGCATCCTATAATTTTGAGGTACTAACACAACAACTTAAAGTTAGCATCATTGGACCGGAATCTGTAATGGAAGAATTGGATGCAAGTGATATTACAGCTAATGTGGATTTATTAAGTTATTCTACTCAGGCTGAAGTGGTAGATGGAGATACTGTAACCTTTAATTATACGCCTACCATTTCTTGCAGTAAGTATAATACTGTGTGGGCAGTGGGTGATTATCGTGTTGCAGTGACAGGAAATCGCATCGCCTCTGAAGCATCAGTCGTAGGGAGTGAGAATATTTCTGAAAATGAATCAATGAATTGAACAAGTTATATAACAAATAAAAAATTATTTTAATGGTATAACAAATTTGACTACTAGACTAAATTTATGATTTTGTCGTAGAAGAACTGAAATGTTAAAGTTTTTTGTTGCAAATGCACAAAAACAAAGATGGAATTTTATGACACAACTTGAAAGTGTTAACAAATTATACATTTACTTTTTGGAGAAAGGCTGATATAATAAATATAGCTGAAAAATGAATGTTTCATTTTGAAGGCATAAACAGAAATAATTTCCGCAATAATTCTGTTTGTGAAAAGGGAAACAAAACCATTGAAAAGGAGCGATACATATGACCAAAGCTTTTCACACACGAGTAAGGGCGTTATTGGTAAGTGCGGTTATGGCGGTGAGTTCTTGTGCGGTAACTTCGACCGGCAGCTTGTTTGCAAATGCAGCGGGAAAGACCTATACGGTGAATAAGACGTTGGCATCTTCCATAAATAATCCGGAAGATGAGGAACATCCGCTGAATGAGACAGAATGTACTTTCATGCTTGCCCCTGAAGCAAATCAATATACATCTTTTACCGATACGCCTGGAAAGACACCGGCTGATTTGTTGGGAACTGGAATTAAAACATTGAAGTTCAATCTGAAGGCTGATGATATGGTAACCGATTTTTCCTATTTCTTTGGTGCTTCAGCAGATTCGGCGCATGGATATTGGTGGGACACCAACAGCCTGACAGATGATGGAGAAGCGATACAATGTCATCCGTATGCCAAAGAGTTTTCGGTTGTAGTCACTTTGGATTCTTGTGTAGAATTGGAAAAGGTAGATTCTAAATTCCAATTCCAAAATTGCTACGCAGCTACGATCAACGAAGAGGATCAGACTACAAAGACCATGAAGGCATCTGTTACGTTGGTTTCTATTGAAGCAAATGCAAGTGCTACAGAAGATACGAGTAATGGTACTAAGCCGGATTGGATTCAGGAAGTAGATCCAAATTTGCCGACAGCGACAGAAAATACTGGTGGTCTGTATTATTCTAGTGCAAATGGAACAGGTTCATATACAGACGTCTCTATAAATGGAGATATGGCGACCATTTCAACACGAAATTCATTGAAAATTGAAGATGTACAGTTTACGAAAGCAGATGGTACGACAGAAGATTTGGTGTTGACTTGCGGTGAAAATTATAGTGAACTGTGGTATGCAAAGGAAGAAAATGGCGGCATGAGCGAAGAAGATACCATTCGTAATGCTGGTTTGCCGTTGAATAGCCATAAGTTCAAATATTCGGACTTTGGATTTGTCCCCGGTCAGACTGTATCTTCTACTGCAAAACCAGTTTCCTTGACGGTGACGCTGCAGTGTGATCAGGAATTGAGCCGATTGATGTATGGGGGCGGTTTGAATGTAGAAAACGGTAGCCCGGCTGATACAGAATCTGCGAAACTGGAGGCAGGTGCAACAGATAATGTATATGCAGGGTACTGGTATAATGATATCGGTGCAGAGTTGCTGGATGAATGTAAACAGGCTGGTGTTAAATGGGGTGTTGATATCGGCGGTGGTACCGATCTGGTAAAACAAGCGATGGGTGACTATGTAACTGTAACATGGGATGTCCCGGAAGAAGTTATCCCTTATGCAACAACAAAGACAACAGACAGTATTGCGTTCCAACTTTGGTATGGCGAAGACATGGATGGTAATCCAATGACTGGTGCAACGATTGTTAGTGCAGTATTGACATATGAAGATACTGTAACCGTTCCGTATTCGGGTACGGCATCAGTTTCTAATGCAGGTGAGGAAAATGTAGGAACTGCAATAGAAATTCCGTACGCAGACTTTAATATGGATTATGAAGTTACTTCTGATGTGTATGCAGTACAGTTTGATATTACAACCGATGTGGATGTAAATCAAGTTGTCATTGGCGTAGGAAGTTCTGTTCTGGCAGATAAGGGCTTTGCTGATAACTGGTATCAAAGTGATGATTACCTTACACCAGGCAAGTTGATTTTGTTAAACTGGGAGCCGACAACAGCAGGCAGCCGTACGTCTCCAAATGATAATACGGCGACAATTGCTCCGTATCAAGATGCAACAGGTAAGAAAAAATATACATTTATGTGGATTGTGCCGGCAGATTTGGCAAATGTGATTATGAAATCAGATGGTACACCTTCTTCAATCAGCAATAAAATCAGTACGGAACAAGAAAGTGATAATTTGAAGATCGGTGTATGGTATGCAGGTCTGGGTTCAACAGAAGCAGCATCTTATTCAGTAGATAATGTAGAAGTATATTATATGGCAGATGATACAAGAAATGATGATAAGATTAGAATGTTTGAAGATGAACTGAATGTAGCTGATTCGATTGAAGTACCAATCGGCGAAACCAAGACGTTGGAAGTTAATGTTGCAAACTGCTCACTGAAGATGGCAAATAGACTGATTGCAACAGCGTCACTGGACACTGATCATACCAACGTTGTAATTAAGGGTGTGAATGTTGGTGAAACGGTATTGACTCTGACGACACCGGGTGGTCAAGTAAAGGAAGTTACAGTAATTGTAACACCGGAGCAGACTACTACAACCACTACTACTACCACTACCACAACAACTACTACAACAGAGCCGTTAAAAGCACTTTTAGGAGATGTAAACGTGGATGGTAGAGTAGATATCTCCGATGTAGTTATTTTGAATAAAGCGGTTGCTAATATGATCACGCTGAATGAACAGCAGAGTTTGAATGCGGACTGCGATGGAAATAGTGAGATTTCTTCTAATGATAGTGCAGTGCTTCTGAAGTTCTTGGTAAGCTTAGTGAAGGTTTTGCCTTCTCAGGGTTAAGCGGTATAATTTCATAAGCGATTTAACACTTGTTAGTTAAACAAATAGCAATAAAATACGAAAAAAGTCACAGGGAAATTTTCCCTGTGACTTTTTTATATTCAAGTATAAAAATTAAGAACGAGTAAGTGGCTGATCCAATTCTTCCAGTTTGCACCGCAGTTTGCGTATAATTTTTTTTTCCAGTCGCGAAATGTAAGATTGAGAAATGCCGATGGCATCCGCTACCTCTTTTTGGGTTCGTTCTTTTCCACCGGACAAACCGAAACGCATTTGCATAATTTCTTGTTCCCGCTGCCCAAGTTCAGAGACAGCGTAACGAAGCATTTCTCGTTCGGCTTCTGATTCAATATTTTTGCTGACAATATCTTCGTCGGTTCCAAGAATGTCTGAGAGCAGCAGTTCGTTACCATCCCAGTCGGCACTTAATGGTTCGTCAATGGAAATTTCTCCACGGGATTGGGCATTTTTGCGTAGTACCATTAAAATTTCATTTTCAATACAACGAGAGGCATAAGTAGCAAGCTTTATTTTTTTGGAGGGGCAGAATGTTTCTACTGCTTTTATTAAACCAATGGTGCCAATGGATATCAGATCTTCAAGTCCTAATCCGGAAGATTCAAATTTTCTGGCGATGTATACCACTAGTCGCAGATTATGTACGATTAGAGTTTCTCTGGCTTTTGAGTCACCTTGTTCTAATGCGGCAAAAACCTGCTGTTCTTCTTCTTTTGAAAGAGGAGGAGGGAGTGTATCAGCACCGTTAATATAATCGATGCGGCAGGAAATTGATAATTTTTCCCGTATCTGAGAGAATAGTGCATGAAGTTTCCAAAAAATCGGTTGCATGGCAAATTCCTTTCTGTTGTTATAAAATTAGTCTGGGATGAAAGATAGCGTGATCCTGTGTGCCGCCAATGCCAATCATGGCGGAAGTAACGCGGCTTTTTCCGGTGGAACAATTTTGAATGCAAATTTCGTCCGGACGGAATAAGGGGATTAGTCCTTGAGCGTTGATCGTGGTACAGGGAATCAATCGATATCCTTTAAGAGAAGTGATGGGTTTATTTTGCAGGAGGGGTTCGATGGTGGATGAAGAACATACAATGACCGGTGTTCCCGAAAAAGTATCGATGAGATTATTTCCGGTATCGGCAAGTCCGGGAATACGTATGGTTTTTTCGCCCAATCGAATGAAGATTTGATAGCAGTTTTCGGTGTGAAGGCGACGATTACGAAAAATTGTGAAAAGATGTAGAAGAGAATAAGCAATTGTGGTGAATAGAATTAGTTGAATCAGGGAAAAATCCAAATAGCAGATACTGTTTCCCCAGATTGCAAAACCGTTTCTGGTACAGCTGCCAATGGCGAGGAGAAGTCCTGCGAGAAGAAAATTGCACAGGAAAAACCAACTAAATTGGCATAACCAAACCGTTTTGTGCATACCGAATGCCATAGTAACAGAGAGTGCGGCGAAAAGGAGTTTACACAAAAATTGTAGAAAGAGGGGAATAGGTGGAAGAAAAATACACAGGGAAAATAGGCTGCTGCCTAGTGCAGCGAGAAGACATCGTCCCCGATGAAGGGGAGTATGTGAGAGATGTGCACAGGCACGGAGTAGAAAATAGTTGATGTACAGATTTTGTGCAAGGAGCACGTCAATGTAGATCACAGGCAAAAGCATCACCTCTGGGGTTATTATACGGCAGACAGCAATGCGGTTCGTGTCAAACGAATGCAGGGAAAAAATGTTTTTGCAGAGAAGAAAAAATGATGTGGAAAACATCCGTTAATTGGGGAAAAGCGGTGTGATTTTTACCCCAAAAATGAGGAAATATCACGAGGAGAGACAATAGCAACAGAAGCGGCAGCTTCTTGACGGAACGCTATGAAATATGGTATAATAGTGGCAGCAATAGTACGGATGTAGGGATCCCTGTTGCATGGTTGAGAAGCGTTCTGTCCTGAGTCAGAATAGGAGAAAATATGATGAATCAATATGCAAAAAATCAAGAGCAGTTGGTGGACGGTGTTCCCGCATTAGAGAAAAAGTTGGTACAAGTGCGTCGTGCACAGGAGCAGTTTGCTTCCTATACCCAGGAACAGGTAGACTGCATTTTTCATGCTGCGGCATTGGCAGCCAATCATGCCCGTCTGCCGTTGGCAAAAATGGCAGTGGAAGAAACAGGTATGGGTGTAGTGGAGGATAAAGTAATAAAGAACAACTATGCATCCGAATATATTTACCATGCATATCAGCATACCAAGACTTGCGGAGTAATCGAAGAAGATTCTGCCTATGGAACGATGAGAATTGCAGAACCGATCGGAGTGGTTGCTGCAGTAATACCGACAACAAATCCTACTTCGACAGCAATTTTCAAGGCACTGTTGTGCCTCAAGACCAGAAATGCAATTGTAATTTCACCACATCCTCGTGCGAAAAACAGTACCATTGCAGCCGCTAAAATTGTGCTGGAAGCGGCAGTAAAAGCTGGAGCACCGGAGAATATTATAGGCTGGATTGATGTACCTTCTTTGGAAATGACTAATATATTGATGCAGCAGGCAGATATTATTCTTGCAACTGGCGGACCGGGGATGGTTCGGGCGGCATATTCCAGCGGAAAACCTGCACTGGGTGTTGGTGCCGGCAATACACCGGCCGTGATTGATGTTTCCGCAGATATCCGAAAAGCTGTGAGCTCGATCGTACATTCGAAGACATTTGATAATGGCATGATTTGTGCGTCAGAGCAATCCGTAATTGTATTGTCAGAAATATATGATACAGTAAAAGCGGAATTCAAAAAGAGAGGCTGTTATTTTTTGACGTCGGAAGAGACCGAAAAAGTGCGAAAGACTATTCTTATCAATGGCGCGTTAAATAGTAAGATTGTAGGACAAAGAGCGTCTGTGATAGCAAAGCTGGCGGGCATAGAAGTACCGGAGGAAACGAAGATTATTATCGGAGAAGTGACTTCAGTAGATATCAGTGAAGAATTTGCCCACGAAAAATTATCACCTGTTCTGGCTATGTATCGGGTAGAGACCTTTGATGAAGCAATGGCATATGCCGATCAGTTGATCAAGGACGGCGGATATGGTCATACTGCATCTTTATATGTGGATGAAGTGGCGCATCGGGAAAAATTAGAGCAATTTGCTAAAAAAATGAAAACTTGCCGTATTGTGATAAATACGCCTTCTTCACAAGGTGGAATCGGTGACTTGTATAACTTTGATTTGGCACCATCCTTAACTTTGGGGTGCGGAAGCTGGGGTGGAAATTCTGTCTCGGAAAATGTGGGTGTTAAACATTTGTTGAATATCAAGACCGTTGCCGAGAGGAGAGAAAATATGCTGTGGTTCCGTACCCCTCAAAAGGTATACTTTAAGAAAGGCTGTTTGCCGTTGGCACTGCGGGAGATTGAAGAGGTACTGCATCGGAAACGGGCATTTATTGTTACTGATGCATTTTTATTTCGGAGTGGTATGATGTCCTGTGTTACAAAGCCGCTGCAAAAAATGGGAATTCCTTATGAAATTTATGCCGATGTACAGCCGGATCCTACACTTTCGTGTGCAAGAGAAGGTGCAGAAAAAATGCGGGCGTTTGAACCAGATGTCATTATTGCACTTGGCGGCGGTTCTGCGATGGATGCAGCGAAAATTATGTGGGTGCTGTATGAGCATCCGGATGCAGAGTTTGCTGATATGGCAATGCGTTTTTTAGATATACGCAAGCGCGTGTATGCGTTTCCCACGATGGGAGAAAAGGCATTTTTTATTGCTGTTCCCACTTCTTCTGGAACGGGATCAGAAGTTACGCCGTTTGCTGTTATTACAGACGAATCCAGTGGCACCAAATATCCGCTGGCAGATTACCAGCTTTTGCCTAATATGGCAATTATTGATACAGATCTAATGATGTCCCAGCCAAAAGGGCTGACCGCTGCATCGGGAATTGATGCGATGACGCATGCATTGGAAGCATATGCTTCAGTAATGGCAACTGATTATACCGATGGTATGGCGCTGCAAGCATTGAAAAATATTTTTGAATACTTGCCAGAGTGTTATGAAAACGGTGCAAATGCACCATTTGCGAGAGAAAAGATGGCAAATGCATCTACAATGGCCGGAATGGCATTTGCCAATGCATTTCTGGGTGTTTGTCACTCTATGGCGCATAAATTGGGTGCATTTCATCATCTGCCACATGGGGTTGCTAATGCCATTTTGATTACGGAGGTCATGCGATATAATATTGCAGAAGCACCGCAAAAGATGGGCACTTTTTCGCAGTATTCTTATCCGAATGCTTTGGAGCGATATTGTGAGTGTGCACGCTATGTAGGTGTTACTGGAAATACCAATAAGGAGATATTTGAAAACTTTATTGCAAAAATTGATGAACTAAAACAAATGGTAGGCATACGTAAGACAATACGTGAATACGGCATTAGTGAGGAAGCATTTTTGTCGTCACTGGACGATATGTGTGAACAGGCATTTGATGATCAGTGTACCGGAGCCAATCCCCGTTATCCGCTTATATCAGAGATTCGGGAGATGTATTGCAAGGCATATTATGGTAGATAAAGGAGAAAAAGGATAATGGAACCGCTTTTAGAAGGAATGGAAAAGACCAGCTATCGTGAAGGCAATACCAGAATCAAGATATTTGGCAGGGATTATAAAAAGTCGGATATTTTGAATGAGGCACTCAACCAAGCAAGAGTGGAGGAGACTGGGCTGCGGATCCCAAAACTATTGGAAGTGAAGAAGATTGAAGGAAAATGGGCGATTGTTACAGAATTTGTAGAAGGAGAAACGCTGCAGTCACTCATGGAATTGCATCCTGAGCAGCTGGAGAACTATATGGAACAGTTTGTACTGCTGCAAAAGGAAATTC
This sequence comes from uncultured Ruminococcus sp., assembly GCA_949291345.1. Taxonomy (GTDB): domain Bacteria; phylum Bacillota; class Clostridia; order Oscillospirales; family Ruminococcaceae; genus Ruminococcus_C. Next base: position 21,836 of record CASEVP010000016.1, read on the forward strand.
AAAGCAAACGCTCGCCTTTACTGACAAACCTCAAGGATAAGATGAATCGTAAAATCAGTCAGTCTGGTTTGGATGCTACTATACGCTATGATCTGCATACGAGACTAAATGCAATGCCGGATCATATTAAGGTTTGCCATGGGGATTTTAATCCCAGTAATGTTATCGTAGATAAAGACGGCAGATTGTATGTCATAGATTGGTCGCATGCTACTCAGGGGAATGGAAGTGCAGATGCAGCAAGAACGTATCTAATGTTTCGACTGAATGGAAAGGCGGAATGGGCAGAGATGTATTTGAAACTGTTTTGTGATATGAATGATGTGGCGAAACAGTATGTATCGCAATGGATGCCAATTGTGGCAGCATCACAAATGGCAAAACATAATCCTCAAGAGCGAGAATTTTTAATGCGATGGGTTAATGTATTTGACTACCAATGATATAATAAAAAAAGGCAAATACCGAACGAAAAAAGGTACGGTATTTGCCTTTTATTTTACTGCTAATGATCACATAAAGCCCATCATTATTTATGTTATATTTGCTTATGCGCCAATATGTTTTTTGCCATTTTTGTGCTTTCTAAAGTAAAATTCAGATATACATAATTTTTATTTGGGATTGCTGCTTGTTTTATTTTATAAATTATTTTTGCAGTGTGCCGGCGGAAAGCGCTTTTAAATAAGCATTGATGAAACCGTCGATATCACCGTCCATGACAGCTTGGATGTTACCATTTTCAAATCCAGTGCGGTGATCCTTTACTAGTGTATAGGGCATGAAAACATAAGAGCGGATCTGCGCACCCCATGCGATTTCCTTTTGTACTCCTTTAATATCGGCAATTTTGTCGAGATGTTCTCGTTCTTTGATCTCTACCAGTTTTGCACGTAACATCTTCATTGCGTAGTCTTTATTTTGAAACTGGCTTCTCTGTGTCTGGCATGAAACTACGATTCCAGTGGGCAAGTGTGTCAGACGAACGGCGGAACTGGTCTTGTTAATATGTTGGCCACCTGCACCGCTGGAGCGAAATACATCCATTTTGATATCTTCCGGACGGATGTCCACTTCCATGGAGTCATCAATTTCCGGCATGACTTCCAGTGCCGCAAATGAAGTGTGCCGGCGACCGGAAGAGTCAAAGGGTGATACACGAACCAGACGATGTACGCCCGATTCAGATTTCAAAAAGCCATATGCATTTTCGCCTGAGATGAGAATAGAGGCACTTTTTAGTCCTGCTTCATCGCCATCCAGATAGTCCAAAAGCTCTACTTTGTAGTTGTGCCGTTCAGCCCAACGGTGGTACATACGATAAAGCATTTCTGCCCAATCCTGCGCTTCTGTGCCGCCGGCACCTGCATGGAATGTGAGGATTGCATTTGAACTGTCATATTCTCCTGTGAGCAAAGAGGAGAGTTTAAGAGATTCTAGTTCTTTGATAAATTTGTCCGCCTCTTCGTTGATCTCCGCATTTGATTCTTCCTCACCCTCTTCAATGGTCAGTTCAATCAGTGTGAGAATGTCATCAAGAGTTTCATTCATTTGGTTGTACATGTTAATCTTGTTTTCCAGTGCTTTGGATTCTTGCAGTACTTTCTGCGAGTTTTCCAGGTCATCCCAGAATCCCGGTTCTGCCACTTGTTTTTGTAATGTATCATATCGTGCCTTGGCTTTTTCAATCCCTAACACTTCGTATAATTCTTTTAAGTCTTTGCGGTAATCATTCATTGTTACACGCAATTCATCTAATAATATCATGCAAACTTCTCCTTTTTTAGTTTCTGACAGATGTTAACATGTTCACATAAAATAGTAATGTACATGTTTGATTATACTTGTCATAAATTACGTTTTGGCAATTTACCAATTGACGGAGAATGCTGCATATATTTGCCTTGTCATCAATCAATTGGTACTCAAAAACTGGCACATTTATTTTATGTAAACCGGATTTAATTTTAGTATCTTCTTTATTATACTACAAAATTACAGGAGATGCAAATATTTTCTTTGGATATTGAAAAAAATTTTCTGGTATGCTATAATAAAAAGAGTATTATATATTATATATAATTGTGTGTTTACTGTGCCGTTTTGGGATAGCATACAGAGAAAAGAGGGACATCAAATGAAAATGCATATTGGAGAAACCTGTTTTTGCTGTGGAAAAGTGTTTCATGAGACGGATGATATTGTGGTTTGCCCAGAGTGTGGAACGCCCTATCATCGGGAATGCTGGAAACAAAATGGAAAATGTATTCATTATTCACTGCACGAGACGGGGCAAAGTTGGGTACCAGCCCGTAAGGAAAGCGAAAAGATTGCTCCGGTTTGCCCAAATTGTGGCGAAAAAAATGAATTAGATGCAGTGAAATGCAGCCGCTGCGGTGTGCCGTTGGGAACGCATCTTTCAATACCGACGTGGGAAAAAGAAGCGAAAAAAAAGCGCGAACAGGAAGAACAGGAACAATCTCAAGAAAAACGTGAAAGCATATGGGAACGTATGAAGGAAACGGCAGAGCAGATGGACAGTTCTCCATACTGTGGTCTGGATGAAGATACAACACTGGGCGGAGAACGTTTGGGCGATGTTGCAGATTTTGTTAAGCAAAATACGCTTTATTATATGCCGAAATTCTGTCGCTTTCAGGCTGGGCATCGAATTTCACTGAATTTTCCGTGTTTGTTTTTTCCACAGTTTTACTTTGCAAACCGAAAAATGTGGGGATTGGCTATCGTATTGGTTGCGTTTTTAAGCATATTGCGTATTCCACAAATGCTGATGGCACTACTGGAAAGTTTGCCATTAATGCAGGAAATGTTGCAGGAAAACAATGATATGATGATGATAATGGAACCGGTATTTCAGAATATGCTCACAAAGCTGGAGAATTGGCAGACAGTATTATATAATGCTTCAGTGATTTGCAGTTATCTAAGTATTTGTTTGGAAATTGTGTTTGCATTGCTGGGGAACTGGATATATTATCGTTTTGTTCTGCGTAAAGTGCATAAAATTTCCGGAGAGAAATTATCACCCGAAATGCGTCGCAGAAGATTGCAGGCAGAAGGTGGAACAAATGGGTGGCTGATACTGGGGGTTATTGCACTGCAGTATATTCTTATAGCAATTTTAAGTGCAGTTTTGTTGTTTATATTGATGTTGTAATGGAATGAAAAATGTGCATTCAAAAAACTACAGCCTTTTCGCATCATTTGTGAAAAGTGACGTAATATTTGGATGATTTCGAAAAAAATTTTTTGGAAAAATGATTGACAATCCGACGAAAATGTGGTAAAATAAAAAAGCCGCATGTGTGTAGGTTTAAAACACGAGTGTGTACCCACCACAGCGAGTTTGATAGTAAAAGGCAGGTGCCAATGATTATGTACGCAGTAATTGAAACTGGTGGAAAACAGTATCAGGTAAAGGCAAACGATACCCTCTTTATTGAAAAGCTGAATGTAGAAGCTGTGGATAGCGTTGTGTTTGACAAGGTTGTTGCAGTCGGCGGTGAAGATGGTTTAAAGATCGGTACACCGTATGTTGCAGGCGCTTCTGTACGAGCTAAGGTTATCAAGAATGGTAAGGCAAAGAAGATCACAGTGATGACATATAAGCCGAAGAAGGGTGAGAAAAAGAAACAGGGTCATAGACAGCCCTATACGCAGGTGCAGATTGAAGCTATTGAGGCATAAATGATTTCCGCACGTTTTTTCTATGCAGGAGAGGTGTGCAAGGGATGCACAATTAGCGGACATGCTGGTTATGCAGATGCCGGAAATGATGTGATTTGCGCTTATGCATCTTCGGCAGTGCAGACTGTGGCTAATTTGATGACAGAGGTGTTCCATCTGCCGGTTTCCGTGGAAGAAGAGGAAGATAATGCAGCGGTTGTGATACGATTGACAGGGAAAGATTCCACTGGAAATGCACAGCGGTTGTTTATCGGTTTGGAGATGCAGCTGTCAGAGCTTGCAAAGATTTTTCCTGCAAATATACAAATGATACACACGGAGGTGTAAAACAATGTTAAAGATTAATGTACAATTTTTTGCACATAAGAAGGGTTCCGGTTCTACCAAGAACGGTCGTGATTCTGAATCGAAACGTTTGGGCGTAAAGCGTGCAGACGGTCAGTTTGTAAAAGCCGGAAACATTTTGGTTCGCCAGAGAGGTACCCACATTCATCCGGGTGCAGGTGTAGGTATCGGTTCTGATGATACACTGTTTGCAATGGTTGATGGTACCGTAAAGTTCGAGCGTGTTGGCCGTGATCGTAAGAAGGTCAGCGTATACGCTGCACAGTAACGAGTGACGGCAGATGGCCGTTTGACGTGAAGAACGATTGGAAATCCCAAGCAGCGATAGATTGCTTGGGATTTTCTTATTTGAAGGATAAGGTTCAATATGACCATATTTATGTCATTTGTAAGGATGTGTAGGTAAAGAGGAAAACAGCCACAGTTGAAGTTCACAGACAGATGGCTGCCTAAGAAAGGAGACCAAAGACCATGTTTGTAGATCAGGCACGAATCACCATAAAAGCAGGAGATGGCGGCGATGGTGCTGTATCGTTTCACCGTGAAAAATATGTTGCTGCCGGTGGCCCTGGCGGCGGAGATGGGGGAAAAGGCGGCGATATCGTATTTCAAGTAGATGACAATTTTTCTACACTGATTGATTTCCGCTATAAGCGAAAATATGTGGCACAGCGGGGAGAAAACGGCGGTGCCCGCAACTGTACTGGAAAGAGTGCTCCGGATCTGATAATCAAAGTGCCTCGTGGAACAGTGATACGAGAAACGAAAACTGGTCGAATCATGGCAGATCTCTCCACAGACGAACCACAAATCCTTGCAAAAGGCGGTAAGGGTGGAAAAGGTAATATTCATTTTGCCACTTCGACTCGACAAATTCCCCGTTTTGCAAAGCCAGGATTCCCTGGTGAGAGTTATGATGTGACTCTGGAATTGAAATTACTGGCAGATGTTGGATTGGTAGGATTTCCAAATGTGGGGAAATCTACCCTAATTTCTGTTGTAAGTGCTGCAAAACCCAAGATTGCCAACTATCATTTTACGACTTTGACACCAGTGTTGGGCATGGTGCGGGTAGCGGAGGAACAATCCTTTGTAATGGCAGATATTCCAGGGTTGATTGAAGGTGCCAGCGACGGCATAGGATTAGGACATGATTTCCTGCGCCATGTGGAACGCTGCCGTTTGATTCTCCATGTGGTGGATGTTTCTGGAAGTGAAGGCAGAGATCCCATTGCGGATTATGAGACGATCCAGGGCGAATTAAAACGCTTTCGAGAAGATTTGGCAGATCGCCCGCAAATTGTAGTGGCGAACAAATGTGACATGGCACAGCCGGAACAGATTGCACGATTCCGCTCCTATATTGAAGAAAAGGGTTTGCAATGTTTGGAAATTTCTGCGGCAACGACTGCTGGAACAGCACAGCTCGTACAGGAAACTGCAGCAATGCTCCAGACATTGCCGCCGATTTTGCAGTATGAGGCACAGGCACCTTCTCAGCAAGAACTGGAGGAAAAAGCCCATGGCAAGTTTGAAATTGAAGTAGAAGATGGGATATATTATGTGCACGCACCGTTTTTGGAACCAATCCTGCGTACTGTAAATATGGATGACTATTCTTCCCTGCAATATTTTCAGCGCGTACTTCGCAGCAGTGGGATTATTGATGCACTGGAGGAAAGAGGGATTGCAGAGGGCGATACTGTTGATATTATGGGATTCGAATTTGATTTTGTACCGTAATGCTGTGGGGAGGCGGAATAGAATATGCAGTTGTTGACACAGACACAGGCGAAATTGTATAGTCCGCTGGCATTGGCTTTTTTAGGGGACAGTGTGTATGAAGTATTGGTGCGGCAATATCTGCTCTTGCAGGCCAATCAGCCGGCGTCCAAACTACACGAAAAAAAAGTACAGTTGGTATGCGCTGCTTTTCAGGCAAAGGCGGCAGAGCGAATCTTGCCGCAGCTGACGGAGGACGAACTGGCAGTATATAAACGTGGCAGAAATGCCAATAACACGATCCCCCGCCATACTTCTGCGCAGGATTATCATAGGGCAACGGGTCTGGAATGCCTGTTTGGATTTTTGTATCTGATAGGTGCACAGGCTAGGATGGAGACCTTGTTTGCAGCTATGATGGGTGATGAAGAATAAACGATTTGAAAGATATCGAAATGGAGTGATAAATCGTATCGATATCAAGAAATAGCAAGGAGTGTTGCAAATATGTCAGGACATTCAAAATGGAATAACATCAAGCGGAAAAAAGAGGCCACAGATGCTGCTAAGGGAAAAATTTTTACCAAAATTGGCAGAGAAATTACAGTTTGTGTTAAAGAAGGGGGACCGGATCCGGCGTCGAATGCCAAGCTGCGGGATCTGATCGCAAAGGCAAAGTCCAACAATGTACCGAATGATAATATTGAGCGTGTCATTAAGAAAGCAGCCGGTGAGGGTGATAAGAACAATTATGAAAATATTGTATATGAGGGATATGGCCCTAATGGTGTTGCTGTAATTGTGGATTGTCTGACTGATAATAAGAACCGGACTGCTGGTGATGTACGGCACTATTTTGACAAGTTTGGCGGCAATCTGGGTACGTCAGGCTGTGTTTCTTTTATGTTCAGTGAAAAAGGAATTTTAGTATTGGAAAATACCGATTTGGATGAAGATCAGGTTATGGAAGATTGCTTTGAATTGGATGCGGACGATTTTACTGTAGAAGATGATGTGATCGAAGTAGCGTGCGCACCTAGTGCACTGCGTGGATTGCGGGAAGGTCTGACAGAAAAAGGTTACCATGTGCTTTCCGCAGAAGTAATGCAGATTCCATCTACATATACCATGTTAGAGGATGAGGAGTCCATTAAGAAGATGAATCTGCTTTTAGAGCATTTAGAGGAAAACGATGATGTGCAGAATGTATATCATAATTGGAATATGCCGGAGGCGTAAATCGCAGAAATATACCATTCTGCAGCAGTCCGTCTATAAAAGGATAAGAATGGCGATCGACTAAACAGGGATTACAGAAAGGGAGAAACATGCAATTTCAAGAACTAAACTTATCAAAACCACTATTGGACGCAGTTGCACAACTGGGCTTTACAGAGATGACGGAAATTCAAGAGAAAACCATTCCCCTGTTATTAGAGGGGCGGGATGTGATTGGCAAATCAAATACTGGTACCGGTAAAACGGCAGCCTTTAGTCTCCCCATTCTAGAACAAATGGAGCCATCGGACTGCGATCATGTTTGTGCTTTGATTTTATGCCCCACGAGAGAGCTTGCTATGCAGGCTTGTGAGGAAATCCGAAAATTTGCCCGGTTTAAGAAATATATTCGTCCGGCAGCGGTTTATGGCGGTGCCAGTATGGACAGACAGATTCATCAATTGAAAAATGGTGCAAATCTGGTGGTGGGAACACCTGGACGTGTACTGGACCATTTGCGGCGTCGAACGCTGAAATTGGATCAGCTGAAAACAATTGTTCTCGATGAAGCAGATGAAATGCTGAATATGGGATTTCGTGAGGATATTGAGACGGTGCTGGAACAGATTCCGCAGAAGCGGCAGACGGTGCTGTTTTCTGCTACGATGCCTCCCGCAATTCTGGCAATTACCAAACAGTATCAAAATGATCCGGTTATGATACAGATCAAAAGCGCCCACCGTACAGTAGACGCTATTGCTCAGTATTATGTTAGTGTGCCCATGGGACGTAAAACCGATGCGCTGCATTTATTGCTTTTGGCGAAACAGCCCAATTCTGCTATGATTTTTTGTAATACGAAAAAAATGGTGGATGAACTAACGGATGCGCTTTGTATGCGAGGATTTCCCGCAGTGGGATTGCATGGTGATATGAAGCAGTTGCAGCGCACCCAAGTGATGAACGGGTTTAAGAGTGGCAAAAATACCATTCTTATTGCCACAGATGTCGCAGCCCGGGGAATTGACGTAAAAGGCGTTGATGCTGTATTCAATTACGATCTGCCCCAAGATCATGAATACTATATTCATCGTATTGGCAGAACGGGTCGTGCTGGAAAAACTGGTACAGCATATAACATTCTCAGCGGTAGAAAACAGGAAATTGAGATGCGGGAGATTTCTCGGTATACCAAAGCGGAAATTACAGAGATTGCCGTGCCTACGTCGAGGGAACTTCGTGCGGCGGCAGTGGAACGGGAACAGGAAAGATTGCTTGCATTGTCGGCAACAGCGGTTTCTGAGGAAGCAATGATGCTGACGAATATTTTACTAGAAAATGCTGAGTCGGCGAAAGGAATTCTTGCGGCAATGGTGCAGCAACATTTGACAGAAGCAACTAAAAATCTTCCTACATTTGATGTACCCAAGCCCATTCGTAAGGGAAGACATGCAGGTGCCAAAACAGTTCGAGTACACATTAATGCCGGACGAAGGGATCGTATGGCACCAAACTTTATTTTGGGTGCTCTTGTGGAAGCAACTGGCATGGCGGGGAACACCTTTGGAAAAATTGACATACATGATCAGTTTACGACGGTAGAAGTTCCAGAAACTGAATTGGATTTCGTAGTGGATGTCATGCAGCATGAAAAGATTAATGGCAAAAAGGTTGTGGTTCGCAGGTATGAGGAATATGGCGGTAAAAGAGATGGCGGACGCAGCAAAGGCAGACAACAATCGGTACAGCGTCGTTCGTCTCGTCATGGCTATAATCAGAATGCACGCAGCGGCAGTTATAATCGTAAACGGCAAAAAGGCTGAGAACAATAAGCATTTCTATAACAAAAGCAGATATTACGGCAATTGCGGAATATCTGCTTTAATTATATATTTTCATATTTCCAAAAGCGTTAAAGTATTTGCATTTGAGCAATCTTGCATTTAAATTGACTTATTTATGTTTTATGCTGTTTTCCTTATGTTCGGTGACAGGTATACCGTTAATCATTACTAGCCAAGGATCGCAGAGCAGATCAAAAGGATCACCGCTGTAAAGCTGCAGATCAGCATCCATACCCGGTGCAAGTCTGCCTACTCTATCGTCAACGCCAAGTATCTCTGCTGCACCTGCAGTAATGGCGTAGAGTGCATCTTGTCTGGACATACCGCCTTTGACTGCTAGGGCGGCAGTCGTAGAAAGATACTGTATGGGCAGAACCGGATGATCTGTGCAAAGAGCTACTTTAACGCCAGCATCATGTAGTATTGCTGGATTAGATATCGTTAAATTTCGCATTTCCGGTTTGCAGCGGTCACATAACATGGGACCCGCAATCACAGGAACATGTTCTTCTGCAAGAATATCTGCCACTTTGTATCCTTCCGTACCGTGAATAATTACAAAATCCAGGTAGAATTCTTTGGCAATGCGAATGGCAGTACAAATGTCATCTGCTCTGTGACAGTGAAAATGCGCTTTGACATTTCGTTCCAACAGAGGGAGCAGTGCCTCAGATTTGGCATCATAATCAGGCATATGTTCATCTGGATCGCTTTCGGCAAAGTCGATTTCCTGCTGGTATCGTTGTGCCTTTGCCAATCCCTCTCGAATCATAGCGGCAGTTGCCATACGGGTGATAGGCATTTCATCTCTATTGTTATAGACACTTTTGGGATTTTCGCCTAATGCAAATTTCATTCCCGTCCCAATCTGCATTTGATCTGTCATTTTTCCGGCAGTTTTGATGATTGCCATTGTACCTCCACAGGCATTTGCACTACCAGGAGAGGTCATTACGGTTGTAATGCCTCCCATTCTTGCTTCTTCAAAGCAGTAATCCAGCGGGTTTACGCCATCAATTACTTGTAGGTGCGGGGTAAAAGGATCCGTTGATTCGTTGCAGTCATCACCTTCGAAGGCGATACCATTTTCGATAACGCCCAGATGGGTATGGGCATCAATAAATCCTGGCAGCATCAAAGCGCCCTCTGCATTGATATCTTCCGAAGAAACATGGTCGGGCTTGCCTTCTCCAATGTCAGTGATTTTGCCGTTTTCAATGGTAATATATCCGTTTTGAATGATGCCCCAATCAGACATTGTATTTATGGTTGCATTCCAGATCTTCATGGAAGAGCCTCCTTAATTTATACATTTTCAAAAGATAACCGCTCGGATGTTCGAATCTGAGCGGTTATCTGTGTCATATTGGCAAATTCGAAGTTTTACCATTTCAGTATACTGGATTTTATGTCGTTTGTCAAGTTTTTCAGTGCCTTATTGCGTAAGCCGAAAACTTTCATCTAAAAAGATCTGTATTTCATTTTTTGGGACAGAACCATCCAAGACAATAGAAATCCAGTGTTTTTTGTTCATGTGATATGCCGGGAAAAAGCCTTTTTTCAATAAGAGTGATCCAATTTCTATCGGATTACACTTTACATTTAATACATCTATAGATCCGCTGCTATCCAAACCGAGACTGTTTTTGGAAGTATACAAAATAGCAGCAAACCATTTTTTATTATGTTTATGCCGTAAAATGGCAGAGCGAGGATCATTTTTCCATAAAAATTCCGGTTCAGTGTGATACATAGTTTTGGCGTAGGTAAAAACAAAATTGCGATCTGTCATTTCTAATTCCTTCCTTATTCTAATGAGACGATGGTAACCCCATCTTCACCTTCGCCAAATGTCCCTAATCGGAATGACTTAACAAATTTTAGTTGTTTTAGTCGTTGATGGATTGCCTTGCGCAATAGTCCTGTTCCTTTGCCGTGAATAATTGTGACTGTGGCAATATGTGATAGTACTGCACGATCAAGAAATGCTTCCATTTGATAAACGCCTTCGTCACAGGTGCATCCTCGAATATCCAATTCCATTGTACCACGTCGTGCAGCATGGGTAGATATTTTGCCGGTACCAGAACGTTGTTTTTGTTTTTCCTGATTCTTTTTATGTTCTTCAGCACCTGCAATTAGCCGCAATTTTTCCAAAGGAACTTTAGTACGAATGGAACCCATTTGTAAAAATACCATACCGTTTTTGTCCGGTTTCGCAGCAACAGTGGCTTTTTGCTGTGTATCCATCATCTGAACCGTGTCGCCAATTTGCAATTCTCTTGGCAATACATATGTCTCATCCGAGATATCCATGATTGGATTTGCTGTTTCATACATTTTACGAAATCCACGCTTGACATTTCCCTTGCTGCGAATGACATCGTCGGCGAAAGATGCTTTTTCTTTTTCTTTGCGCAGTTTCTCCAACTCTTCCAGCATTTCATTGGATTGTGCTTTTGTAGTTTCAACAATACGCATGGCTTCCAGCCTTGCTTGTTCCATGATATTGTTCCGATCTTGTTTTGTACGTTGCAGTTCTTTCTGTAGATCCTCTTTGGTCTTGTTTGCTTGTTGCAGGGATTGCTGCAATTCTTCCCGTTCTTGTTCTAGTGTTTTGCGTGTTTCCTCCAGCTTTGCAATGGCTTGTTCAAACCGAGAATTTTCTTCACTGACTAAAGATTTTGCATAATCGATAATATCTTGTGCAATTCCTAGTCCCTGACTGATGGCAAACGCATTGGATTTACCGGGAGATCCTAGGATCAAACGATATGTAGGTTTGAGTGTTTTTATATCAAATTCACAAGAAGCATTTTCTACATCTTCTTGTTCTGTGGCATAGAGTTTCAGTTCGGGATAGTGGGTAGAAACCATTAATTTTGCTCCATTTGCTTTGAGACGTTCAATGATAGCTATTGCCAATGCAGCACCTTCGATGGGGTCAGTACCAGATCCCAGCTCGTCCAAGAGTACAAGAGAGTGTGCGTCTGCTTCTTCTAAAATTTGTGTTACACTGCGCATATGTGCCGAGAAAGTAGAAAGATTTTGTTCAATGCTCTGTGTATCACCGATATCTGCAAGAACGTGTGTAAACACGGAGATCTGACTGCCTTCTGCAGCAGGAATCATCATACCGCTCATTGCCATTAGTGTAAGCAGTCCGCATGTTTTCAACGCAACAGTTTTACCGCCGGTATTGGGACCAGTGATGATCAGTGCCTGATAAGATTTTCCTAGGGTAAAACTGATCGGAACAGCCTTTTTGTAGGGAATCAGGGGGTGACGTGCCTGCTTTAGCACAATCACACCGTCATCTGTTAGCGCAGGGGGAAATGCATGCATCTGTTCAGCGAGGCGGGCTTTGGCAAAATATAGGTTTAATTCTGCACAGACATCATGGTCACGGATAATAGCATCTGCCCATGTACCGCATTCGTGGCAAAGCTCCTCAATAATACGGTCAATTTCCTCTGCTTCCTGTAGTTCCAGCAGACGAATGTCATTGTTCGCATCTACTACCGCGATTGGTTCAATAAATATTGTCTGTCCGGTAGAAGAGGTATCATGTACTAGCCCAGGAATTTTTCCTCGATGTTCTGCACGTACCGGCAGTACAAATCTGCCATCACGGATAGTAACACGATTGTCTTGCAGACAATCCTGTATTTCTTGGCGATGCATCATGTTGTCTAGTGTATCCCGCAGCTTTTGACGGGAGCGCATAATCTTACGGCGAATTTCCGTTAGAGAGGGACTTGCGGCATCTGCAATTTCTTCTTCTGAAATAATGGATCTTTCTAGTTTTTCTAAAAGGAAGGGAACTGGTGCCAGTTGGCTAAATAATGCATCCAGAGTGGATTCTATACCCGAACAGCGATCGTACCATTCACTAAGAGATTGCACCTGCCTTAAAACGGTAGCAATTTCAAGCAGATCTTTGAGAGAAAGACGTGCACCGGATTTAGCACGTTTTAATCCCATGCGCATATCTTGAAATGCATGAAAAGGGGGTGAGCCAAACTGGACAGACAGACGAAAAGCATCATTTGTTTTTTCTAGTTCCGTTCTGGCATCTGCTAGGTCAGAACAAGGTGAAATTTTTTGAATCATTTCACGGGTAATATCATTGGCAGCTAATTCGGATAACATACCTAGGATTTTGTGAAACTCCAGTATATGAAAGTGTGAATTCATGAAATGTACCTCCATTTGCTTTTAAGAAAATGGATGCCCTGTCTTTGTGATATACTCAGAATGACAGAAACAGTATTATGGAAAACCATTTCACATATGAATATCCATTTGTAGTCAGCCTGACCGTTTAGGACATGGCATGGGGTTATTCCATTTTCTGTTTTGTGTTCTGACAGGCTTTTTCTAAGAGAGCCAAGAAGACAATACCAAAAAATACGTTTGGTAATGCCTGAAAGGGGCATCTTACGGATGATTTTGAATGGAATGGTAAAATTGTAATGTGTCCAGACGAGAGTTGAGATGATATTGTACAAATCGTTCAGTACAAAGACCGAGTGCCGCGAGATTGCTTTTGCCTAGTTTAAAGTTGAACAGGCGTGTGTAATCGGAAAAAACAATGTGGCGCATGGCTTGAAGTGTAGGGGTACGCAGTAAGACTGAAGTTTGCGTATCTGGAGGTGCGGCGCAGCCAACACAGAAAAAACAGCCCTCTTCCACGGAGAAATAGAGCCGTTTTGGTGAAAATGCACCGCAGGTACGACATACCAGCAAATCTGGCATCATTCCCAGTTCGGTCATTAGACGTAGTTCAAAGATGGGTTTTAAAAGTGCTTCATCTCGCATACCGCCTTCGAGAAAGTGCAGTGTGTTGAGCATTAGCCGCATCACATCGCAATTTTCATTGGGTACCTGAAATTCCCGTACACTCAGCCGTATGAGTTCGCCGAAATAAGCGGCGAGACTGAGACGAGACAGTGATTCCCGCAGACGGTAAAAAATTCGGATAGGTTCACAGCTGTCTAGATATAAACGGTTCTGCCTTTGATATAAACTGAATGTGGCATAAGAAAAAAGTTGGGTAGATGACAAACCCGAGGAAGTATTTTTCTTTCCTCCACGAACAAAGACTTCCTGTACAGTATTGTTTTCGGTTAAGACATCAATAAATTTCCCCCGATCCCCTGCGCTGCGTTGCGCTAGGACCAGTCCCCGATAGATTTCCATGGGGCGTTGTCTCCTTTTTTTCAGACGGTGTTTTTTGATTTTGTGTCAGAGTCTGCCGATAGTGCAAATAATCATCAATATGACCGGTCATACAAAAAATATCCCATGCATCCATTATGCATACCTCCTAACGTTGCGTTAGGCATAGCATGTGTCATATCGGCTTGTTTATCAGTGGAAATGTTTGTCACTATGCATTATGATTCAGGATTGTCCAATCCAAAATTGTGGATGAGACCCTCCTTGTTGCGCCAATCTTCTTTGACTTTGACCCAACATTGCAAATTGACCTGGATACAGAAGAAATGTTCCAGATCCTTTCGTGCAAGTGTGGCAATCTTTCGAAGCATCATGCCGTTTTTACCAATAAGAATACCCTTATGAGATTCTCGCTCACAATATATTGTAGCTTCTATATCTAGAATATCTTTTTCTTCTCGCTCTCGCATAGTTTCAATGGAAACGGCGATACCATGGGGCACTTCGTCTCGCAGGAGATTGAGAATCTTTTCACGTATGATTTCTGCTGCCAGAACGCGTTCTGGCTGGTCTGTGAACTTTTCGTCAGGGAAATAATGGGGAGATGGTTGTGCCAGTGCCATGACTTCCTGTTCTACAAGATCTATGCCATCCAGTTCGATGGCGCTGACGGGAATGGTTGCAAGGAATGAATGTGCAGCGTTAAGGCGTGCAATAACTTGCATTAGTTTGGTTTTGTCATTGAATAAATCAATTTTGTTTAATACCAAAATAACTGGAGTTTTGGCATGCTTAAGGGAGCAAAGCAAATCTTCCTCCTGTGAAGAAAGAGGCTTGGTGCAATCCTGGATAAACAGTACAGCATCTATATCCTTGACAGCACTTTTAACAGCCTTTAGCATATGGGAGCTAAGTTTTGTAGTCGGTTTGTGCAGCCCCGGCGTGTCCATAAAGACCATTTGTGTTTCTCCTATGGTTTTGATGCCGGTAATACGGGTACGTGTTGTCTGGGGTTTAGGGCTGACTGAAGCAATCTTTTCACCAATGATCGCATTCAAAAGTGAAGATTTTCCAGCATTGGTGTGCCCAGCAAGCGCCACAAAGACCGATTTTGTCATAATGAAGTTTCCTCCGGCTGTGTAAAGGTTGCCTCTCTGGAAATGCCTAACGCTTCTAAAACTTCTTCTTCTTTTTCCCGCATTTTGCGTTCTTCAAGAGGACTTGTCTCGTGGTCATATCCAAGCAAATGAAGCATGGAGTGGACGGTTAAAAAGCCCACTTCTCGCTCTAGCGAATGCCCATACATATCGGCCTGTTTGACAGCGGTTTCTAAGGAAATGACTATATCGCCCAGAAGTGCAAATCCAGTTTCCTGATTGATATCGTAGTGGTTATTTTGTCCCAAAGGAAATGAGAGGACATCGGTGGAACGGTCTTTGTGACGATAAATGCGGTTTAAGCGCTGAATTTCTTCGTTGCTGACAAACGAAACGCTGACTTCTGCATTCTGGGGAAAGTGCTGCGCAACAAGGACAGCCTGACAACAACGGCGGATCAGCATACGGATTCCTACAGGAATTCGTACTTCTGTTTGATTATTTTTTACCATCACTTTCACTTTTGGCATGATGATAGGATCTCCTTTCTGATATATACATATATGCCTGATTGTATGTTACAAATGACGATGGAATCAAGCACCATCGTCATTTGTGGTGTTTGTAGGCACATAATGATTAATTATATTTTTTTATGTGAATCCGTTTTAGAAACGGTATGTTTTGTTTGATTTTTTTGTTCGGCGTTCTCGTATGCACGAATGATATCTTGTACTAGCTTGTGGCGTACCACATCACGGTTGGTAAATTCGCAGACTGCAATGTCATGGACTCTTTGAAGGATGCGCGTAGCGATTACCAGACCGCTTTTCTGTTTATCTGGTATATCAATTTGTGTGGTGTCACCAGTAATTACCATACGGCTTCCTTCTCCCAGTCGAGTGAGGAACATCTTCATCTGTTCTCCAGTTGTATTTTGTGCCTCATCCAGTATGATAAATGCATTATCTAATGTGCGTCCACGCATATAAGCAAGTGGAGCAACTTCGATAGAACCACGTTCTAGGTGACGTTGAAATGCTTCTGCGCCCAACATTTCAAACAATCCATCGTAGAGAGGACGAAGATAAGGGTCAACCTTATCTTGCAAATCACCTGGAAGAAATCCGAGTTTTTCACCTGCTTCCACAGCCGGACGTGTGAGAATAATACGGCTGACTTGATGATGGCGAAACGCTCGAACAGCCATTGCGACAGCAAGATACGTTTTCCCAGTACCAGCGGGACCGATGCCAAATACTATGGTATTGTTTGTCATTGCTCGGATATAATTGCGTTGACCCACGGTGCGTATACGAACAGGTTTTCCCGTGGCAGTAAGGCAGACGATGTCATCATCTGTAATTTGTGATAGTTGACTCGCATCGCCACTATCCACCATTTCTGTCACATAATGGATGGATTGAGGTGTAATTTCTTGTCCATGTATGATCATTTGCAGCAATCCCTGTATGGCATCCATCGCCAGATCCGTTTCTCCATCGGTACCTCTAACATGAAGTTCATCACCACGACAAATAATTGTGACATGATAGTGTTCTTCCAGCACTTTTAAATTTGTATCAAAGTTGCCGCATAAGGTTTGAAATTGATTGTTATCTGTAATGAATATAGTTTTTTCTGCCATTTCTGGAACAGATCCTTCCTTTCACTAAAAACGAAGTGAATATGATGGGCAATACCATATAGAGATTGTGCATTGATTGTACCGTCTCTATTTTTATCAAATGCAGCAAAACTCAGAATATATTCCTTTTGGTATCTAAAAGTGTTTTTTGTAAAATAGTACAAAAATTACAAATAGCATATGTGCAAAGATGATAGAAGATTTTTGATGTCGTTTGTGATCCATCTTGTAACCAGTATAAAAAATATGTGAGTAATCGGTTTGCCAAACTACAGTACAAAATCGATGCTGTATTTTCATCATAGTTAAGTTTTGCAAAATGGTATTCTCCATTTTTATTATACCATATTTTTACCCATATGTGAAATAGTTTTTCTATATATTTACAAAAATTTAATAAGATAGTGGGAATGGTAATTTGATAGATTGGAAATTATCGATATATAATGCAACACTACATAATGATTAATATGTAAAAATGTAATCAAGTTTTTTGTCAAATTCATAAAAACAATGTAAACATACTAGCTTTTTTAAGAGATTTTTTATGATATGACAGGAAATCGTAAGTAAACATAAAAAGCAAAGGCGGCAAAAAACGGCTTGACAGGAAGAGAAAAGTAGGATATAATAAAAGTGCAATAAAATGGCAATGCTGTAATGGGATGTCGGATAGTTAGAAGAATGTGTCTAAAGCAGAATTTTGTTGGCGTGATGAGGAAAAAATTAGTTAACGATGTCTGGAATAACCAAAACGAAAGGAAACGTTTATATGACATATAAAGAATCATTTTTGCAGTTTATGGTAAACTGCGGCGTGTTGACTTTTGGGGAATTTGTATTAAAAAGCGGCAGAAAGGCACCATATTTTATTAATGCGGGAAATTATCACAGCGGTTCTCAGCTTATGGAATTGGGAAGGTACTATGCGGCGTGTATTGAAGAACATCAGATACCGGTGGACACGCTGTTTGGACCGGCATATAAAGGAATTCCGTTGGCAGCGGCAGCCGCAGTTGCTCTAGCTGATTGTTATCACAAAACGGTGAATTTTTGTTTTGATCGAAAAGAAGTAAAAGATCACGGCGAAGGCGGCATGTTTGTTGGAAAGAAGCTGGAAGACGGTGAAAAAGTCGTGATTATTGAAGATGTCATGACATCAGGTAAAGCCATGGCAGAAGTATATCCGAAACTAAAAAGTGCTGCGGATGTGAATATCACTGGTATGGTCATTACTGTGGATCGCATGGAGCGTGCATTGGAAGGAAACAAATCTGCAGTGCAGGCAGTTTATGAAAAGTATGGTGTACCAGTTTATTCAATTGTTACTATGGAAGATATCATTCAAGGAATCCGAGATGGAGTAATTCCTGGGAAAGCACACTTGGATGCTATGCTGGCTTATCGGGAACAGTATGGTGTTGAGTTTAAGTGATTTTGTTTTTATAAATCATGTTCCTAGATTATAGGAACATGATGTTTTACTTGTAGTTGGTTAGTTTGACCGCCTTTAGGATAAGTGAGAGTGTTTCCCAATTGCCCATTGCAGGCGGTCAAGTTTTATATGTATTAGTAGCATATTGCAGTTGGAGTGTATTCTAAGAAAGTGTTATCATATACGTATGAGAGGATAAGGAAAAAGGTTATAAGAAAGTAAATATAGTTTTTTAATGTCGCTATAGCTCAGTTGGATAGAGCGACCGCCTCCTAAGCGGTAGGTCGGAGGTTCAAATCCTCTTAGCGACGCCAAAAACTTCGCCGAAAACATTGGTTATGCAAGATTTTCGGCGTTTTCTTTTCCAAAGAAAAATCAAGCACATAACAAACAGCGATTATCAGGAGTCATTTTGCTAATGGAAAGCAATCTTATGGGAATCGAACGGTTAATTTTGTCACCAAAACTTTTCTTATAATGAAGCTGCAAGGAGTTGCAGCGTATGAGAGGAAAAACATTTTATGTTTATATGAAAAGTAGTGACAGAAGTCTTTTGCTTCAAAGTTTTGTAGAATTGAAAAATCTGTTGATCCAACAAGGCAGATATACGGACTGCGTGGATGAACTAATTTTCAAGGTAATCAATGCACCAGTTAAGAAGCTAAAAATCAGTTGAAAGCGCTCCTAAAAGTTATATAATAAGAAGTGAATATTTATTTGGAGGTTCCTATCATATGGATGAAAGAGAAAAGATTATTCGATTATGGTTTGATATGTGGCTTAATCAACAAGATTTAGGAATTGATGATATCTTTACAGACG
>CASEVP010000017.1 GCA_949291345.1 uncultured Ruminococcus sp.
CAAGTTTCAGCGTCAATTCAAGGCATTTTTTCTGTCCCTGTGAACCAAATTACCTTGCAGTACTACCATCAATACACAAAAGTAAATCATCCCGATGCACACCTGATGCAGTATGTCCAAACAAAAGATCGGACTGGCGACTCTGTTCCATTTTTTCGGCATACTGCGCGATAAGCGATTCATCCGCTTGTTCCGGCAACAGAAGCTCTGCATCCTTTCCATAGACAGCACTATGATAATGCAGTGAAACTTCCTCTCTTCCCCGGGAGATTTCTCGGTAAAGGGGCACACACACATCTTTTAAACGGCGAATATATGCCGCACGCTGCATGGCTATCGCAGTCCCCAGCGAAACCAGCTGACGATCGAACACCGCTAACATCGTACCAGCCTGTTCGGGAGGCAGCTTTTGTTTAAGAACCGCATTCCGCTGTCGCAGTACAAGCTGATAGCGGCGCACGAGCGAGAGTACAGGCGCATGAAGCTGTGCACTGCACAAATCGAGAAATGCACGTCTTCGTTCAGGACCGCCATTGACAAGTGACAAATCTTCCGGGGTAAATACCACGCAGTGAAACACCGAAAACAGGGCGCTGCCCTTTTGTGGAACATCGTTGCACCAAAATTTTTTTTCAGGCACATTGCCGCCGGGAACCATAGCAAGACGCACCGACTGGGTTCTTCGGGCATCAATAAACTGTGCCTCCACCAACAGATCCTGTCCGTCAATGGCGAGATAATCCCGTTCTTTTGTGCCCCGAAAACTGCGGCATCCCGTTAATATCCAAATTGCCTCAAGCAAATTGGTTTTTCCCTGGGCATTCTCTCCAAGTATCAGATTATAATTTTCATCCGGTTCAAGCGCCACCTGTTTTAGATTTTTAAATCCATTTGCGGTCAATTTTGTCAGCCTCATGCTTCTGCTTTGACCACCTGCACGGTAAAATGATCCACGCAGACGATATCACCGGGTCGAATCTTCTTACCCCGCATGGTGCAGACCTCCCCGTTTACCGTCACAGCGCCTTGCTGTACCAATTCTTTGGCAAAACCGCCGGTATCACAAAGCCCAGTAAATTTTAGCAAGGCATCAAGTTTGATAAACTCGGTATGAATGGCAGCTGTCAGTGTTTCCTGTTCCATCACAATATTTCTGCTCCTTTATGGTTAGCGTCTGAGCTGAATAGGCATCAGAAGAAATATAAAACTTTCCCCCGACGGTGGCACAATTTTTGCCACATGATTTCCGCCTGTCAGCTGAATTTTTACTTGATCTGTGTCAACGGCATGCATGGCATCCAGAAAATAACGGTTATCAAAACCGATGGTCACATCAGGTCCCGAAATTTCGGCCGGAATACGGTCTTTGATTTCTCCAATACCCGTCTTACAATACACATCCATGCACCCGTTCGAAAATGTCACGTGTACAGGAGAATTAAATTTGCTATTGATTAGCGGCGAGCAGCGTTCCAGACAGCGTGTCAGTACGTTGGTATCCATCAAAATCTCCGTTTCAAAGGTGTTTGGAATGCTGCTGCGATAATTGTGGAATTCTCCCTCCAGAAGTCTGGAAAAAACGGTATAACCATTAAATTCAAAAACCACGTACCGTTTGTCCGACGAAATGGTACACAGATCGGTCGCATCGTCTCGCAGCATATTTGCCACTTCCAGCAAGGTGCGTTTCGGCACCACAAAATGATAATTATTCCCACTCGAAATAGGTTCATTGCGCACTGCAAGCCGATATCCATCAATTGCAGCCACGTGCAGCATATCGTTCTCTACCTCAAATAGCTCGCCGGTGAGTACCGGCTTGGAAAAATTCTGAGAAGTGGCATATTGTGTCTGTCGAATCATCGAACCCAGCACAGACTGTTCGATCTGCATTCCTGTCTCCAGATCCAGACTAGGCAGAGAGGGATATTCCGCAGCAGACATCGCCGAAATCTGATATTCGGTTGCATCACAAGTTAGACGTACCATATAATTGTCATCGATTTCCATGGTGACAGTGTCACCGGAAAACTGGCGTACGGTTTCGCTAAGCAGCCGAGGTAAAATCACAAATTCTCCGCTGCAGTCCGATTCTACTTCAATACTGCGTTGAATACCAAAATCTAAGTCATAACCTGTCAGTTCCAAATTGTCCCGGTCAAGACGTAGTTTCAACTGTTCCAATGCAGGAATGGTGGATTTTTGTGAAACACCCTTTGCCACATGAGTAATGGCAGAATGAAAATTTTTTCTGTCGCATGTAAATTTAATCATAATTGCCTCTTTTCCTGAATCAATAGCCGGATTTTATAATGCTGTCCTTACTGTACGAACAATTTAAAAGTGTACACGAGTGAAAGACAGTTAGACCCGGATAGAAAAAGCAGCTTTGCTGCAATTTCAGAGTAAAAAAAGAAATAAAAAATATAGTAGTCGTAGTAGAGGCGCCGGAAAAGTGGAAATCCAAAAAAATCACGGAAATTCGGCGCATTTTTTTACACAGCCCTGCCGTGGAAACGATAGGGAAAAGTGGAATGTCATTTCGCTTTGTGGAAATGGGGAATGATTGTGGAGTGGAAAGGCATAAATTGTGGAAAAATTCGTGGAATAATGGGTATGGATAAAAATACCTTTGCACAATCTGTGGAAAGAAAATTCCACGGATTTCCACATTGCTTTTCACATGGTTTGTGGGAAAACGCGAAAAATCTGTGCCGTGTGAAAAGATAACTTGTGAATAGGTTTTCCACAGACTGTGGAAAGTGGTGTGGAAAACCCATTTCACACGGTATAAATCATGTGGAAAACTAGAATACAAAGGGAAATGGAGTGGATTTCATGAATAAACAAACGGTTTTAACAAAGGAGGACTGTGCGTATGACGGTATCCAATTTTTACGCATGGCTTTTGCTGCGAATATTCTTAATGGTGTCTTCTACCAGTTGTTTGAGATGTTCATCGTGTTTCATTGCTGTTTCAATATTACTGATGGAATAGACGATGGTAGAATGATCTCTGCCTCCAAATTCCGTTCCGATTGCCTGAAGCGGCATCTGGGTGATTTCCCGTACCACATAGATAGCCACTTTTCTGGCAGTGGAGATTTGACTGGAACGCTTGCTGCTGCGAATATCTTCCGGAGATACGCCGTATACATCAGCAACTTCTACAATAATTTTTTCCACTGTGATGGGCACCGGTTGGTCATCACTCAGGATATCCTTGATGACGCTCTGTGCCATAGAAATGGAGGGAGCGGAGCCGGCAAGATGTTTTAGTGCCTTTAGTTTTTTCACAGCACCTTCCAGCTGACGAATATTGGTTTTTAGGCGGTTGGCGATAAACTCGGACACATCGTCCGGAATGTACAAGTCAAGCAGTTCTGCTTTTCTTCGAATAATGGCAATTCGCGTCTCAAAGTCTGGTGTGGTAATATCGGTGATCAGACCCCATTCAAATCGGCTGCGAATTCGTTCTTCCAGTGTTTTTAGTTCTTTTGGGGGCTTGTCTGATGTGATGACAATCTGTTTGCCTTCTGCATGAAGTTTATTAAAAGTATGGAAAAATTCCTCCTGCATCCGTTCCTTGTTGCTAAAAAATTGAATATCATCAATCAGCAGTACATCTGCATTGCGGTATTTATCATGAAACCGGGCAGTATTACCGTCGTTGATACTGGAAATCAGGTCATTGCCGAATTCTTCGCTCGTGACATAAATAATCTTATAGTCCGGGTGATTTTGATGGACTTCATGTGCGATGGCATGCATCAAATGGGTTTTTCCCAGTCCGGAAGGACCATAAATAAATAGGGGATTATAATTTTTACCCGGATCTTTTGCAACCGAGGTGCAGGCAGCGTAGGCAAATTCATTGGAACCGCCGACAATGAAAGTAGCAAAGGTATATTCATAGTTTGCACCTTCAAAGCTGTGCTCCAGTTCTTCGTGGCGGCGTGCGAGTTCATCATAATCCTTGGCAGTGTGTGTATCGGCAGAATCCGGAACAATATCTTCTTCTACCTGAATACAAAGCTCGACTTCAAATCCGAGCGTATTTAGAAAAGCGGTCTTTAGCAGCTCTTCGTAATTATTGAGAATCACTTCCCGCTGAAATTGTGACTGTACCGTAAATAGTGCTTTGGTACCATCCAGCCGAACGGGATTGAGTGCGGCAATCCAGAGTTTGACAGCAACCTCCGGAATTTCGCCATGATCCAAGCAATATTGCTTGACGTTGGCAAAGACTTCGTCAAATGAGTTCATAATAAGGCGAATCCTCCTTGTTTGATCCAATGATTTACAGACAAAATGCCGCCGCCGCTCATGAAAAGCGGTACGATGCGGCACTTTGTTAAATGCCGCCTGATCAATCAGGCCTCTTTCTCTTTATAATAATAATAGTATACCATATTCATTGTGGAAAATCAAGCCCCTGCTGTTGAAAACCCAATATTTTTTTCTTTATACGGATGAGGATAGCGGGAAAAATACAGAGAAAAATGTAGCATATCTCACAAAAAAAAGAAATGAATTCAGTGAAGATAGAGGAAAAAATTGTGTTATATGCCGAATTTTGAAGAAAAGGAAGTGAGAAAATAAAATTTGTGGAAAAAGTGGAAAAACCGGGTGTGGAAAGAATGGAAACTGTGGAAAACAAGAAGCAGAGGCACACCGTCCAAGGAAAAATACCGAAAATGGAGAAAAAACAGGCTTTTTTTTTAAAATTCCGGATAAAAATGCGCTGATGGGACTTGACAAATAAAAAAAGATAAGATATAATATATGGTAAATGGATTCATGCAGAAGGTCTGTTATGAAGTTCCAGGGAATTATGCGGGGGTCTCCTGCCGCAGCAATGGAAAGGAGGGAATGGTTCCAATGAAAAGAACATATCAGCCGAAGAAGCTTCATCGTAAAAAAGTGCATGGCTTCCGTAAGAGAATGGCCACTGCGAACGGTAGAAAGGTTTTAGCTCGCAGAAGAGCACGGGGTAGAGCAAGACTGAGCCACTGATCGAAGTCGGACCACAACAACATTGTTTGTGGTCTTTTGTTTTTTCGAAAAGCGTATTCTGCGTTTGTCCGGCGTGCCGAGCGGGAAGATTGCCTTTTACCGGCATCGTTGCAGGTAAACGGTATTGCTGCAGTCGGTGTTTCGGAATACAGCGGCAGAATATGCTTTTTTTCATGCCCCGTACAGGCATGTGAATGTCTGTTACACGATACCGGATCTGTTCCGGAAAACAGAGCCATTCAATCTATGGGAAGTTGGAGTACAAGCCATGCGGAAAACGGTGACTATCAATCAAAACCGGGACTTTTTACAGTTGTATCAACGAGGAAAAAAAGTTGTGTTATCCCCTTATGTGATACTCTATGTGCGGAAAAACAGACGCAGATATAACCGGCTTGGCATTACTGTCGGAAAAAAAGTCGGCTGTGCTGTGAAACGAAGCCGTGCGAGGCGGATCATCCGTCAGGCGTACCGGGAAACAGAACATCTGCTGCCTAAGGGTATCGATATGGTCATTGTGGCACTTCCATCGATTGCGGGCATAAAATCCACGCAGCTGCGGGATTGTCTTGCCGGAAACGGAATACGCCGTATCCGGCGCCTGATGGAACCACCGTCGGAAGGGGGAAAACACAATTGAAATATGTACTTGATGCACTGATTCGACTATATCAAAAGTTTTCCCGTCTGACACCGGCTGTGTGCCGGTTTTATCCGACCTGTTCCTGTTATGCTCGAACTGCTGTGATGCGGTTTGGAGCACTGCGCGGCAGTTGGCTTGCCGTGCGGCGTCTGCTGCGCTGTCACCCTTGGAATCCGGGGGGAATCGATCCGGTGCCAGAGCACTGGAATCCGCCCCGTATTGTCTTCGGCGGGCGGCATACGCAGTCATCATTACGCAACAGAAAGGGTTAACGTACAAATATGGATTTTTTATACGATCTGTGTGGTAAGCCGTTTG
This sequence comes from uncultured Ruminococcus sp., assembly GCA_949291345.1. Taxonomy (GTDB): domain Bacteria; phylum Bacillota; class Clostridia; order Oscillospirales; family Ruminococcaceae; genus Ruminococcus_C. The sequence continues at coordinate 5,978 of CASEVP010000017.1, forward strand.
GTTGGATCATGCGTCTGATCTACGAACTAGTAGACAATTACGCATTGGCAATTTTATTGTTTACCATCATCACGAAATTGATTCTGTTCCCGATCTCCTATAAACAGCAGCTCAATTCGGCAAGAATGCAGCGGATCAATCCGAAGTTGGAAAAACTACGTAAAAAATACAAAGATGATCCAAAAAAGATGCAGGAAGAACAGATGAAGCTTTATCAGGAAGAGAATTTCAATCCGGGAGCTTCATGTCTGCCGATGTTTTTGCAGTTTTTTATTCTCTTCGGTATTCTCGACGTGGTTTATAAGCCCATGTCCTACATTCTGCGGGTAAGCGGTGATGTAATTTCCAAGGCGTTTTCCGTCGTGGAAAAAATCAATCCCGATCTCGCAAGCGCCGGTACCAGCCTGCGTCAGGAACTAACGATCCTTAACGCCCATCATGCCGATCCGGGGGCGTTTACAGACGCACTGGGAAGCGGCTTGTCCGAAAGAATGACAGATTTCTATGAGAAATTTAGTCTCTTCGGCATTAACCTCGGTCAGGTGCCCACCTGGAGTCCACAGGTTTGGGATGCTACGGCAATCGGATTGTTCCTGATTCCGTTTATGTCCGGTGTCCTGCAGTTGTTACTGACGATTTATACCCAGATTACACAGAAAAAACGCAATCCGGCTATGAAAAATATGGGCTGCATGAATGTGATGCTTTATGTAATGCCGGTGTTCTCTGTCTGGTTTGCATTCCAAGTGCCTGCTGGTGTAGGCTTTTATTGGGTATGCTCCTCCTTCTTCTCTTTGCTCCAGTCTGTGGGCTTGAATATGTACTTTACAACGGAGCGAACAGAGAAAATCTGTGAAAAACAGGAGGCAAAACTGGCAAAGAAATATGCCAACGGCAAGAAAAGTTTTACACAGCGTTTATTTGCGCAGCAGAGTGAATTGACAGAAGCACAGCAAAAACGCCAGCGCTATGCGGAAGAAACAAAAGATATGTCCCGTTCTGAATTAAACAAGTACAATCAACAGGTCATTAAGGATGCCAGAAAACGAATGGCAGAGAAATATGGGGACACGTATGAGGGAGACGATGTTTCGGACGATGGCAGTGGCGCAGATAACAGCGGGAAAAAATAAGTTGTCATGTTACAGTCATGTATTGTGACACAGTGTACGCAAAGATAAAAAACAGGAAAAGAACAAACTAGAGAAAAGCTGCATCTGGATTTTCAAAGAATATTACAATTTGGGAGAATAAGAGGGACAGGTGAAAGTCCAACAGCGCAGGAAGGGATGAAAAAACGATTATGAGAGAAACATTTACTGCAAAAAGCATTGAAGAAGCAAAACAGGCAGCCGTTGAAAAATTTGGGGTATCTGCTGATAAAATCGTATTTCGGGTATTAGAGGAGCCGAAGAAGAATCTTTTTGGAAAAATTAAGCGGGAAGCAGTAGTAGAAGCGATGTTTGAATTAGAAGAAACTGCTGCTCCGATGCAGACAACGGAGTCGATACAGGAAGAGAATGCACCAGTTGAAATAGAGACGGTACAGCCATCGGCAGAGGCAGAAACATTGGAAGAACAATCGGAAAATCATGCAGTCAGCATTGAATCGGAGCCGATAAAGATGATTTTGACGGAGGAAGAATTGTCTCCGAATCTGATTGCAGCAAAGCAGTATATTGTGGAGATCTATCGTGCAATGGGTATTGCGGTAACTGTCGAAGTAATGCGTACTGAAAATAGTATTCGCATGGAACTGCACAGCGAAACCAAGAGCGGTACCATTATCGGACGGCGCGGTGAAACTTTGGATTCTATTCAATATTTGGCGTCTATTATTGTCAACAAGGGAGAAGGCGAATATTGCAGACTTTTGTTGGACAGCAATGGATACCGGGAAAAACGGAAAAAAACACTGGAACAGTTGGCAGATAAAATTGCGCGTTCTGTCTTGCGGACAGGACGGTCAACGACACTGGAACCGATGAATCCCTATGAGAGGCGTATTATTCACAGCCGTATCTCGGAAATTGAAGGGGTTTCATCCCGCAGCATTGGAGAAGATCCGTATCGGAAGGTTGTAATTTCATCCAATGCAAGCAAGCGAGGCGTCGCAAAAGGCGGCAAAGGAAACCGCGGCAAGCGTCCGTATCGGGAACGGCAGCCGGAAGAATTCAAGCGCAGCAATATGGATTCTATGAAGACCAGCTTTGAACGCGATTATAAAAAGCCGAAGCCGGAGGATGAGCTCCATACCGGATTGTACGGTAAGATCGAATTTTGATTGCCGCAGCAGATGCGACATATCATCATATCGAAAATAAGGGAAAACGGGCTGTTATTCTGCAGCCCGTTTTTTGGAATATTGGAGAAAAACGAGATAGGAGGAAAATGCACTTATGCAGACCATTGCAGCAATTGCTACACCACATGCGGCAGGTGGCATATCTGTTATCCGCATTTCAGGGGACAGGGCACTGGAGATTGCCGGAGCCGTGTTCCAGTCGGTTTCCGGCAAAGCTCCCTCGATGATGGAAGGGTATACTTGTACATATGGACGGTTTTACGATGGGGAACAGACGCTTGATGATGGTATACTGACTGTGTTTCGCGCGCCTAGGAGTTATACAGGCGAAGATGTGGCGGAGCTTTCCTGTCACGGGGGAATTTATGTTACGGGACAGATTTTAGATGCTGTGTATCGTGCCGGTGCTGTGCCGGCGGAGCCGGGTGAATTTACCAAACGTGCGTTTTTAGCTGGAAAGATGACGCTAACACAGGCAGAGGCAGTGATGGACGTGATCGGTGCTGCCGGAAAGCGTGAACTCCAGTTTGCACATGCGCAGCAGGAAGGCGCACTGCACCGTCGAGTGCAGCAAATTTCGGGTGCAATTGTGTCGGCACTCGGTGATCTGGCGGCATGGGCAGATTATCCGGAGGAAGAGATACCAGCAGTGACGCCGGACAGTCTCCGAAAAGCACTTGTGCCTATTGTAGAAAAACTGGATCAAACGCTATCTACCTATGATTACGGCAGAATCCTGCAATCGGGAGTTTCCGCAGTGATCGTGGGAAAACCCAATGTGGGAAAGTCGACGCTGTTCAATTTGCTTTCAGGCAGTGCCAGAAGTATTGTGACAGAAATTGCCGGTACTACACGAGATGTGGTTGAAGAACAAATACGGCTGGGAAATGTGACGCTTCGTTTATCAGATACGGCAGGATTACGGGAAACATCCGATGTGATAGAACAGATGGGTGTAAAAATTGCCGAACAACGGCTCCAGGACGCCGATCTGATTTTGGCAGTATTTGATACGACACGACCGCTGGATCAGGATGATCTGCGAATGCTGGAACAGTTGCCGGAAAAGCCGGTGATTGCTATTGTAAATAAGTCAGACCAGTTGTCACAACTGGATATTGGCATGCTGCAAAGCCGGTTTGAACGAATAATATGTATGGCGGCAAAGGATGGAAGCGGGCTGGAAGAATTACAGAAAGCGGTTGAAGAACGGTTTTATCAGGCAGATGTGACGCCGGAACTGGGAATTGTAGCAAATGCACGGCAAAAGCAGTGTCTAGAAACGGCAAAAATACAGCTAGTACAGGCGTTGGATGCGCTGAATGCTGGTGAATTGCTGGATGCGGTGACGGTACTGCTGGAAGAGGCAGCAGATGCCTTGCTGACGCTCTCAGGAGAACGGGTATCTGAGGCTGTGGTAAATGATGTATTCTCACGGTTCTGTGTGGGAAAATAATGGATGCAAAGAGTAGAGAGGTTGAAGAACATGTATCACATGGGAACATATGAAGTTGCTGTCATAGGTGCCGGACATGCCGGTGTTGAGGCAGCACTGGCGGCGGCAAGATTGGGATGCCGGACGGTGCTGTTTACCATTTCGTTGGATCAGATTGCCAATATGCCTTGTAATCCATCGATTGGAGGTACTGCAAAAGGTCATCTGGTACGGGAAATTGATGCGCTGGGCGGAGAAATGGGAAAAGCGGCAGACAAATGTTTTTTGCAAAGCCGGATGCTAAACCGGGGAAAGGGACCGGCTGTTCACAGTCTTCGCGTGCAGGCAGACAGGGTACAGTATCACAATTATATGAAACATGTGTGCGAGATGACAGAGAATTTGGAAGTAAAGCAGGCAGAAATTGCTGAAATTCAGGTTCAGGATGGAAGTGTCTGCGGTGTTGTAACAGCATTGGGGGCTCAGTATGATGTACAGACAGTGATCGTTGCTACAGGTACCTATCTGAATGGCAGAATCCATGTAGGACAGGTTTCCTATGAGAGCGGTCCGGATGCGGCACTGCCCAGCCGCGCGCTTGGAAAAAATCTAGAGAACTTGGGACTGCGAATGCGTCGGTTTAAGACAGGAACACCCTGTCGGGTTCATCGACGGAGCATTGATTTTGACGCTATGGAGCGACAGGATGGAGACAGAGAGATTGTACCATTTTCTTTCGGTACGGATCCGTCAAAGTTGCATAATCAGGTTTCTTGTTATATTACATACACCAATGCGGAGACACATCGGATCATACGGGCAAATCTGCACCGTTCACCATTATTCTCCGGTCAAATCGAAGGAATCGGTCCCAGATATTGTCCGTCCATCGAGACAAAGATTGTGCGGTTTGCAGACAAGCCGCGTCATCAGCTTTTTGTAGAACCTATGGGCATGGAAACAGAGGAATATTATTTGCAGGGTATGTCCTCATCATTGCCGGAAGATGTCCAGCTGGCTTTTTTAAGAACAATACGAGGGCTGGAACATGTTGAGATTATGCGGCCGGCGTATGCCATTGAGTATGATTGTGTGGATCCGACAGAACTGCGTGCGACGCTCGAATGTAAGAAGATCAAAGGACTCTATGGTGCAGGGCAGTTTAACGGCAGTTCAGGTTACGAGGAGGCAGCGGCACAGGGATTAGTTGCCGGTATCAATGCGGCGCTTTCGGTGCAGAAAAAACCTGCCTTTTTGCTGGACAGAGCTTCCTCATATATTGGTACGCTGGTGGATGATCTAGTGACAAAAGGGTGTGAGGATCCATATCGTATGATGACATCCCGCAGTGAATATCGTCTGATTTTGCGTCAGGACAACGCAGACCAGCGTCTGATGCCGCTGGGACACCAGTTAGGGTTGGTGTCGGATGCACGGTATCGCCGGATGACAGAGAAATATGAAGAGGTAGCAAAGGAGCGAAAACGGGTTGAAAAGACCAATCTTGCCCCCTCTCCGGCACTCAATAATTTTTTAACCCAAAAGGGAACAACCCCTATTTCCACTGGATGTAAAGTGGCAGACCTAATTCGGCGGCCGCAGCTCAGCTATCAGAGCATAGCCCCGTTTGATGAGAACAGACCTAAGCTGGATTTGCTGATTGGGGAACAGGTGGAAATCCAGATAAAATATGACGGCTATATTGAAAAGCAGATGGCACAGATTGAACGTATGCGTAAGCTGGAAAATTTGCATCTTCCAGAGAATCTGGACTATACAACTGTGCGTGGTCTGCGTTTGGAGGCTGCGGAAAAGCTTAATGCCCATCGCCCGCAAAATCTGGGACAGGCAAGCCGGATTTCGGGTGTATCACCGGCAGATATATCTGTTTTAATGGTATGGAAAACGTTACAGAAGGAGACGTCCAAAAATGGTGACATTTGAACAGGCAAAGACATATATGACATCACATGGTATGATATTGACGCAAAGTCTGTACCGACAATTGCAGTGTTATCTGGAAAAGCTGACGCAGACGAATCAGTATATGAATCTGACTGCTATTACTGAGCCGTCTGAGGTGTGGATGAAGCATTTTCTGGATAGTGCAATGCTGCTGCAAAAGGTACCGTTGGCGCTTGGAGCATCGGTTGTCGATGTCGGAACAGGAGCTGGGTTTCCCGGAATGGTGCTTGCGATTCTTCGTCCGGATTTACAGATACTGCTGCTGGATACATTGCAAAAACGAGTGCAGTTTTTAGAGGAAACGGCGGCTTTGCTCGGACTTAACGGGGTTCGTTGTCTGCATGCCAGAGCAGAGGAAGCAGGAAAAAATGCTGCCTATCGGGAACAATTTGATCTTGCTACGGCAAGAGCAGTGGCATCCATGCCCGTTCTGACGGAATATTGTATGCCGTTTGTAAAGCCGGGCGGGTTGTTTGCTGCTATGAAAGGTCCAGCTGAATCGGCAGAGGATGCAAGGGCAGCAGCAGAAGTTATGGGAGGCGATATCCCTACAGAAATATGTTATACACTGGAAGGTGTGGGAGAACGCAAGCTCATTTGTATTCGAAAGCATACGGCAACACCGGAAAAATATCCTCGAAGGAGTGATAAAATCCGAAAAGAACCGATTCATTAAATTGGCAGATTTTCTTCAGTCCATTGTAAAAATAACAAAAGTGGTTTTTCAACATTTTCAACAATGCAAAAATAAGAAAAAAACAAATTCCTCGAAAATGACGTATTTTCGAGGAATTTTCTATTTGGTGGAAAAAATTGTTTTCCACAATGCGTTTATTCATTGTGGAAAACAATAAATTAAAAAAATCCGCCGTGCAGCAGGATTTGGTGTACGGCGGAAAATGATTTGATTTTTACAGGTAGTTATGGACGAATGCAGTCGGTGAACATATATCGCTGTAAGGGTTCCGGAATTCGTACAGAACCATCTGCATTAAGGTTGTTTTCCAAAAAGGCAATCAGCATACGAGGCGGTGCCACAACCGTATTATTCAACGTGTGAGCAAAGTATTTGTTGCCTTTTTTGTCTTTGACACGAATGCCGAGACGTCTTGCCTGTGCGTCACCTAAATTGGAACAGCTTCCCACTTCAAAATATTTTTGCTGACGGGGAGACCATGCCTCTACGTCCAGACTTTTTACCTTTAAATCAGCCAGATCTCCGGAACAGCATTCCAGCGTACGAACGGGAATATCCAGACTGCGGAAGAATTCTACGGTGTAGGTATACATTTTTTCAAACCATTCCATACTTTCCTTTGGTTCGCAAACAACAATCATTTCCTGTTTTTCAAACTGATGGATACGGTATACGCCTCTTTCTTCAATTCCGTGCGCACCCACTTCTTTTCGGAAACATGGCGAGTAGCTGGTCAGTGTCTGAGGCAGATCCTCTTCTGGCAGAATGGTATCGATGAATTTACCGATCATGGAGTGTTCACTGGTACCGATCAGGTAGAGATCTTCCCCTTCGATTTTATACATCATACCTTCCATTTCGGCAAAACTCATTACACCTGTTACAACGTTGCTTCGAATCATGAAAGGAGGAATATAATAGGTAAATCCTTTTCCGATCATAAAATCCCTTGCATATGCCAAGATGGAAGAATGCAGTCTTGCAATATCGCCGCATAAATAATAAAATCCATTTCCGCTGGTATCTCTTGCGGAATCAATATCAATGCCATGGAGTTTTTCCATAATATCAACATGATAAGGTACTTCAAAATCCGGAACAACCGGCTCACCAAACCGTTCCAACTCCACATTTTCGGAATCGTTCATGCCGATAGGCACGGATTCGTCAATAAAATTGGGGATTACCAGCATGATTTCCCGGATTCTTGCAGAAAGGGTATCTTCCTGTTTTTCCAGATCATCTAGCTGCTGACCAATCGTACCGACTTCTGCCTTGATTTGCTCTGCTTTTTCGGTTTCACCCTTGCCGATGTACATGCCGATTTTCTTACTGAGCGATTTGCGTTTGCTGCGCAGTTCATCGCCTTTTGCCTTTGCCTCACGAAACTGCTTGTCCAGTTCGACTACTTCGTCTACCAGTGGCAGTTTTTCATCTTGAAATTTTTTGAGAATATTATCCTTAACCTTCTCCGGGTCGTTTCGGATCCATTTGATATCGATCATGTTTTTGTATCCTTTCTATTTTTAATTTCAAAAATGCAGACCGTCTGTTATTTCTGCTTTCGTTGTCACTTTCCTATCTAAAACAAAAATTGCTGCGCAATCTGCGCATTCGAATTGTGCGGTATTGCCCTAAGCATTTCTGTTTATTCGCCTGTTAGTTTGTGAGCAAGGGTAGATAAATCCTCCTTGTCATAAAATTCCAGATGCAGCGTTCCTTTTTGTTTGCCGGTTGTTACTGTAACACGCCTTCCAAGTTTGCTTTCGAGACTCAGTGCAATTTCTGTATAAAAACTGTCTTCCAAAACCGGTGTTTGTGTCTTTGCAGGTTTTGCTGCATTGGCAGCAATTTTTTCCACTGCACGCACCGTCAATTTGCCTTGAGCAGCTTTTTTTGCCGTTTCTTCCAGCAGTGCTTCATCAGATATTCCCAGTAGCGCTCTGGCGTGACCGGCACTAATATCCCCTTGTTCTACCAGCTTTTTGGCGTGCTGCGGTAATTTTAGAAGCCGCAGGGCATTGGCAACAGCACTGCGGCTTTTTCCCACGTGTTTTGCCACTTCTTCTTGCGTCATGCTGCATTTTTCCATTAGCTGTGCATAACCGTTTGCCTCTTCCATCGGATTTAGATTTTCCCGCTGTAAGTTTTCAATTAGCGCAATTGCCATGGTTTCTTCGTCAGATAGATCCCGTATCACGACTGGAACCTCATCCATACCAAGCATTCTTGCTGCGCGCCACCGGCGTTCACCGGCGACAATTTGATAATTCAACCCTAGAGGACGTACCAGTATCGGCTGAATCATGCCATATTGCTGGATAGAATCTGCCAGTGCCTGAATGGAGGCATCGTCAAATTGTTTTCGGGGCTGATCCCGATTGGGTTCCAGTTCAGAAATGCGAAGCGTTTTTTTCACTTGTACATCTGCCGCATTTTCATCATAGAGAAATTCCAGCCCACTGCCCAGTCCGCCGATCGTCATTTGTTTTCACGCTCCTTTTTTTTGCCAAAGGAAAGCAGTTTTCGCTTTTTCTCCGGCGGCTTTTCTCCCAGAATTTCCAGCCCCAGCTGCATATATGCTTCTGCGCCCTTAGAAAGATTATCATAGTACATCACAGGTTTTCCGTGACTGGGTGCTTCTGAAAGGCGCACATTTCTCGGAATTTTCGTTTGATATACTTTTCCGGGAAAATATTTTTCCACTTCCTGTTCTACCTGTCTGGATACATTGAGACGAGGATCAAACATGACAAACAGGATGCCGCCGATATCGAGATTGGGATTATAATTGCTTCGCACAACTTTAATCGTATTGGTCAGCTGTGAAAGTCCTTCGAGGGCATAAAATTCTGCTAACATGGGAATGAGAAGCAGATCTGCGGCTACCAGTCCATTTATCGTTAAAAGTCCCAACGCAGGCGGACAGTCAATCAGAATAAAGTCATAGTCTAGCTTTACTGTAAGAATCTGCATTTTCAGGCGATTCATGCGGTTATCCATACTGGATAGTTCTAGTTCTGCTCCGGCCAGCGTATTTTTTGCCGGAAGCAGACTGACATTTTCAAAGTCTGTTCGTACAATTGCGTCTTGTATGCTGCATTTTCCCACCAGCACTTCATAGGAGCACGCAGACAGCTTTTTTTTCTTAATTCCAAGCCCGGTAGTCGTGTTGCCCTGCGGATCGATATCCACACAGAGCACTCGTTTTCCTCGGGAGCCGAGATATGCGCCTAGATTGACAGCAGTTGTTGATTTTCCTACGCCGCCCTTTTGGTTGGCAATTGCATAAACCGTACTCACGCATTTCTTCCTTTCTTTTTCCATGCAGGAATGGTTTCTAATGGCAGCGCCGCATAAAATACAGAGCATTTTATCTTGCGATTCATCTCATTTGCGGCGGTACTACTCTATTATATCATGATTTTAGGGGGTTGTAAAGGTTTCACAGGGAGATTTTCAAGAAATCCTCCGAAAAAATGTTTCACATGAAACATTCGGAAGAAAAAGCGCCCTTGTTTTGTAAAAACAAGGGCGAAGAAAAAACAAAGTTACATTTTAGAATCTGTCTTCATGAAAGATATGTGCAAATTGTGAAGCATCATGAGTTTGCTGCTGAAGAAATAACGATTCTCGGCGGGCTGTTACCCGGCAAAAATCTCTGACGCAGTCTATAGTGTGCATGAAAAAAATTGCCAAAAAGTGCGCATGTGAAAGACAGGTTCTTACTAAAAGAAATGAATACAGGAAATAAGAATGAAAAAGAAAAAAATAGTCCATGATTGACAATTATTGGTGCTTAGCGGTTTGTCCAATGGGAATCCGTACACGATATTCGATATAATCGTCCCGCTGAATTTTCTGAGAATCTGCGGCAATACCGGCTGCCTGCATCGTTTCGACTGCTTTTGCAATGGTATTGACAAAAATGCGTACATTTTGGAATACTTTACTGCGTTTTTGATAGCTGGCACGTTCTTTTTTCTTACCGATGCAAGCTTCGACAGCTGCTTCAGTTTTTTCAACATTGAGATTTTGTTTGACAGCTTTTTCGAGAATTATCATACGTTCTGAGGGAGAGGCAAGACGAAGCAATGCTCTTGCATGTCGTTCTGTGAGATTATATTTCATAATAATTTCTCGTTCATCGGGTGTCAAACGCAGCAGTCGAAGTTTATTGGCAATGGTGCTTTGTGCTTTGCCGAGACGAGCGGCGGCGTCCTCCTGGGTCATACCATAATATGTAATCAGCTTTTCAATTGCAGCAGCTTCATCAAAAAAAGAAAGATCTTGACGCTGAATATTTTCAACGAGAGCCATGATAGCAGAATTGCGTGCACTGATATCTAGGATAATGCAGGGCACAGAATGAAGACCTGCAAGTTTTGCAGCCCGTAGGCGGCGTTCGCCGGCAATTAGTTCAAAGCAGTTCTCAAAGCGACGCACGGTCAGCGGCTGAAGAATTCCGTTCTGGAGAATACTGTCGGCGAGAGAGCGGATATCGGCGAAGTCAAATTCCGTGCGGGGCTGATGGGGATTGGGTTTGATGATATTAATATCGATCTCAACAATCCGGTTAATGGGTTTTTCTTTGGTGAACGTTAAAAATCCTGCCATATTGCACATCCTTTCTAAGTGGGAAATTCGCCGGCATTATTTTGAAAAAGGGCAGTGAAAGTGAAAGAAAAGGGAGCGTCTTTCAAGCCGGAACAGAATGCTCAGAAAGCGAAATTTCCTGATATAAACGGTATCCCGGAGACTGCCGCCCGGTGACGGGCAAATCTGGGGAGGCGGCACAATCATGCCGTAATACCATTGTAGCAAAAACGGGAAATGATTGCCAGAGAAAAGAAAGGCAGGAATTCGGGCAAAATTCAAAAAATGGGACAAAAAAAGAAATAAAAAAATGAAAATCGTGGCACACCGCAGGAATACGCATAGGAATGCTGTCGGATTGTGCGAAAAGTTTTTCATTTTGGTGGAGTCATATCCTGCATTCCTTTGCAGGATTGTTCTTTCTCTGACAAAAAATGACTGCATTTGTGACATACAATTTATGTTGCGGTAATCGGAAAGGAAATAGTTGTCAATTTGCCAACAAGACATAAAAAATAAAAAACTACTTGCAACCATTTTATAAATATAGTATAATGTAGAAGGAGAATCGTTCCCTTTCTTGCATTTGTTTCCCTGATGCTGCATACAAATTTCTATGCGCAAATGGAAAAAATTTGGGGAATGGTATCGCAAAAGATGAGGTAATTGTGTAAAATGTTTGGAAAGCGAGGTCATACTTATGTCAATGTCGTTTTTGGATAAAGTTGGAAAAGTATTTTCTGACGCTACAAATACTGTGGTGGAAAAAACAAAAAGTTCTACAGATAATATCCGTCTCAACGGACAGATCAATGAGGAAGAGCGGAAGATCAACGAAGCATATATGCAAATTGGAAAAAAATATTTAGAACTGCACCAATTGGATGCGGAACCGGAATTTCAGGAGATGCTTTCTGCGATGGCGGAGAGCCGTCGGAAAATTGGAGAATATCAGGCACAGATTCGCAAAAATAAACATGTAATCCTTTGTGCAAATTGTAATGAAGAAATACCGGAGACGGTGTTATATTGTACCAGCTGCGGAGCAGAAAACCCTGTGGGAAAACGTCTTGCCAAAGAACGGGAAGAGCGAGAAGCTGCAGAACGTGCGGCAGCTGAGCGTGCAGCAGCAAATGCGGTACCTCCGGCGGCATCTGCAATGGTATGCAAAGTATGCGGCAAACCATATGTTCCAGGTGATAAATTTTGTACCCATTGTGGGACACCGCTGCCATCTGCACCGGTACCTGTAGAACCAGTGATACCAACACCCGCACCGGTCTCTTCCTCTGCAGAATCAGTAATACCGACACCGGTAGAACAGAGACCGGAACAACCAAAAAACGCAGTACGCATTTGTCCGGTGTGCGGTTCGGTCATGGCGGAGCAAAATCGTTTTTGCACCAAGTGTGGTAGTCCAATGGGTGATATTCCGCAGGGGGCGTCTGAACAGGTAGAACCGGTAATTCCCACCCCGCCGGAAACGGTATGGGAGGAGAATCCCCCGATAAAAAAACGGGAATGTCCGTCATGCGGCAGTCCTGTGCCGCCCGAAAACCGTTTCTGTACCAAATGCGGACAAAAAATGCCGGATGAGAATGAAAATGAACCCAAAGCCTAATAGAAATGAAAGGAGTAAAATATGAGATGCAGTGAATGCGGAGCGGAATTGGATCCGAATGCGAAATTCTGCCCTTCTTGTGGTAAGAAAGTGGTGGAAAATCAGACAATGGCAGCACCAACTTCATCACAGCAATCTACTGACAGTCATACCGGAGGGATGCCTTATAACAGTGCCAATGTCGGAAGTAATCCGAATTACAATAGCGGCGGAACTCCTTATGGCAATTTCAGCGGTATGCCGGGTGATGGTGCAATACCGCCAAAAAAGAAGAAATTTCCTTTATGGCTGAAGATTCTGCTGATTGTTATACCAATTTTTGTGGTGTTGGTGATTGCAGTAATTGTGATAATTTTTCTGGTAGCCAGAGCAATGACCAAAGAAGCTGCAAGCCTGACAGACCAGTATTGGAAGGCATTTGTATCCTGTGACGGAAAGGCAATCATAGAGATGATGCCGGAAGAAGCTACGGCGAAAATTTGTGCAGAAAATGCAGTAACAGAGACACAATTGTGCGATGCTATGACCACATATCTGGAAGATGTCCATGCGAAAATGGGCGGCAGACTGCACTGTGAGTGGGAAATGGAAAGTTATCGTTATACATCTGATTTCAATTCTGTTTCTTCTGTGGCAACGACATATGCAAAGGAATATGGCTTTGATTTTCAGGAGTACATGGAATATTGGATTGACGTCGAAATTTCGGGACTCCGTGCAGAAAGAGATAACAAAGTTGAAATGTTGTTTGTCAAATCCGATGGTACATGGTACTGTCTAAATGTACTGGATGATGTGGAGCAGATGCTTCGCAGCGATCAGCTACAAAATACAGTATATCAGCAGCAATTTCAGGAGCCTTTGGAATCTTACATTAACGCAGTGCTTCACAAAGATGCGGCTGTGATGCAGAAAATGGCACCTGCGTCATGGTTTCAGTATATGCAGGATAACTATGGGTGCAGTGTGCCGGAAGCAAACGAATGCATGAAACAACAGTTGATGGATATTTATCTGTATGAAATGGATTTTGATGAAGACGACCTTTCCGGTGATTGCAGCAATTTGCAAATAACAGATATCGTCCCATATGAGGAAAGTGAAGTAAATGAGATCAATGATTCGCTGGGCGATTATGGTCTGGAAGGCGAAGAAATGGCAGATGTAACAATTTCCTTTGATATGAACGATGCGTCCTGTGACAGCTATATCGTGACTATGACCCGCATCGGCGATACATGGTATGTATACGATGTGATGTATCAGTACAGCAATGCAGTATATTATTACTATGATCCATACAATTATGATGATGGATATACCAGCGGCAATAGTCATGGCTATGGTCATGAAAGCAACATATTTACCGATTATTTGGAAGGATTAGAGGAATATCATAGCGGCAATTATGTCCAGTCCTGATTGCTGCGAATCGATACCGGGGAAAAATGGCAATGCCATACAAAGCCGTCAGATGAGTTTTGCGGCACTGTATCTACAATATGCAGATGATTGTGTGAAACAGTATGCATCATTGTGATAAATGGCGTTAGTGTTGTTTACAGGCAATGCTGCGTTGTACGTGATTGAGAAGAAAGCCGCATAATCAAGCCGGCGGCAATGAAGGAGTGAGTCGAATTGATGAAATGTGAACACTGCGGATGTGAAATTCCGGAAAGAGCGGTCATCTGTCCGGACTGCGGTGCAATTTTACCCCGGCAGTCGGAAAAGGAAAAGAATGAACAACGCCAAACAGCGCCGTCATCGTCGTTTTCAATGCCATTTTTATCAGCAAGTGCAGATACGGTACAGGACAGCGAAAAAACGGAGGATCCTGAACTGCACAAGCAGAAAGCCGAAGAAAAACGGTTTCGTCTGATACGTCGGACCATATTCCTTTGCATTCTGGCAGCAGTGCTGCTGGTGGGAATTTTGTATGGTGTTTTTTTTGGCGGCTATAAGCTGGCAGCATACCGTTATGTGAAAGGTGTAGACCATTGCAGCGGCAGAATGTATCTGTCATTGGTACCCGATGCTTACATGGATTATTTGGAAAATACTTATGACACCACACGCCGGGACGTGAAGGAGATGCTTAGTGACTATTTTACCTACTGGAATGCGAATTATGGAGAAGAGGGCAGCATGTCCTATACAATCGATAGGACACAGACGCTGGATGAAGAAACCATAGTATCGCTGGAGCAGGAACTACAGGAATTGTATCGTATAGACGTCGACATCAAGAAGGCCGTGGAGGCAGACATTACAATTGATGACGGCGGCACAAAAGCATCGGAATCAGCAACATTTGTGAAGATTGGTATGAAGTGGTGTTGTATGGAAGCAATGGAAGATATTGATTTTGTTGTAGTCAATGATGGCTATGATGTCTGGTAAGCGGAAGAAAAACCGATAGGCGGAGGAAACAGACGATGGGGAAAAAAACCATGCGCAGCCGAAAAGCGGCACAGGAGCAGAGAAAAAAACAGATACGAAAACAGCGGATCATAGGTCTTGTACTGATTATCGCAGCACTGGTGATATTAGCAGCCGGCGGATTTTTTCTGCTGCAGGAGCGGCAGGAACAGAAAGAGGCGGATGCCCAGATGCAAAACAGCGGTTATGAAGAAGTTATTAGTACATACTATAGTGCAATCATTTCGGAGGATGGCAAGCGATTGTCACAGATTATGGCGCCGCCTGCATACTGGACATATTATTTGGAAGAATATGACAAGACAGAAGAAGAGGTCATTTCAGACTTTACGCAAGGGTGTACCAATACCTTAGAAGAGTGGAAAAGTCTGTACGGAGAGGATGTAGAGGTTACATTCCAGATTAAGGGCATATCAGAGCAGGGTCAGGACGGCATAGAAGAATGGAATGCGGATATGCAAACGATGATTGGAAATGCCGAACTGAGTATATCTGAAGCTGTAACGCTTGAAGTGCAAATGCAGTTCAGCGGCAGTTTGGGATCTGATACGCAAACGATCTATCCCACAATCGGAAAAATTGGTGAAAGCTGGTATATGCTTTCCGAAGACGATGTCACACTGGGTGGAGATGTTGCGGAAACCAGTTCTGAGGCAGGAACCTCTTGATTTCCATGTAAACAGAAAGGCAGTACCGTTTTCGAATAACGGTACTGCCTTTTTTCTATATAATTTTATGTTATTTGTCGCATTTTGAAGAAAATGTTGAAAAGTGGAAAACATTGTTGAAAATAAAAAGCAAAATATACGAATAGAAAAATAATGTATTACATGCGAACTATGCATATTACTGGTATCATATCGAACCCTGTACCAGCTGCGTATTGGGATAATAGTGTGCCAAAATTTCCTGCCAGCTTGCCCCTTCTTTTGCCATAGCATTGGCACCGTACTGACTCATGCCGACACCGTGACCGTATCCTTTGGTTTCAATGCTAAACTGATCGTCTTGCCACGTGATGGAAAAGTCTGCTGAACGCAGATCCAATAGTTGACGGAATGTTTGCCCGCTCATTTCGGTGTCACCTGCTGTAACCTGCAGGACGGTGCCTGATGCTGATCGTTCTCCTTCTTTGATCCAAGATGCGGGATCTTCTCCCAACTGTATCTGCGGATATGCTTCCAGTAGGATTTTCGAAAGTTGATCGGCAGTAAAAGTCACTGTTTCCAAATAGCGTGGCGCATGAGTGTCGGCAGTACTTTCTACGGGAACCAGATATTCCAGCGGACTGCCCCAGACTGTTTCGGCGCTTTCTGTGGTACCGGAGGACATGGAACAGAATGCAGCGATGATGGGTGTACCGTCATATTCTAAAATATAGGGGAGGACTTCGTCTACGGCGTTGCAGATTTTTTCATAACAGACTGTAAAGTTGTCGCCGTAGTATAGCCGTGCCTGATTTTCAGAAAAATATGCTTGGTAGAGTGTGCTGTCATTGGAAAAATCGGCGCCGCATAGTTCCGGTGTAGGATTTTCTGATTCCAGAAGGTGCTGTCGTTCCGCGTAAGTATGGGCAGCGACTGCCTGTGCTTTGAGTGCTTCGGATTCAAAAGTGGCAGGCATTTCCGCACAGACAGCTCCGATTAGATAATCCCGTACAGAAATTTCAGATGTTTTGCCACTGGTGATGTCCAGCATAATGTATGCGTCGGAAAGCGTTTCTTTGACGGCATTGTTCGGTAAAGTGGTTTCTGTGGCAATCGCGACAGATGACGAATTGGAAGAAGGAGCGGTTTTTGTAGCGGAAGAAAAATGGGATGGGATGACAGTAAGGAGGAAGAGCAGACCGCTGAAAGCGAGGAGAATCATGAGATATTTTTTCATAATGGCACTTCTTTCTAAAGAGAGGGCGGATTGTTGGAGAAATGGAAAACAATTGACAGACGTTCCGTTTTCGTGTATAATGAAAGATAATCAAATATCAAAGGCAGCACCGTATAAAACAAAAACAGATCCACATCCCGGCGGGGTATTGTCAGGAAAATCTGTTGAAACGGGAATGCCCGGAGCCGGAGGCATTCGATCAGAAGATTCGGAAAGATGTCCGGCAAAAAAATAAAAGGAGGCAGCACGATGACACCGCAGCTGATATATAACCACAGCATTGAGGAATCGGATATTCATAACTTATGCAAGGATCTGGTGGAACATTCCAAGATCAATCCGTCGTATTATGAACGGTTTGATGTAAAGCGCGGTTTGCGAAATGCAGACGGTTCCGGCGTAATCGCAGGTATTACAACGATATGCAACGTACATGGATATGTCATGAATGAAGGAGAACGTCAGCCGATTCCCGGACAGCTGATCTATCGGGGATATGATATCAACGATCTGATCGAAAATGCAGAAAAAGAAGATCGGTATGTGTTTGAGGAAGTCACATATTTGCTGCTGTTCGGTGAGCTGCCGGATGGAGAAGATCTGGAGCGTATGACTCGTTCACTGGGAATGCGGCGGGAGCTGCCGCCGGGATTTCTGGTGGATTCTATCATGCAGTCTCCTTCTAACAATATCATGAATAAATTGGCAAGAAGTGTTTTGTCGCTGTATTCTTATTCCGATGTGACGGATGAGACTACCATGGAAGATGAGATGCATATTGCATTGGATCTGATTGCCAAAATGCCGATCTTGATGGACGGTGCGTACCAGGCAAAACGGCATAAATTTGATAATGCCAGCTTGATCATGCATCCGCTGCGGCCGGAAGAAAATACTGCGCAGAGTATTCTCTCTCTGATTCGGAGCGATAGATCCTATACCAAGGCAGAGGCACAGCTGTTGGATACGCTGTTGGCACTGCATGCAGACCACGGCGGCGGAAACAACTCGACATTTGCGTGTCGGGTGGCAACCTCGTCGGGAACGGACCCGTTTGCTGCATACACTTCTGCAATCAATTCACTGAAAGGTCCAAGACACGGCGGTGCCAATATTAAGGTGATTCAGATGTTGGATAATATCAAGTCGCATGTAAAGCACTGGGACAGCGAGGGTGAAGTGGCAGATTATTTGACAAAAATCCTTAAAAAAGAAGCAAACGATGGTTCTGGTCTTATTTATGGAATGGGTCATGCAGTATATACTTTGTCAGATCCCCGTGCAGTGATTTTAAAACGAAAGGCAATGGCGTTGGCTGCCGGAAAAGAGATTGAGAGTGAATTCCGTCTGCTGAATTTGGTGGAAAAGCTCACGCCGGAGCTGATGCAGAAAGTACGCGGCATTGATAAGACTGTTTGTGCCAATGTGGATATGTATTCCGGTCTGGTGTACCGGATGCTGGGCATACCGGATGAATTGTTTACACCACTGTTTGCTGCGGCAAGAATGGTGGGTTGGTCGGCACATCGTATGGAAGAGATTATTACCGGAAAGAGAATCATTCGTCCGGCGTATAAGGCGATTGCAAAGCCAAAGGAGTATGTACCTCTATGCGATCGGGACAAATAATATCGGCGTGTATCCAAAAACGTCGGTTTTGCTGCAGTGCAGCACCATATTATTTTGGCGTTCGGATGCGGCGGCGGCAAATGCTGTCAGCCGCATTTTGCCTAATTTTCTGTTTGTTGTTTTCGGGTTGTACGCCGCTGGGAACGGTAGATACATTACTCACTCCCCCTAGTCTGAGCGAGGAGCAGGAACAAATTTATCTGGCGCTGCAGGATGCTGTGGGAAGTGGGATTACTCTGCAATATCCCAGAACAGGCTCTAACCTGTCGGCATTTACAGTAGTAGATCTTGATAACGACGGCGAAGACGAGGCACTGGTGTTCTATAAGAAAACCAGCATTACAGCAGCAGAAAATGGACTTCGTTTTAGCATCCTTGACCAGGTAAAAGGGGCATGGATGGCAGTTTGTGACAGACCGGCAGACGGCACAGAGGTGGAACGTATCCAGATTTGTCCGTTGGGAATGAGTGCCCGCAATCAAATATTTGTGGGATACAGCGGTGTGGATCAGTCGGATAAATCCCTGACAGTGTACGACTATGACCAAGAAGAATTACAGCAGATTTTTCAGACCTCTTATACGATGTTTGACGTGGCAGATGTAGACGGTGACGAGGCAGGAGAACTGTTGGTACTTCATCGATTCACAGATAATGCGGCATCATCTGCGGCGATCTATCGTATGGAAAATGATGTTGTGAAAGATACAGGAGAACTGGAACTGCGGATAAACTTTACGGATTTCAGCCAGATTCTCTACGGTACACTGCCGGATGGGACGATCGGGATTTATATTGACGGTACTTCCGGTGCTTCGACGATACAGACGGAAATTCTTCGGATAAAAGATGATTCATTGGGTTATGCTTTGGAAAACGCAGATACCCTTAGTGCAACCATTCGTTCTGTTGGATACCTTTCGATGGATCTGAATCATGACGGCATGGTGGAAATCCCGGTACAGCAGCCGTTTCCAGGCTATAGAAGCGATTCTTCGGAACAGGTGCGTTTGACAACGTTTCTGGGTGTTTCGGGCAATACGCTGACGGAACAGGCAAGAGGCTACTTTAATCTTAGCGACGGCTGCGTGTTTTTGCTGCCGACTAGCTGGTATGAAACAGTAACGGCAGTTACAGACCCGTTAAATGGGGATATCGTGTTCTACCGCTATGCGGGATCAATTGAAAATTCATCAACTGAACTGCTGCGGTATAGTGTGGTGCAGGATGAAGAGGCACGAGAAGAACGGGAAACAGACGGTTATCAGCTGATCCATACCCGTGGAAAGGCTGCTTATTATATGCGGGCAGCGTCATTAGAGGATCCTTTGGCGATGCCTTGGCAGGAATTGATGGTACGGTTTGTGTTTCTTACGTAAGAAAAGAGGAGACTGGTAAACTATGAAACGAATTTTGGTTTGTGAAGATGAAGACGTGATCCGGGACTTTGTGGTCATTAACCTAAAACGTGCCGGTTATGATGTGGTGGATGTAGGGTGCGGCGAAGATGCCCTGCAGGTGTTTGAAGATGAACACGGAAATTTTGATATCGTACTGTTGGATATTATGATGCCGGGTATCGACGGTTTTACCGTTTGCAAGAAACTGCGTGAAAAAAGCTCTACCATCGGAATCATTATGCTGACTGCAAGAACACAGGAAATGGATAAAGTCAGCGGTCTGATGTTTGGGGCAGATGATTATATCACAAAGCCTTTTTCCCCGTCAGAACTGACTGCGAGAGTGGATGCCATTTATCGCCGGGTATGTATGAGTTTTATTAAGGATGAGAAATCTCCCGTGATTGAAAGCGGACCTTTTTCGCTGAACCTGAAAAGCCGTACCGTGACAAAAAACGGGAAACTGATCGATCTGACGCAGGTGGAATATCAGATTATGGAATATTTCCTGAAGAATCAGAACACGGCACTGGATCGGGCGAGCATTCTCAACCACATTTGGGGAGACAGTTATTTTGGTGACGATAAAATCGTCGATGTCAATATTCGTCGTATCCGCATGAAGATAGAAGAGGAACCCAGCAAGCCGCACTATATTACAACGATTTGGGGCTATGGATATAAGTGGAATGACAAGTAAATATAGAAAAAAAGGGGCAAAGAAGGCAGAAAAAAAAGGTTCCATTACACGGCGTTGGATTTGGAATAACTTAGGAATTATTGGATTGGTACTGTTGGTGATTGATTTTGCCGTAATTTATGCCATTCAGAGTTATTACTACGGAGCGTCTCAGCAGTATCTTTCCACAAAGATCAGCTCTGTCACTGGAGTGCTCAGTCGTTATGCGCAGGATGCCGATTTAAACTTTGCCTCGGAAATGCGCAGTACCATCGAAAATTTTTCTGATAAAGATAAAATGGAGCTGATGGCGATCAATTCCAGAGGAAGGGTCGTGCTGACATCGTCGGGCTTTACCCCCTCAGAAGGCGTTTCGATGCCGGATTATGAAAGCGTAATGGATGGTAAAGAAGGGTATTGGGTTGGAAAAGTCGGTGATGAAACGATCATGGCTGTCTGT
The DNA here is from genome assembly GCA_949291345.1 of uncultured Ruminococcus sp. GTDB lineage: Bacteria > Bacillota > Clostridia > Oscillospirales > Ruminococcaceae > Ruminococcus_C. Next base: position 27,088 of record CASEVP010000017.1, read on the forward strand.
GTGGATATCTCAGATATCAATACGGAATACAATGCCATACGGGTAGTAGCATCACTGGAACAGATACAGGATACGCTTGTCGCATATATCGTCGGTATATCGTCGATATGTTTGGGAATTTTGCTGCTGCTGCTGGTGACAGGACTGTACTTTATCCGCTCTATTGTGCGTCCCATTAAGCAGATAAATGCCACAACAAAAAAATTTGCCAAAGGAGACTTTTCCATTCGCATTCATAACGAAAGTCACGACGAGATCGGTGATCTGTGCGTTTCTATCAACCAGATGGCGGACGAACTTTCCAATACGGAGAATATGAAAAACGAATTTATTTCTTCCGTTTCCCATGAACTTCGGACACCGCTGACGGCAATCAAAGGCTGGGCAGAAACCATGTGTATGGAGGCAGATCCCGATATGGTGCAGCGTGGCGTACATGTGATCGTAAATGAGACAGAACGCTTGTCAGAAATGGTAGAAGAACTGCTGGATTTTTCCAGAATGCAGAGCGGCCGGTTTTCGCTGCAGTGCGCTACGATGGATGTGCTGGCAGAACTAGGCGATGCTGTGCTCATCTATACGGAAAAAGCAAAGCGGGAAAACATTCGAATTATTTATCAAGAGCCGGATATGCTGCCCTTTGTGTACGGAGATAAAAATCGGATCCGTCAAGTGTTTATCAATGTTATCGATAATGCCATTAAGTATTCTGATCCGGGCAGTACGATTACGGTTAGTGCCGAAGAGGTAGGCAATATGATCCAAGTGACAATCACCGATAACGGGGTTGGAATCAGCCAAGCAGATTTGCCACGGGTAAAGGATAAATTTTTTAAGGCAAATCACACGCGGCGGGGTTCTGGTATCGGTCTTGCGGTGGCGGATGAGATCATCACCATGCATGGAGGGACGCTGGATATCACCAGTGAACTGAATGTGGGGACAAATGTAACGATTACGCTGCCCACAGAAAACCATCTGCGGAAAAACGTCTAGAAGCTGTTCATATAAAATACGTGTGTGTTTATGTTAAGTAAACATGATCTAAGACAATATCAGAGGAAGGATAAGAAAAACCATGGCAAAACAACCCAGAGAAAATCCAAAACATATGACAAAGATCGGCGGGCAGGCGCTGATCGAGGGTGTTATGATGAAGGGTGCAGATACCGGGGCAATGGCATGCCGTCTGCCGACCGGCGAGATCGACGTGGAAACGTGGCCGGAAAACAACGGCAAAAATATGCCGTGGTATCGTAAGTGCCCAATTGTACGGGGGAGTTTTAATTTTGTGCTGTCACTGCGGGACGGGTATCGATGCCTAAGTAAGTCGGCAGAAAAACAGATGCCGGCGGACGGCGAGGAAGAAGAAGAGGAAGAATTAAATCGGTTTGAACAGTGGCTGGAAGATAAATTGGGTGATAAGCTCTTCGGTATTATCATGACCATTGGCGTAGTGATAGGCATTGTGCTGGCAATCGGTCTTTTTGTGGTGCTGCCCAAGTGGCTGATCGGCAATCTGATTACCCACACGCCCATTCCTGACAACAGTCGGTTTGTGCGGTCTTTATTGGAGGGTGTGATCAAAATTGCATTGTTTTTGGTGTATATGGCGCTGACCGGTTTTTTGAAGGATATACGCCGTACCTATGAATATCACGGCGCAGAGCATAAGACCATCGCCTGCTATGAGGCGGGTGAGGAACTGACAGTGGAGAACGTCAAAAAACATACGAGGTTTCATCCTCGCTGCGGCACAAGCTTTATTTTCATTACCTTGATCGTCAGCATACTGGTGATGTGTATCGTGCCGGTGTATCAATTGTTGCCCCGTATTATTATCAGTATTCTTCTGTTGCCGTTGATTGTGGGAATTTCTTATGAATTTATTCGAATCGCCGGCAGAAGCAACAGTTGGTTGACACGGGCGCTTTCCTGGCCAGGACTGCAAATTCAGCGAATTACCACACGGGAACCGGATGCATCGCAAATCGAATGTGCCATTGCCGCACTGTTGCCTTGTATTCCGGAGGATATGGAGGACGATCAGTGGTGATGACACCGAGACAGCTGCTGATATATATGCGGAATACACTGGAGGATGCCGGCATGGAAAGTGCCGGCTTTGAAAGCCGGCTTCTGCTGGAAACGGTTCTGAGACTGCCACATAGTGCACCTCTGCCGGAAATTCCAGTGACAAAGATACAGTTGGAACAGGCAAAGGCGTTTCTGGAGCGGCGTTTGGCACATGAGCCGCTGCAATACCTTTGCGGCACATGGGAATTTTATGGAATGGAATTCTCTGTGGGTGAGGGTGTGCTGATACCCAGGCAGGATACCGAAACGCTGGTGGAAACGGTGTTGACGTTGCGCAAGGGCATGCCTGCTACAAAATTGCTGGATTTGTGCAGCGGAACGGGTTGTATTCCGGCGGCAATCGCAGCGCATCTGCCGAATGTAACGGGTGTTGCGCTGGAATTCTCACGCGCAGCGTTTGGATATTTGGAGTATAATTTGCAGAAACATGCACCCCAGATGACTTGTGTGCTGGGTGATGCGTGCAGTCCGCCGGCGCAGCTGCTGGAGCAGACGTTTGATGTCATTACCTGCAATCCCCCGTATCTGACAACAGAAGATATGACATGTTTGCAGCCCGAGGTGGCAAAAGAACCGAAGAGTGCACTTTTTGGCGGTGCGGACGGATTGGATTTTTACCGCAGGCTCACTCCTATCTGGAAAAATGTACTGCATGCCGACGGATGGCTGTTGTACGAAGTGGGCGCCGGACAGGCGGAACATGTGTGTTGTCTGATGGATCAGAATGGTTTTACCAGTGTGGATTGTATAAAAGATCTGTGCGGTATTGCACGAGTGGTGATGGGTCAAAATGGAACTAAAACCACATGAATTACGGAAAAAGTGCAGGAATATGGAATAGATAAGTGTCATGGCAGACATCTTCATGAATGCTAGTTCATAACAATAGGCGTATAGGTTTTCGGGTAGAAATTTTGTATAAAACAGCTAGGTGTTCTTTGTGCAGTATTGCCTTAGATAGAAATGCTGTGATGTTGTGTAAGGATGGAAAGGAACGATTATGGCAAAAGCAGATACAAAGAAAAAGGCACCGGCAGAGATTCCTTCTACTGAAGAAGAAAAGAAAAAGGCTCTGCAAAATGCCATTAACCATATTACGAAAGTGTACGGCAATGGTGCAATCATGCGATTAGGTGAAAATAAGGCAAATCTGAATGTGGAGTCGATTCCGACAGGATCGATGCTGCTGGATATGGCACTGGGTATCGGCGGTGTGCCGAGAGGAAGAATTGTGGAATTGTATGGACCGGAGAGCTCCGGTAAGACGACAGTTGCACTGCATATCATTGCCGAAGCACAGAAGATGGGCGGTGAAGTTGCCTTTATCGATGTGGAACATGCGTTGGATCCGTTGTATGCAGAAGCGTTGGGTGTAAATATCGACAGTCTTCTGGTGTCGCAGCCAGACAGCGGAGAACAGGCACTGGAGATTGCGGAGGCGTTGGTTCGTTCTGGTGCCATTGATGTGCTGGTTGTGGACTCTGTTGCCGCATTAACCACAAAGGCAGAGATTGACGGCGAAATGGGTGACAGTCATGTGGGACAGTTGGCAAGACTTATGTCACAGGCAATGCGCAAATTGACAGCAGTAATCTCCAAATCGAAGTGTGTGGCGATTTTTATCAACCAGGTGCGGGAAAAGATCGGTGTCATGTATGGCAATCCGGAGACGACGCCGGGTGGTCGTGCACTGAAATTTTATGCATCGGTGCGGATGGAAGTACGCCGTGGAGAACAGATTAAAGAAGGCACATCTGTGATCGGAAACCGTACAAAGGTGAAGATCAGTAAAAATAAGGTAGCACCGCCCTTTCGGGAATGTGAGTTTGATATTTTGTACGGTACCGGCATTTCTCGTACAGGTGAAGTAATTGATGTTGCTACACAGCTGGGTATCGTGAAAAAAGGCGGTGCATGGTACAGCTACCAGGATCAGAAACTGGGACAGGGCAGAGAAAATTCGAAAAAAACGCTGGAAGAAAATCCGGAGTTGATGAAGGAGATTGAGGCAAAGATCTTGGAACATCAGGATGAACTGATGAACCAGTCCAGACGCACGAAAAAGAAGAACAAACTCGAAGAGGCGGCAGCAAGCGCAGCACAGGACAGTGCGCCTGCAGAAACGGCAGCATCAGAAGGCGATATGCCATCGGAGGAGCATTTTATGCCGGCAGGAGAGGATGGATTGGAGATCAGTGCGGAAGATGATTTCGAGGAATTTGATCCGGCATAAGTAAAGGATGGAACAGAAGATGCGGCTGACCCAATTGTGTACATATAAGGGCAACACTTGGCAGATGGAGTTGGACGGAAGCGGTGAACTGTATTTTGTGCACGTGTCTGTGGTGCAGCACTGCGGACTGCAAAAAGGTATGGAATTGTCGGCGGCACAGTGGAAACGAGTTCAGGATTTGGAAACGTTTCGGAAGGCGTATCAGTATTCCCGCTATTTGTTGGATAACCGAGGATATAGTTATCAGGAGATGTTTCGAAAACTGTCGCCGAAATACCCTGAAAATGTTTGCTATGGTGTTGTGAATCGTTTGGTAAAGAACGGAATGCTTAACGACTGGAAATATGCTGAGCAGGCGGCACTGCACTATATTGAGCGAAAACGGTTTGGCATGCGGCGTGCCTATCAGGAGATGCGGCGCAGGGGATTGCTGGATCCTCAAATTCAGGCGGCACTGGAACCTTATCGATGCCGGACGGAAGAAATTTTAGAAGAACTGGTACGTGGCAAATTTGCCCGGTATTTTGCCGAACCTTCCGACCGGAAGATGATCGAAAAAGGAAAGGCGGCACTGGTGCGGCAGGGATACACTTTTGGAGAGATCCAGAGGGTTGTATCGGCATATCTGCAGGAGCAGAAAACAGAACAAGAGAGCATGTTTTCATAAAGAAAATCATGTTTTGCAGGCAGTCAATCAGAATGGAAAGCGGCTGCGATAGATAGCCCAAAAGAATAACGGAGGAGATATTATGCCAATTCGAGTAGGAATGGTATCGCTGGGATGTTCAAAGAATTTGGTGGATTCAGAACGGATGCTGGCAAAATTAAAGGCACATGGCTATCAGCTGGTAGTGGAGCCAGGAGAGGCGGAAATTGCTGTGGTTAATACCTGCGGTTTTATCCAATCCGCCAAAGAAGAGGCAATTGAGACGATTCTGGAGCTGGGACAGTTAAAAAAAGAAGGGACACTGAAAAAAATTATCTTAACCGGATGTCTGACCGAGCGTTATCGGGATGAGGCGGCTGAGCTGTTTACAGAGGCGGATGCTGTTGTGGGTATCGGCGATGAAAAGGACATTGTAGATATTCTGGATCATGTGCTGGCGGGTGAGCGCGTAGTACACTTTGCAAAAAAAAGTGAGGCGGTGCTGACAGGTGAGCGTGTCATCACGACGTTGCCGTTTTTTGCCTATCTGAAGATTGCAGAAGGGTGTTCCAATTGTTGTACTTATTGTGCAATTCCGCAGATTCGTGGGCCGTATCGCAGCGTTCCCATGGAGGATGTATTGCAGGAGGCACGCTGGCTGGCAGAACACCATGTCACTGAACTGATTGTGGTAGCACAGGATACTACACGCTACGGCGAAGATTTGTATGGCAAGTCAAAACTGCCGGAATTGCTGCGAGAATTGTGTCATATTCCGGGAATCCGTTGGGTGCGAGTGCTGTACTGCTATCCAGAGCGGATTACGGACGAATTGCTGGATGTATTTGTGCAGGAACCGCATATGGTGCCTTATATGGATATACCCATTCAGCACTGCGACGGAGAAATTCTGAAACGCATGAACCGTCCGGGAGATGAACAGACACTGCGGTCGTGCATTGCTCATATCCGGGATCGAGTACCGGATATTACGCTGCGCACCACATTGATTACCGGCTTTCCGGGGGAAACAAAGGAACAGTTTAATCGGCTTGGTGATTTTGTGCAGGAGATGCAGTTTGATAAATTGGGATGCTTTGCTTATTCTGAGGAAGAAGGCACTCGTGCAGCCGCATATGAAGATCAGGTGGACGAAGAAGTTCGTGCGCACCGTGCGGATATTCTCATGGAACAGCAGGCAGAAGTTAGCGCGGCAAAGAATGCCGAAAAGATTGGAAAGCGAATGACGGCTGTTGTAGAGGGTTATGATCGATATGCTGGTTGTTTTTTTGGCAGAACGGCCGCAGACGCACCGGATATTGACGGTAAGGTCTTTATCCGCAGTACCAATAAACGGCTGCGTTTGGGACAATATATTACAGTAGAAGTGTTTGATACTCTCGATTATGATTTGCTGGCTGAGGAGGTTACTGATGAATCTGCCGAATAAATTAACGCTGCTGCGTGTTTTTCTCATCCCCGTTTTTTTGGTGATGATTTATGTAGATGCCATTCCTTTTCATTTTCTGTGGGCACTGGTGGTGTTTGCAGCGGCTTCGTTTACGGATATGCTCGATGGAAAGATTGCCAGAAAACAGGGACTTGTCACCAATTTTGGAAAATTTTTGGACCCTCTTGCAGATAAGGTGTTGGTAATTACAGCACTGCTGGTTTTTGTGGAATTGGAAGAATTTCGAATGTCCGCCATTCCCCTGATCATCATTGTGGCACGCGAATTCATGGTTTCTGGTTTACGTCTGCTGGCCGCAGAAGAAGGTGTAGTTGTGGCTGCCGGTATTTGGGGTAAGCTGAAAACTGCTTTTACCATGGTAACGATTGTAGGTGTGATGCTTTATCTAACCGTATGTTTTGATTTTGGTGTACAGGTTCCCGGCTTTGTGCCTACATGGATTTTGGGTGCTCTTATTTGGATTTCTACTGTACTGACGATTATCTCAGGTGTTTTGTATCTGAAAGGCTGCTGGGCATATATCGACAGCGATAAATAGAGATCTGCCGCATAGGAATATGGACACAATATTTTTTATATGGATCGGTTCTAATGAGAATATCATACAAGGAATGTTTATGAATTTTTGAATATCTTACTGCCGGTAAAATGCATTTGAAAATTTACGCAAGAAAAGATGAAAAGATTTTGAGAATAGCACTGTAAAAAGCCAGGTTAAGCGCGTTATTTTGTGTGCTGCCTACACCGCATGGATTCGGAAGGATCGATTTGTGCGGTGCTTTCCGCAGGAGGAAAATGTCATGGATATTGCGAATATGCTTTCGAAACTGGACGCACTGCTTCATAGCTGCAAGTTGGAAGAGGCAGAACAATTGTTGAAGGCTTCCTTGAAAGAAGCACAGCAGCAGGGCGACACTGACGCTCAAAAGACGATATATAACGAAATGATGGGTTATTATCGGGACTGCGGGAAATTTCCCGAGGCATTGGAGAGTGCTGTAAAAGCACGGGAACTGTTCGAATCTAACGGAGAAACAGATACACTGGAATATGGCACGACAATGCTTAACTGTGCCAATGTCTATCGGGCGGCCGGAAGATTTGCACAGGCGTTTGCTGCTTATGAAATTGTAAAACAGTGCTATGATCGTCATTTGGCGGCAGATGACACCCGGGTAGCAAGTCTGTGGAATAACATGGCGCTGCTGTATCAAGAGACGGAGCAATATACCGATGCCTGTACTTGTTTGGAACGAGCACTGGAACTGGTGCGCAAGGCGGGAGATACCACAAAGACGGCAATTTCCTGTACAAACTTGGCAATGTCATTACTGCGTCTGCGCCAAACAGAGCAGGCACTAGAGCGGCTGCGGGAGGCGGATGCCATTCTTTCTGGAAAAACCCCGTCGGATTTTCATTACAGCGCCGTTTTGGCAGGTTTTGGAGATGCCTGTTATCAAAAAGGACAGTATGCGGCAGCGGCAGAATGGTATGAAAAGGCACTGCCGGAAATTGAATTGCATATGGGAAAAAACAATTTCTATACGATTGTAACCGAAAATTTGGAGAAAGCCTATGATGCCGCAGAAATGTCCCGACCTGTGCTGACAGGATTGGAATTGTCCAAGCGTTTTTTTGAAGCATTTGGGCGCCCGGTGTTGGAACGGCAGTTTGCAGCGGAACTTCCCCGTCTGGCAGTAGGTTTGGTGGGAGAAGGTTCAGAATGTTTGGGATATGACGATGCGATTTCGCATGATCATGATTTCGGGGCTGGATTTTGTATCTGGGTGCCAGATGATATGCCCGAAGACGTGATACAGCGCTTGCAAGCGGCATATGATGCCTTGCCATGCTCTTACTATGGTATTACAAGGGTTTCCACAACGGAAGCGGAAGGCAGAGTGGGAGTATGTCGTTTGAGAGCGTTCTATCAGCGTATTTTGGGGATACCCCACATACCACAGACAGAGCAGGAATGGTTGTCGGTGGAAGAACCTATGCTTCGGGTGCTGTGCAGTGGCATATTGTTTTTTGACAATTTTGGACAAATGACAAAGGATCGGAAAATGCTCGAAATGGGATATCCGAAGGAAGTGCGCTGCAGACGGTTGGCGCAGGCACTGGGCAGAATGGCACAGTGCGGACAATACAACTATAGTCGAATGCGTCAGCGAGGCGATACCGTCACGGCACAACTGTATGTGGCAGAATTCTGCAAAGCTGCAATGCAAGCTTTGCATTTGATACGAGGTGTATATGCGCCTTATGAAAAATGGCTGCTGCGCAGTACAAAGGAACTTTGCAGCGGTGAGATTCTGGCTGAGGAGGCAGAACAGTTGTTGTTGTTTCCCACAAGAGGCGGTGCAGCATGGCAGGCAAAAACAGATTCGGTTTGCGCTGGAATCGAAAGAATATGCAGCAAAATGGAACAGGAGGTTCGAAAAATGAAGGAATATACCATACCAGAACAGGAAAAGAATCCCTACCTTGGAGAAACGGCAAAAGCGTTGGCAGAGCAAGCCGAAAAAATAGAACAGCATAATCGGACGGTAGAACGCATCACTCGTCTGGAATTTGAAACATTTGATACCGTACAGAGCATGGGCGGCAGAGCGGCATGTCAGGACGAC
>CASEVP010000018.1 GCA_949291345.1 uncultured Ruminococcus sp.
GCTGCCTCCCGTAGGAGTCTGGGCCGTGTCTCAGTCCCAATGTGGCCGTTCAACCTCTCAGTCCGGCTACTGATCGTCGACTTGGTGAGCCGTTACCTCACCAACTATCTAATCAGACGCGAGTCCATCTCTGAGCGATAATTCTTTGATCACATTACCATGCGGTATCGTGATGTTATGCGGTATTACCATCCGTTTCCAGAAGCTATCCCACTCTCAGAGGCAGGTTACTCACGTGTTACTCACCCGTCCGCCACTAAGAATATTAAGCAAGCTCAATATCCTCCGTTCGACTTGCATGTGTTAAGCGTGCCGCCAGCGTTCGTCCTGAGCCAGGATCAAACTCTTTAGTTTGTTGTATATCAAAGAGCTTTCACTCTCTAACATCTCCCTGACAATTACGATCGCTCGCAATTACCTTCGTGATTTTTTCGTCTTTTCTGACTTCTCTTCTTCTTAAGTTTCCTTAAGTTCCAAGGGCTTTTTCGCTTGTAGTGCATTGTTCAATTTTCAAGATACACACAGCTCTTCTTTTCGTGCTGCAACTTTTACAGTATATCATATCTTCGCGGTTTTGTCAAGTAAACAAATTGTGAACTTCTTACCAGTCCCTCTCTTCTTCCGTTCGACATGATACCTCTCTATTCTATCACTTTCTATCGGGTTTGTCAAGTGAACTTTCTGTGAACCTCGCCTCCCGGCTCCTCACTCTTCCTTATTCTCCCTTGCTCCCCTCTCCTGCGACAGCTTTATCATTATATCATACCTCTCCCACTTTTGTCAAGTAAATTTTTGATGCTCTTTTTCCCTCCATTTTGGATAATTTGTATAAAAATAACAGAATGAGCCAATCCAAAAACTTGGACTGGCTCATTCTGTTTATATAAATTTATTTTGGTTTACATAAAATTATATAAGTACTGGACAATTTTGCTCATGAATGGAATCCCTGAAAGCGAATATAACAAAAACTCCAACATCACTCTCACCCCCTTTTTTTCGTTACCGTTGCTGCTCTATGTAACATAGCAAGCATCCTCAAGTTAATTATCCCGCCTACACTTACAGTTATTATATTTATTAACTTCATGCGATTCAAACTATCTATATCACTCTCATATTTATATTCGAGAAGAAATTATCAATATATTCATTCATTACAAATAAAGGATACTCTATTACAAATAAGTTTGTGCAAATTTTGTTAATAAAAATAGCGCGAGCAATGCAAATACGATTCTTAAAAATAACACTACTGAACCAACATTATATGTTTTGATAGATGTCTTTACAGCGTGTTGCCCTAAAGATCGGATACAGCGCTGCACAAAATCATGCAAAATATAGCTCCATAGAACAATATAACAAGTTCATTTTCCTATTTTTTTCTCACTCAGTAATGCACTGTAATTTGTACGCATATAAAATCCCAGAAACAAAATTAAGCATGGATACGGACCCGCAAACATCGTCCCGATTCCACACGTAATTACTGAAATGAATGCTGCTATGATCGTTGCAATAATCATTAATATAGTAAACCACTTTTTGTCCGGCATAAGCAACATTGTGCTAGAAAACATGGCTGATGGAACTAGAATGGCAAAAAAACAAACGGCAATTAGAATTATTTTTATATAGCTTAAGCCCGTTTGTATCTCTTCATATTCTCCACTCATCTCATCAAAAACTGATGAAAACAACTCCACTTCATAACCATATTCATAATATATACCTGCTTTAAAGATCGAAAAGCATGCCGACGCACTTCCAATGGTAAGAAAGAGCATTCCAATTAAAAAGAAAATTGCGCATAATCTTAACTTATTTCTTTTTGCCATAAAGTAAATTGGTATCGCTGCCAAGATTATAAAAACCACAAATAAGCCTCTTCCACTAAGTTCCATGTTAGTGTGCGCAGAAATTTCAGCTTGAAAGTTAGATGAAAGCCAATATTGCCAAATAGCACAAATTGCAACAAACACCGCATAAAGTACCATGAAAACCGTAGAGCTTGTTGATCTTACAGGTTTGACAGAAAGTATTGGTTTTACACCCCCACCATCACATATCGGACATCGTGTTGTATTTCCTATGTTCCTTCCACAATTTTTACAAAACAATTTTTCTTCCTCCATTTCATATCATACTACTACTGTTGCAGTCCAATATTAGTATACCATAGTATTGTAAAATTTGACTTAGGAGTGATTTCTATGTTTGCAGAACGAATTAAAGAACTCAGGACATCCTTAGGTATGAACCAAGTTCAATTCGGCAGAAAGCTCTGTGTCACAAAGCAATGTGTCAGCAATTGGGAAAATGACAATATTATGCCGTCTATTGATATGCTCATGCGCATTGCAACCACTTTTTGCGTCAGCGCCGACTATCTGCTGGGGCTGGAAAATCAACAAACGCTGGATGTGACCGGACTGACCAATGAGCAAATTCTGCATATCCAGAACGTTGTCAATGATCTGAAAAGCAAGTAATTCCAAAAAAATTGCCGGTCTGAACCATCCAGACCGGCGATTTTTCCAACATATGATAAGTAGGAACAAGCCCTTATTTGAAAAAGCGATACAGCTTATCTGTGTATGTACCAATCGCAAACCCATCATAAAAAAAGAAACCATTGCAGCCCAAAAGCCCAACAGTTTCTTTTTTTACTCTTCTGACCGGTTCAACAAGACCAATACCGGCTATATAGGGTACATATGAATTTTTCAGCAGCAATTATACCAAACCGCACTCATCATATTCTTTCCATTTTTCACGATTGAGACGGCGGCGATGCATTGCAAAAAAGTACACCACTGCTGCAATTGCCACTGCAATCAAAGAAGCTACTACAAACAAACCTTTTAGTCCATTTTTTTTGTTGTGTTCTGCCATCATTGCACCGTACTCCCTTCTTTATCGTTGACAACGTCCGTCTGACGCATTTCTGCCATTAGTCGCTGCAATTCTGCATCTACATGCATATCATGTTCCAATTCTTCAAATGTTTTTGCATCGCTGTCGCTGCTCGTCCCGGCAATATCTGCAAATGCTGCTGCTTCCGCCTCCTGTCGGGAAACCTTCTCCTCCATACGATTAAACTTATCCAATGCACTGGAAGCATCCATGCCACCCACAGATTGTGCCAAATTTTTTTGTGTCTTTGCCATCTGAGACCGCGCAATGAGCATTGCCTGTCGGCTTTTCGCCTCTTCAAGCTTTGCCTTCATTGCTTCCACCTGTTCCCGTACCTGTGCTGTCTGAGCAGAAATCTGTTCATGCATCTGTCCGTACTGCTTGACATCCTCATCTGCTTTCACTTTATTTGACAAAGCCTTCTTTGCCAGTTCTACCTCGCCCGCATTGAGAGCGGCTTTTGCCTTCGCCTCCCAATCTGCCGACGTTTTAATTGCATTTTCATATTGTCGTTTTGCCATGCGTTCACTTGCCATTGCCTTGCCAAGTGCCTGTGTTGCCTGACTCACTTCCTTTTGCAAATCTAGAATGATCTGCTTTACCATTTTTTCCGGATCTTCTGCTCGGTCAATCATATCATTGATGTTTGCTTTCAGCACATCGCCAATTCTGGAAAATATACCCATCTTGATCCTCCATTGGTCGTTTTCTCTTAAAGTTTGTTCTTTCATTATACCGTATTCTGTCACCATTGTCAAGTAAAATCTTACAAAACATTTACAAACCGGTTTCACTGTTCAGTAACTATAATCTTTTTTTCAATCTATTCCACATGCACTTGGCACCCCAAGATCCTGTCCAATTTTGCGATATAATAAAAAGCGCAGAAACGCCGCTTCCGCACGGCATTTCTGCGCCATATTCGTTTGTTCAGCAATCCGAGCAGTTCGTATCGGATACATCCGATTGCGACTCTTGTGTTGGCATTAACACGTCCAGATCTTGCGATTCACTGCCTTTTGCCAAATGTTCTAGCAGTGTTCTTAACAAATGCATCTGAGCCTCCACATGATCCATGCGTTTCTGCACTCTATCATAGGCGTTATCCTCAAGTTTACTGCGAAGCCGTGCATCCTCCAGATTATTTCGCAGTTTATTGCCCATCTGTTTCAGCTGAATCTGCATTTGATCCATTTCTGCCGCCATTCGACCGATAACCTTTCGCTCCCGTTCTGAAAGTGACTCCATCTCCTGCTTGGTTGTCATTTCCTCCAAATCTTTTTTGGTTGCAAACGGTTCCAGCTGTTTGCCGAGTTCTTTCCGTGTAACGACCATTTCTAATATTTCTTCCAAACGCTGAATCTGGATTTCCAGCGTCCGGTTTTGAATTTCCAGCGCTCGGATTCTGGCAGCAGTACTGCGGTTGATCTGGTTCTGCCGCAGCCCAAACAGATGAATCTGCCGAGGCCAGTTTTTCACTTTCTGTTGATCCCATTCCTGTTCGGAATAAGCATCCTGCGGTGTGTTGTATCCCAAATCTTCTGATACGCCATCCTTTTTGGCTTGCTCCAGCAGTTCTTCTACCTGCGCCATACCTATCCCCCCTTTTTATCCTTTCACACTTGCCTTCCAGTATGCAAGCGTCTCTTTAATCGTCTGCTCCAACGTAATCTCCGGTTTCCATCCAGTATCCCGCTGCAATTTTGTGATATCTGCTCGAATGACCGGCACTTCTATCGGCCGCAGTTTAGCTGGATCAACTTCTACAGTGATTTTTGCACCACTTTTTTCGATAATCTGTTTCAACAGATCTTCCACTACAACCGCTTTACCACTGCCCACATTATAAATTTCTCCGGCTTTGCCGTACTGCACCAGCAGTCCATATGCCCGCACTACATCGCGCACATCAGTGAAATCACGTGCTGCGGAAAGATTACCCACATACATAGCGGGTGCCCGCAGTCCCGCTGCAATTTCAGCAGCCTGCTTGCAGAAATCCGACACCACAAACTGCGGTGCTTGCCCCGGTCCGACATGATTGAATGCCCGCACCATAATGATTTGCATCCCATACGCTTTGGCATAGAGCTGTCCGAACAGTGTCTGTGTCAACTTGGTAATGGCATATGGATTTCCCGGTGAAACCGGTGTAGTTTCACTGACTAGAGAAGTTCCCGCCGGCAGTGCGCCGTATTCTTCCCCAGAGCCAATCAAAAGAATTTTCGGCGCATAGTTTTCCATATCTCGCACTGCATCCAGCACATTCAGACACCCATGCACATTGACATCCGTCGTCAGCTGAGGGTTTTTCCAGGAATATGCCACAGAACTCTGTGCTGCCAAATGCAAAATGGCATCCGGCTTTTGCCGCACTAAAAGCGCCTCAACCGCATCTTTATCCAAAATATCCAGATTATATGCCTCACAGCCTTCGATTTCCACCTGTTCACTGGGCAGCTTTGTCAAAACCGTATCCCATCCAAGGTTTTGTATCAAATGCTCGGCTAGATACCGACCCACAAACCCGCCACCACCGATGATAAGTGCTTTCATATTCTCTGCCGCCTTTCCGCAAATTCCGCCAGCGTGTCATGCACGCGATTTACTAAATCTCTTTCATGAAATTCAGATTCCACCCGTTTTGCCGCTGCTTTTCCATATATTTCCCGCAGCTGTGGATCGTCCGCCAACTTCTGTATTGCCGCTGCCAGTGCCTGCACATCCCCCGGCGGAACCGTGATACCCGTTTTGCCGTCTAAACTTACATAAGGAACTCCCGTTGGCAATGCTGTATTAATCACCGGCTTTCCATAAACCATTGCCTCTAGCTGTACAATACCGAACGCCTCACTATTTGCTACTGACGGCAATACAAACATATCACAGTCTGCAAAAGCAGCCCGCAGTTCTTGCTCCGGTAAATTTCCCATAAAATGCACTTCTCCGTTCATCTGCCGGGTCATTTTCTGCATTTTTTCTTCCATTTCAGACGTACCATGACCGATTAAAAACAACTCGCATCTTTGTACCTTTTGGAACGCCTGCAACAATACTTCTATTCCTTTATAGTACACAAACCGTCCCACAAACAGCACTCGTACTGAATGGGGATCTTTTTGTATCTGCCGTAATACCGGTTTTTTTTCTATTGCTCGATATGCTTCCACATCGATACCATATGGAATCACCCGACATTTTTCCGAAAACCGTGTCAAAAACGGCGAACTGGAAATATGTCCCTGTGTAGCAACAATCACACAATCCGCCCTTTTTAAGAATTGCAGCAACAGTGGTTTATAAAAACGAAGCAGCGTTTTCTGCCGTATCACATCGCTGTGCCAGGCAATGATCACTGCTCCCCGATAGCCCGAGAGCAAACATGCCAGATCAGCCAATGGAAAGGGAACATGGATCTCAATTACATCTGCCCATTTTGCCATATTTCGAAATTGACGCACAAAGGAAAATGAAATCGGACAAGAAAAGTATGTGCCTAAACTAGACGCATAATGCACCGGTACATTTTCCAATATATCAGTTCTGCCCTTGCCCTTCTCCTGACAAACAAGCACTTGTACTTCCGTATCTTCCCGCTTTTGCAGTTCCCGTGAAAATACCCTTACTAAGCTCTCGATACCGCCAATATGCGGATAATACGCTTTATTTACCTGCAGCACATGCAATTTTTTTTGATTTTTAGTCACGGCAGACCTCCTGATACACCTGGTACAACTGTTCTGCCGAGCGTTCCCATGTGAACTGCTTTGCCCGAATCGGTCCTGCCTTGGAGAGTTTCTCCCGCAGTGCTTCATCCATGTAGAGTTTCTCCAACCCATTGGCGATTGCTTGTTCCGAATAAGGATCAACGACCACCGCATCTTCTCCAACCACTTCCGGCAGAGATGCCGCATGAGAGGTCAGCACCGGCACACCACACGCCATTGCTTCTAGAGGCGGCATTCCAAATCCCTCGTAAATAGATGGAAACACAAATGCCAATGCCCCGCACATCAGCGAACAGAGATCTTCATCTGGTACATAATCAGTAAATTTTACAACATCCTGTAGTTGCAACTCTTCTACGATTGCATAAATGCCACTGTCCAGCCAGCCTTTGCCGCCTGCCAGAATCAGATAGGGCGGTGTATCCTTTACCTTTTGAAACCGTTCAAATGCTTTGATCAAACGTTCCAGATTTTTTCGTGGTTCTACCGTTCCCAGATATAGGAAATATTCCCGATCAATACCATATTTCTGTCTTACAGTGTCAATTTTCGCAGCATCTTCCACCGGATGAAATTTTTCTGTATCCACGCCGCAGTACACCACACGAATTTTATCCGCAAACTGGGGAAAATACCGGATGATCTCCTGTTTGGAAAACATCGAGTCCGTCACAATCCGGTCGGCACGGCGCATGGATTTTTGCAATCCAGTGTCCAGCATATACCGAGTTCTGCCCCGCACTGTCTCCGGAAAAGTTTTGTACACCATATCGTGTACTGTTACGACCGTCTTTCCAGCAACATTCGGCGGCACAATATAATTGAAAAAATGAGTGACTTGTGCCCTGTCTCCAAAATAATGCCGATAGGATAGAGGGAGAAAATTAGACAACAAACGATAGAGATAGCCAGATGCCTTTGCCCAATGGGGCGTTACATTTTTTTTCAAATACGGCTTTAACCGTTCAATTTTGATTTCCTCATGCTTTCTTGAGAAAAATTGCAGAAAAAAATCATCCTCCGGATGCAGTTTCGACAACGCCTGAATCTGTCCCGCTTCACAATAGCCGATTCCCGTCATACGACAGCCAATCAACGGCAGCACGTCAAATGCAATTCGCAATTATTTCCACTCCATTCATCAAATACAGACAAGGGCGGAGAGTCTCCGCCCTGTTTTACTGTATGACTTTTTTCGTCTTCTTTATACATTCTGGCACTTCAGTTCATGTTCCACCAATGCCAAATCATTCTTCACCATACGCTCTACCAATTCTGAGAACGGTATCTCACGTTTCCAGCCGAGAACAGACTCTGCCTTTGCCGGATTGCCCAACAGCACATCTACCTCCGCCGGGCGGAAAAATTTCTTATTGATCTTAACCACTGTCTTACCAGTTGCCTTATCGATACCAATCTCATCGATACCGCTGCCACGCCATTCCACAGTGATACCTACATGCGCAAATGCTGTTTCCACAAATTCACGTACCGTACGAGTCTCATTTGTGGCAATCACATAGTCATCCGGCTTATCCTGCTGGAGCATCAGCCACATTGCGCGCACATAATCTTTTGAGTGACCCCAGTCACGCTTGGAATCCATATTGCCAAGTTCTACACAGTCTTGCACACCCAGTTTGATTCGTGCTACAGCATCCGTAATCTTACGAGTAACGAATTCCAGTCCTCGCCGTTCCGACTCATGGTTAAACAGAATGCCGGAACATGCATACATACCATAACTTTCTCTATAGTTCTTGGTAATCCAATGCCCATACAGCTTTGCCACCCCATATGGACTTCTCGGATAAAACGGTGTCTTTTCTGTCTGGGGCATCTCCTGCACCAAGCCAAACATTTCTGAAGTAGATGCCTGATAAAAACGGCATTCCGGTTTCACTGCACGAATGGCTTCCAGCATATTGGTAACACCCAGCGCATCAATCTCTGCAGTTGCAATTGGCTGTTCCCAACTGGTGGCAACAAACGACTGTGCAGCTAAGTTGTATACTTCATCTGCCTGAGAAATCCGCATCGCAGAGATCAGTGAAATAACGTCTGTCATATCAGCATAAATGAAATGGATTTGATCCTTGATATGCTCGACATTACCATAATCCACTACGCTTTTACGGCGCATGATGCCATACACTTCATAGCCTTTTTCTAACAGCAGCTCTGCCAAATAAGAGCCATCCTGTCCTGTAATTCCCGTAATCAATGCATGTTTGCTCATAATGGTTTCCTTTCCGAAATACATAACTCGCTGAATTTCAGCGTACTCCTTCTTTTTTTACGACCGTTCCAAAGCTGTTGTTATACCAGCTGGCTTCGATTGCATATCTTTAAATTTTCGATGACTTTCTTCACATCCTGCGTGCTGTCCTTAGCACAGATCAAAAGCGCATCATCGGTATCTACCACGATAATATCTTCCACGCCAACTGCCGCAATAAGCCGTTTTCCGCCGCAGATGGTGCTGCGCTCGGTACCGATAGTGATCACATCTCCTTCAATATAATTTCCATATTCATTGGTAGGATTGATGCGTTCCACCGCCAGCCAGTTGCCTACGTCGTCCCATCCGAAGCTACCGGGAATGGTATAAATCTTATCCGCCTTTTCCATTACACCAAAGTCAATGGATTCACTGCGGAACGCCTGATATTCTTTCGTCAGTACGTTTTCATATTCCGCTGTATCTACTGCCGCTTCGATGCGCTGCAATCCCTCATAAATATCCGGCATCAGTTTTTCCAAATTAGAGAGGATCGATGATGCCTTCCACACAAACATCCCGCTGTTCCACAAATAGCGATGCGATGCCAGATATTCTTTTGCTGTATCCATATCCGGCTTTTCCACAAAACGTTCTACTCGATAAACACCCGGCATTCCCAGATCAGTATCCCGTTCAAACCGAATATAGCCATAGCCCGTCTCCGGATATGTCGGTGTGATACCGATCGTCACAAGGTTAGCATCTTTTTCTGCCACAGAGACCGCCTGCCGCAGCGTATCCGCATACATGTCTTCATAGCGAATCAAATGATCAGACGGAAGCACCAGCATCATTGCTTCTTGATATTTTTTGCGGATCACTGCCGCTGCCAATCCAATACACGGCGCCGTATTTCTAGAACACGGTTCCAGCAAGATATTCTCTTCCGGCAGCCGCGGCAGCTGCTCCTTCACCAGCCGTGCGTAATTGACATTGGTCACTACAAAGACGTCTTCCATCTGCACCAGCGGCAATAGACGCTTTACCGTCTTCTGTATCATCGTTTCTCCATCCTTGGTCAACGACAAAAACTGTTTTGGATAGCCGTTGCGGCTCTTAGGCCAAAAACGTTCTCCTCTGCCGCCCGCCATGATCACTGCTGTTATTTTCATGGACGATCTCCTTTCTGTTGTTCCGATGTTTCTGTTTGCGCCTCCTGCTCTTGATGCAGCAGTTCCTGGACATCATGCGCTTGTGCTTCTTCATTTGTTTCGCTGGGAAACAACGCTGTTTTGAGCGTCATCAGAATAATACGCAAATCCAAGAATATAGAATAATTCTCAATATACATCAGATCCATTTTTAATTTATCATAAGGCAATGTGTCGTACAGTCCTGTCACCTGGGCATATCCAGTAAGTCCCGCCTTTACTTGTAACCGAAATTCAAATTCAGGCATCGTTTTTTCGTACTGTTCAGCCAGTTCCGGGCGTTCCGGACGAGGTCCCACCACTGACATCTCTCCTTTGAGAATATTAATCAGCTGAGGCAGTTCGTCCAGCCGGCATTTGCGCAAAAAACGTCCCGTCTTTGTAATTCTTTCGTCATCTTCTGTAGCAAGCTGGGGACCATGTTTTTCTGCATCCACCACCATGCTTCGAAATTTATAGACAAAAAACTCTCTCCCATCCACGGTCAATCGTTTCTGCCGAAACAATACAGGCCCGCCGTCATCTAGTTTAATTGCAATTGCCGACAACAACATAACGGGTGACAGCACAATAAGAAATACGACAGAAAAAAGCAGATCAAACGATCGTTTGATGAGACGTTGTTCAAACGTCAGTCCGCAAT
The DNA here is from genome assembly GCA_949291345.1 of uncultured Ruminococcus sp. Taxonomy (GTDB): domain Bacteria; phylum Bacillota; class Clostridia; order Oscillospirales; family Ruminococcaceae; genus Ruminococcus_C. Next base: position 10,726 of record CASEVP010000018.1, read on the forward strand.
TGCGGCACAAAAGCAACGGCGTATCAAACAGCCGGATTTCTTCTGCACCACGAATGATAATATCTGAAATTTTGGGTGCAATGTATGCGCGAACGTGGTTTGCAAAACAATATTTAATTAAATCATTTCGTTTGATCCCCGACACCTCGCAGAGAATCACACCTTCGTAACGTGCAATCGCACTCCTAATTTCTTGCACTGGTGCATCGGCACTGACCGATTCACAGATCATATACTTTTCTACACGGCGGCTCATTTTCATAACCAATTCTGCCGCATTCCTGTCTCCGTAAATCACTACCAACCTGCGCGGAGGATATAAACGGAAATACAGTTTATTAATCAGCAGCACCCATAACACCAATATTACCAAATCGGCCACGGTCAGCACTGCCATAGGAAACACGGCTGAAAAAGAACGATTTACCACGCTGATCTGAAAATACGTTAGAAGATTGACGCAAAAAATAGAAAGCGTCTGCGAATAAAACATATCGGTTCGTTTAAGATAACCAATTTTTAAGCCGCCAAAAGATTTTGCAAACAGCAGTACTAATATCACGTAAATCAGGATCATAACCCAGTTTCCACGCCGATAGAACGGTAACAAAATCGCATCGCTGTAGCTATGATACCACACCCATGAAAATCCAAGGGCATACAATCCTACCAGCAGCACTGCTGCAAAAAATGAAAAGATCCGCTTAAACTGATCTCGATTATACTTCATCACTGGCTCCCAGTATCATACCTTTTTTCACACACCGGCATCTTTTTTCACCCAATCATTTTTTCTGACCATTTTGGTTTTCCCAACATTTTCCGCCGTGTGCATGCACTCCTATTATAACAGAGGCGCCGCTATGCTGTCAAGCATTTTCCACAAAGCATACAATTTTTTTATTCGGGACAAAACGGTTTTTTGCATATTGCCAATATTTTGAGTGGCTATCTGCTCACGTAAATAAAATAAACAGATCTTTCTGCCAGTTTTCCATTAGTTTTCCCTTCTTCCAGCAAAAAATGCGCACAGACTTTTCGTTCATGCGCATTTTCTGTTGAAGACTACCTTTGACAACAAAGCAAAATTTTTTTCAAGCATTCTGCAATATTGCCTTTCCTATGACAGGCGTCATGGACGCCTCTAAAAACCTATGGTATTCTACAAAATGCCCTAGGTTTTTAGAGAGATCCGTACGACAGTACCGCAATGTGCCGCATGGCAACTGCATTTGTCAAACGCCAATATCTGCTCAGATCCAATCCGGTGGTATTTCCTCCGCAGTGTTTTCCGTCAAATAACACGTATTAGAATGTGCCGTCACACGCAGCCACTGCACCAATGTCCTGTTTGTCTCTTCACTGTCCGCCATTACTTTTCTCATCAAGCCAGAAGCCAGAGGCGCGGCAAACGGTAGTTTCTTCGTCTGCACCATTGGGACATATTTTCCCTTACCCTTTGTATCCACACTTACATGCACTGCTCCGGTTCCCGTCACATCTGCCTTCTGTTCTTTCTGCACCATATCCGTAGTCTGTTCCGGCGTTTGCACGTCCTTGTCTTGTGTCGTTTCACAAATCGTCTCCGCCTGTTTCGCAGATGTTCCTGCTGTATCATTTGCCTGTACCTCGCCGCAGCCGGCACAGGTCATCATTGTTGCGATCGCCATACACATGGCCCAAGAAAAAACTTTATTTTGCATATTTTTCACTCCTTGATTCTGATCCCCCGTTTCTCTTTTTGGGTCTGTCCGATCAACCTTGCGCAGCTTTTGGCAAAAATGTCAAATACAACCATACAAGTTTTTTATCAGGTTCCGATCTGATGCTGTACCCGATCTCCCCATACCGGCATTCCCGTTTGTGTATATCCAGTATGACATACTAATATGGAAATCTTGTGAAAATCATGCGTGTGCTTCCTAAAAAATCACCAATTTTATCCGCTTTTCTGTCAATTTTTTTTACTTTTTTATAATTTCATCTGAATCCAGCACGACGGTAAATGGTCCGTCATTCCAAATCTCCACCTGCATATCCGCACCAAATATGCCTGACTCTACCGGGACAAACCGTTTACAATACGCCTTACACAATTCATACAATGTCTCTGCCTGCGCAGGCGGTGCCGCATGCACAAAACTCGGCCGATTTCCCTTCCGGCAATCGGCATACAAGGTAAACTGAGAAACCAGCAATAGTGCACCATGTACATCCAGCAATGACAAATTAATTTTATCTTGCTCATCAGAAAAAATTCGCAGCTTCAACAATTTGTCCGCCATTTTTCTGACAATTTCCTCTGTATCCTCCGGTGCAATCCCCAGCAATACCAAATAACCCTGTTCAATTGATCCTGTTGTCTTTCCATTTACCGTCACATGTGCCCGTTTCACACGCTGTACCACCATTCGCATATGTTCCCCATTCCTTTCTATCTCACTTGAATTGCTCCCAGCACATCACCGATCGGCTCTCGGATGCACAGATCCGCCATATCGTCCATTGGCGTGGCATCTCGATTGAGAAGCACCAGATGCTCTCCGCGAAAATATCGCAAAAGCCCTGCCGCCGGATATACTGTGAGAGAAGTTCCTCCAACAATCAAGAGATCTGCATTGGCAATAGCTGTCACTGATTTTTTCAGCGTATCTTCAGGGAGGCTCTCCTCATACAGCACCACATCCGGCTTAACTCGTCCCCCGCACTTTTCACAGTGCGGCACACCATGGGTCAGCATCATCCACGCCGCATCATAAACGGCACCGCAGTTTTGACAGTAATTTCGGTGCACACTGCCATGCAGTTCCAATACGTTCTCACTGCCTGCCATCTGGTGCAATCCATCAATATTTTGGGTAACTACCGCCAGCAATTTCCCCGCTTTTTCTAATTCTACCAGTTTTCGGTGAGCAGCATTTGGCTTTGCTGTCAGACATAGCATTTTATTTCGGTAAAACCGATAGAATTCCTCTGTATGATTCTCAAAATAGGTATGACTCAATATCGTTTCCGGCGGCACATCATACTGCTGATGATACAGCCCATCCTGACTGCGAAAATCGGGAATGCCGCTTTCTGTGGAAACACCAGCGCCTCCAAAGAACACGATACGACAAGCAGTATCAACAAAAGACTGTAATTTTTGCAATTTTACGATATCCATCATTCTATCTCCCTTCCGTTGGAAACAACCGACACATAAAACGTCCGGCTTCTAGGTCCGTCAAATTCACAAAAATAAATACCCTGCCATGTCCCCAACACCAATCTGCCATTCTTTATCGGAATCCATACACTGCTTCCTACAGCAGTGGCTTTTGCGTGTGCTGCAGAATTTCCTTCAATATGGCGAAATTCCGGACGATCGGGAAACGCCTTCCGATAGGCAAGCAACAGATCTGTTACCACATCCGGATCTGCATTTTCATTGATGGTAATACCAGCAGTGGTATGCGGACAATACACCATACAAGCCCCTTCTTGTATGCCGCTTTCTGCAACAGCGCCCTGCACCTGTGCCGTAATTGGACAAAAATCCTCTGCCGGTGTCTTCAAACGATACGTATACAACATGAAAATATGCTCCTCTCTATAATTCCTAGAGCGTGTTTCCGTAAAGCAGTACCGCATAACGAATCTCTTTTCCGCTTTGCACGCCATCTGCTAACAGTTTCCCCGCCATATTTTACAAAATAAAGTGCCATAAAATAGAATTCCAATCGGCAAGCAAAATTTGTATTAATGTAACGAAACATTCCGCAAAAATACGTTCATTTAATTTTTATGAAAACATGCTCTACTACAGCACCGCACCAACCATTTCTCGTAAAATTTCCTCAGCATTTCCCATATGCCGCATATATATTTATTTTTTAAAATACGGTATACTGCTTTTTCATTATAATGCAAAAGCGGCATGATTGCAAGATACTCTTTTTTTACAAACACATTCATTTTTCTAAAAACAATAATTCAAAAGCACAATACAACAAGTTTTTTTCACGTTTTACATGACATTATGCTAATTTTCATAATGAAAAAAATTTTTTTCACCAGAGCTCTTGACAAAAACATTTTTTTGGTATATAATAAAAAAGCTGTAAATGCAGTTTTGGAGAGGTGTCCGAGTGGTTTAAGGAGCTGGTCTTGAAAACCAGTGATTCCGAGAGGAACCGTGGGTTCGAATCCCACCCTCTCCGCCAATGACAATTCTCAGAAAAGTTTCTTTTTTGATTTTTATATAAATTTTGATCCATTTGCAGAAATACCCAAGTGGTGAAGGGGCTCCCCTGCTAAGGGAGTAGGTCGGGAAACCGGCGCGAGGGTTCAAATCCCTCTTTCTGCGCCAGGAAAACCGTCTGAATGTTAAACATTCAGACGGTTTTTTGCATTTTTCTCAAACCCAAAGCTGCAAAAATGGCACATTGCCAAAACGCTAAGCAACTGAAAGATATACACTCCATACCTTATACCCGCATCTTACTTTCATGATTTATATATTATCACGCTGCGCTTTCGCACCTCAATTGCGGACAACACTATAGAAGGATTGTGCAGCGCTTTCTTATATCATAATATATAATTTTTTATAGCCACTGGATAAATCCTGTCTTATCGATACGATTGTATCCTGCACGCTCATAAAATTGCATTGTTTCCGGATCCTTAGATCCGGTTAATAGCATCATTTTATAACAATTATTTTGTTTTGCAATCTCTTTGGCATATGCAAGGCACTGACTGGCATACCCTTTTCTTCGATAATCGCTATGAGTGACTACATTTTCAATAAAAGCATAAGGGCGTACATTTCTTGTAAGGTTAGGAATAACCACACACACGCACGAAGATATTATTTTTCCATTCATCTCATTTACAATCAGATGATGATTTTCATCTTCAATTATCTGCATCCAAATTGTTTTTAAATGTTCATTGTGCGCCGGTATACAATCCTCATGCAAAAATAGATACAATTCTAATATTGCATCCAAATCACTATAAATGGCTTCTCGTATCATTTTGATACCTCCATATTTTGTCATTAACGTTTATAATATACACCATAA
>CASEVP010000019.1 GCA_949291345.1 uncultured Ruminococcus sp.
TACCCCCCTTTTTTTCGAAAAGTTGGAATATCTCGGCAATATGACACTTGATATTATGTTTGAACATTATGCTGTTTCCAAAATTTCCGTTCTTACCGATATGCAGTCACCGAAAGAATGTGACAATACTTACAGAACTTATGCGGCGTATCTTCCGTTTGGCACCGCCTGCCGTCCTGACCTTGATGAAGCGGCAAAAAAGCGAAAGACACTGTATTTGATTACCATTATGCAGCAAATGTTTCTGCAATATGAAATCATATCACAAATATTGGGGATTGACCTTAGACAGAAAGAAAACCGTAAGAACTTTCATGCACAAATTTTACACGACATTTTGGAGGTATAAAGAGTGAATATCACAGTGATAAACGGAACAGAGAAACATGGTATTACCTATCGCTTGAAAGAGATGTTTTTAACGGAGTTTATGGCTGAAACGAATATTACAGAATATTATCTTCCAAAAGATTGTCCGAACTTCTGTGTTGGTTGCCTGAACTGCACATTAAAGGGCAAAAAAACTTGTAAGGACGCTGAATACATCAGAAAAATTGATAAATCGCTTTTAGAAGCAGATTTGATTGTAATGACCTCTCCTGCATATGTGTTTCACGCTACGGGAGCAATGAAAGCATTGCTTGATCATTTTGCTTACCGTTGGATGCCGCACCGTCCTGATCCTGAAATGTTTGGGAAGCGGGCAGTCATCATAACACAGTGCTTAGGCAGCGGAGCAAAATCTGCGGCCAAAGATATAAAGCACAGTTTATCTTGGTGGGGGATTTCCAAAATAGGGATATTTACTGGTTCGTTGATGAGCGATATTGTTTGGGAAAAACTTACTAAAAAGAAACAAGCTGAACTCACAGGAAAAATTCAAAAACTTTCCAAGAAGTTTGCACATATGGATTATACAAAACCTGCACACACGAATTTGATTACGAAAATTAAGTTTTTCTTCTGCCGTATGATACAGAAATCCATACATAAATCAGACCCCGAATATCTTGATGCGAAGTATTGGGCAGAGCAAGGTTGGCTTGACAGCAGCAGACCGTGGAAATAGTACAGTTTCTTAATAGGTCGGAGGACAACAGTTTGAATAGAACAGAATGGATATATTGCCCTATCTGCGGCAATAAAACTAGAACAATGATACGGGAAGATAGGGAATTAAAAAACTTATCGTTGTATTGTCCAAAATGCAAAAAAGAAACACTCATCAACGCTAAGAATAGGAAAATTTTACTTCTGGGTAATAAAAATGTGGATTTATCTAAATTATATTGAAAATTAATGATAAAATTTGTGCAAAACGTATCTTGCAAGTGGTGCGAAAATCTTGTATGATAATTATTGTGCAGGAGTGTTTTTGCACAATACGTATAGATTTCATGGGGCGTGTTTGCCTTCATGTAAGAGAAATGAGGAAATTTTATGTTTAAGACTAAAAAGATTTTGGCATTTCTGCTGGCATCTGTAATGGCATGCGGTGCATTTACAGCATGTGGTGAGTCTAGTGAATCCGACTCTTCCAGCAAGGCTGAGTCCAGCGCAGAAGAATCTAGCGAAGAGGAGTCCAGCGTAGAAGAATCCAGTGAGGCTGAGTCCAGCGCAGAAGAATCTGCACAACAGGTTCAGACCGGGGATTTTGAAGAAGCGGTAGTGCCGCAGGCTGGTGAAGCATACTTGAGTATGGCGGATGGTCAGTGGTGGCTGCAGTATCAGGGAAGTGATTTGGATTATCTGTGTTATGATGCAGGTGTTGTTCCGATTACTGGCAATGGTGATTATACAGTAAGCGTAACTTGTGATACCAATGCTATACGCTATGATACAACAGGCGATGTGAATGGTGAATTGATTGCAAACGGTACTTCGTTTATGGCAGTTCAGATTATGGATGGTGCAACTGCAACGCCCAATGCTGTAATCAGTATTAATGCTGTAAAAGTAGACGGCACAGAGATTCCATTGACCAAAAAGAGCTTTACAAACACTGAAGAAACTGAAATTGCCGGCGAAAAGCATAATAATATTCGTTCTAACATCTTTAATGAATGGGTACCAGATGACAATCTGCCGGATGATGCAAGAAGTGCAGAAGGAAATGTTGCAGATCTTGCTAATAAGAGCGATTATTCTGCAACGATTTTGGATCCGTCTGCTATTGGTGACTGGACAACTATTGAAGTGGACTTTACCGTTTCAGGTATGTAACTTGTTGTTATAAGCCGAGTTTTTGCCTTCTTGTTTCATTTGGATGGATATATTACCACAGGAAATAAATTGCTGAGTGAATACGATCTGATAGCTGCAAAGACAATTGCAAGCTGTTGAAGTAAGTATTGCCCGCATCGGCGAATGCTGATGCGGGCTGTATTTTTACAAAGGAAGATGGGTAAATGCAATGGCAGATTAGATGTTAATTTTTTATGAACAAAAAACAAATAGCAGAAAAATAACGTGCTTTCGGTGCAAAACATATTTTGGCGAATGCGGATTTTTTTGGAAAAAGGTATTGACAAATGCGTTGAAATGGTGTATAATAAAATACGTCGCTGAGAGCGGCAAAGAAAAAAGGATGGAAGCTTAGCTCAGCTGGGAGAGCATCTGCCTTACAAGCAGAGGGTCATAGGTTCGAGCCCTATAGTTTCCACCAGTGGTCTGGTAGTTCAGTTGGTTAGAACGCTGCCCTGTCACGGCAGAGGTCGTGGGTTCGAATCCCATCCAGATCGCCACTGCGGATTTAGCTCATCTGGTAGAGCGCCACCTTGCCAAGGTGGAGGTAGCGAGTTCGAGCCTCGTAATCCGCTCCAAGCGTGGCGCTATAGCCAAGTGGTAAGGCATGGGTCTGCAACACCCTGATCTCCAGTTCAAATCTGGATGGCGCCTCCATTGTTATAAGAACGCATTGAGTTGCGTTCTTTTTTTATGCCTCAAAACAAAAATGAAAAAACCGGAAAAACGAATAAAACGTTTTTCCGGTTTACTTTCACGTCTGAAATTTCAAACAGAACCTTACGCACGTTCTACTTTGCCGGAGCGCAGGCATCTGGAGCAAACGTACATATGACAAGGAGTTCCCTTCACAATCGCTTTTACACGCTTTACGTTCGGCTTCCATGTTCTGTTCGAGCGTCTGTGCGAGTGAGAAACCTTAATACCGAAGGTAACACCCTTTCCGCAAATTTCACATTTAGCCATCCTACTGCACCTCCTTATATAGGCTTGCATGGCAGACAATTATATTAAAATTGAAAAGTCTGCAAACTAACATATCTATTTTACCAGATTTCAAAAAAAAAAGCAATAGTTTTTTTGGAATCTTTCGAATATTTTTTCTGACGTTTATATAATTTTGATTTTATTTGTATGATTATATGATTTCTTTTGATAATAACAAAAGAAATATAAGAAAATAAATTTTGGCTGCAAAAAACACATCGAAATAAAGAAAATATGTTTGGAACATGAAAGTTTTTTGTCCATTTGGAAATTAGACTTGCATTTTATAGTGGAATCATGTATAATGATAAGTACGTAAAAAAGAAAATCGTGAGGGCACAATAGAAAAGGAGAACCCCTATGGGTATACTGCAAAATTTTTTTAGTTTGGATCGTTATACCATTTTGGCACGAGTGGTAATCATTTTGCTGATATTGCCGCTACATGAATTTGCACATGGGTGGGTGGCTAAAAAATGCGGAGATGATACAGCAGAAATGTCGGGAAGACTGACGCTTAATCCTATATCCCATATGGATGCGTTTGGTTCGATTCTCTTGTTGTTAACAGGATTTGGTTGGGCAAAGCCTGTACCCATCAATCCTTCCCGCATGAAAAATTATAGAACAGGTGTAATCTGGACCTCTCTTGCCGGACCGCTTTCCAATTTACTGGCAGCTTTTGTCGGTGTTGTACTGTTTCAGATTATAATACCCGTAGCAAATGTGAACAGTGGCGTTTTGTTGAATGGGATCGCACTCTTCTTGAGCGGTTTTATTTCGATCAATATTAGCCTTGCAATTTTTAACTTGATTCCTATTCCACCTCTGGATGGCTCTAAGGTACTGATGATGCTTTTACCGTATCGGCAGTCAATGTGGTTACAGCAGCATCAGCAGATTTTGTCTATTATATTGTGGGTTTTGATTATAGTTGGTGTATTAAGTATTCCACTCACTATTTTATCCAATTGGATTGTTAAGTTCTTTTTTTGGGCGACCCTGTGGATTCAAACACTGGTGGAGATGATATTATAAGATGCAGATCATTTCATTTAAGCTGGAAGTGTTTGAGGGACCGATGGATCTGCTTCTTAGCCTGATCTCTAAGCATAAGCTGAACATCTATGACATTGAAATATCCAGCCTGCTGGAACAATATCTTGCATATATAGAACAGTGCCGGGAACAAGATTTGGAACTTGCAGGTGATTTTTTAGAGATGGCGGCGAGACTGATATATATTAAGACTGTGTCGTTATTGCCTCGACCTGAAGAGGCACAAAAAGAGAAACAGGCACTGCAAGGAGCTTTAATAGAGTATGCGCTTTGTAAGCAGGCAGCCCATATATTGCGGGAGCAGTATATGGGCGGGTTGATTTATGTGAGAAAACCCATGTCAATTCCAGTTGATCCAGTGTATCGCAGAAGTCATGAGGCGGTTGTGCTGGTGCAGACATGGAAAGCAATGGGACTGAAAAAATATAAGCCTCAAGAACAGGTGAAGGAAAAATTTCAGCAAGTGGTTAGCCGTCCGGTAGTATCTGTTTTGTCTAAGATCGTTTATTTGATGCGAAAGGTCTATCATGCGGATCACGTATATCTGGGTGCATTATATGCAGATGTGCGAGAGCGTTCTGCAAGGGTGGCGTTGTTCCTTGCGGTATTGGAATTGACTAAATCCCGGCGCATCGGGATTAGCGAAGATGGGACATATTTATATCGGCGGACGGATGTGTACAAGCATGGTGTGAAACAGCAGCATGACGAAGAAGAATTGGTGTCGATTGAAGAGGAGATGCCACATCAAATTGATGGAGGGTATCAATACCAAGAAACGGGGTATAATAATGGAAGAAATAATGAAAAGGAGGCTTGTCCAGAAAATAGAAGCAATTTTGTTTGCAAGCGGTGAGCCGGTTCCCGTGCTGCGGATTGCAGAGGTATGCGGAGAGACTCCGGCCGAGGTAGAGAAAGCCCTTGCACAACTTGCGGCAAAATATACAGAAATGAATAGCGCTGTTTGTGTACAACAACTGGGAGAATGCTGGCAGATGTGTACACGTCCGGCATATGGAGATGTGGTGCAGAAGGCACTGGAAACAAAAAAAACAGCACCATTGTCCGTGGCAGCAATGGAGGTTTTGACGATTGTGGCATATAATCAGCCAGTGAGTAAAAGCTTTGTTGAACATGTGCGAGGGGTGGATAGCAGTTCTGTAGTAAATACACTGGTGGAGAAGGAACTCTTGGCAGAGGCAGGGAGACTAGATGTACCGGGGAGACCCATTGCATATGTGACAACGCCGCATTTTCTGCGGTGCTTTGGATTAGCATCGCTGGATGATTTACCGCCGCTGACAAAGTTGGCGAATCGGTCGGAATTAGAGACAGGAACACAAATCACGGGAGAAGAACAAGCGGCAGAAAATGTCGGAATGCCGGAAAAATAACCGGAGGGAGGCGGTAGCTGCATGTTGGGTTGGTGCATCAGTTTGGGGCTGTTGGCAATTCTGCTGTTGTTGCTGTTCACGCCGCTGGTGCTTTCGGTGGATTATGACGATCCTAACGAACGGTATGATTGGAAACTATCATGGTTTGGAATACTGTTGATCAGCAGTGAAAACAAGGGCCTCTGGTATTATTTGCAAAAAAGAAAAAAGTTCGAAGATACAGAAAATATAAGCAAAGAAAAATCGAAAAAGGCGTTAAGAAAAGGAAAATTAAAGCTATACTGGAAAAAAATCAGCACATATTTGCCCATGATTCCCAAGGTGCTGCGACTTCTTTGGAAAGGAATTACAGTGCGGAATTTGGTAATCGGTGTGCAAATAGGACGATTTGATGCCAAAGATTGTGCGGCTGCATATGGTGCGGTGAATGCTTTGGTTTATACATCGCTGGGACTTCTGAAAAGCTGTATGCGGCTGAATTTAAGACAAGTTTGTGTACAGTGTGTGTTTGGTAAAGATGTATTCCAGTGGATCATACGTGGAAAAGTGTATTTTATTCCATTGGCAGGTGTTGCAGCCTTGCTGAGTCTGATATGGGCTATGGTGATGCAAAGCCGGAAGGAACAACAGGAGCAAGAAAATCAATCTGCGGAAAATATGCAAATGGTAGAATAATAACAGGAGGAAACGAAAATGCAGGAAAAACATCAAATTCAAGATCTTATGGGAATCACGATGGAAAAAATGCGTGAGATGGTGGATGTCCAGACGATTATTGGTGATCCCATTATAGCATCTGAAGATGTTACGATCATACCCGTGTCAAAGGTTTCGTATGGATTTGCATCGGGAGGTTCAGATTTGCCGGCAAAATCTAATCCCAAAGATTTGTTTGGAGGAGGTGCTGGTGCCGGGATTTCCATTCAGCCAGTAGCATTCTTGGTAGTGCAGAAAGATGAAGTACGTTTGCTCCAGATGGATGAAGGTGGAGATATGCTGTCTAGTGCAATCCGTTCTGTACCCGAAGTTGTGGATCGAATTGGTAATATTATCAAAAAGAATGGCAAGAAAGATGTAGATGGTACCAGTGAAACAGGTGCATAACCCCTTTCCATATAGGAATATGCGCATGTTTTTTAAATTTTGCCGTTATTTGTTTTATAAATGTCTGCCATATGTCAAGATACTTGCATAATTTTTTTGTTATCGACAATTCATGCTTGAAAATTTATACATGTTTTTAAGCGGAAGAATTCAAAAAACGAATTATTACGTTTTTGAAAGTGAGAAATGCATGCATAAGCCATATTTTTGATTGAATCTGCATATGCTCTGAGAAGGAAACATCTGCCACATCGTACGATATCGCAAGGTATTAGATGGTGTCGTGCTCTATGTTTTCTTAAGATTGGATCATGGAGGTATGGATGCAGTGGGAAATATCTGGCTGAAAAAAGGAATTAGTATGTTGCTTTCAATATGTCTGTTGTGCGGATTTTTGGGTTTTTCCACGGAAACGGCTAAGGCAGCGGTTTCTGTATCAGCAAAAGCATGTATACTCATGGAGGCAGTAACTGGCGAAGTATTGTTTGAAAAAAATGCACAGGAACAGTTGCCTATGGCAAGTACAACCAAGATTATGTCTGCTCTTCTTTGTTTAGAGAGTGGTGATCTGGATACAGAATTTGTTGTGGATAGCGATGCCATTCATGTAGAAGGATCATCTATGGGTCTAGTAGATGGTGATATTGTCACAAAGAGAGCACTTTGTTATGGTATGCTATTGCCATCCGGCAATGATGCGGCAGGTGCTGCGGCAACAAGAATCGCTGGAAGCTATGAGGCATTTGCGGCAATGATGAATGAAAAGGCGGAAATGCTAGGAATGCAGAATACCCATTTTGTTACGCCATCAGGATTGCATGATGACGATCATTATTCCACGGCATATGATATGGGACTCTTGACGGCGGCTGCACTGCAAAATGCGACATTTCGGGAAATTTGTGGACAGTCTTCAGCGAAAGTACAGTTTGGAAATCCACCTTATGAGCGGTGGCTGCAGAATTCAAATAAATTGTTGACGATGGACGAGAGTGTTATCGGTGTAAAAACCGGATTTACTGATGAGGCAGGACGCTGTTTGGTATCTGCATGTGAAAGAAATGGTGTTACACTGCTGTGTGTGACATTGAATGACAAAAATGACTGGCAAGATCATCTTTCCCTGTATGATTACGGATTTTCCCTAGTAAAACCAATAGAGATTTCGTTCCCTATGGATTGGCAGGAAAAGGTTGCTGGCGGTGACAGTGAAGAAGTGAGGGTGTGTGCGGAGAAGGCGACTCTGACAGTGGGAACGGTTGGAGAACAGAATCCCGAATTTGTCTATGTGTTAGAGATGCAGCCTTTTTTGTATGCACCTGTGAAAGCGGGACAACGTGTGGGTATATGGAAAGCGATGCAGGGAGAACGAGTAGCAGCACAAGGGGATTTGTGCGCTGCGGAAGATGTTTCATATCGAGAATTACCTGAGCATCCGCAGAAAAAACAGTCATTGTGGAGAAGTATAGAAACAAAATGGGATAATTTTTGGGAATATATAGCAAATGTTGTATAATGCTTTGGTAAAAGGCAGTGGCAATGTTGATGAATGTTTTTTGGTATTGCCATAGAAAATTGATGCATAGAGAAGAGGAGTTGGACGTGGAAAAGATTCGAATTCAGAAATTATTGTCAGATGCGGGATATTGCTCCAGACGAAAGGCAGAAGCATTGATTTCTGCTGGTAAGGTAAAGGTCAACGGTCATCCGGTAAAACTGGGAGATAAGGCTACCGTTGCCGATTTGATTACTATCGGTGGAGAACGTGTGCATATGTCTCGGAAAAAGCAGTATCGGTATTTGATGTTGTATAAACCAAGAGGCTATGTGACTACGACTTCCGATGAACTGGATCGTCGTTGCGTGATGGATTTATTGGGAGATGTGGAAGAACGTGTATATCCGGTAGGACGATTGGATAAAGATTCGGAGGGATTGTTGCTCTTGACCAATGACGGCAATTTTGCAAATGGGATTATGCATCCTAGCCGTCATATCAATAAGACATATCGGGTAACAGTGCGGCCGGATGTGACAGAAGAACAACTAATTGCATTATCAGGAAGCATGGAATTGGATGGCAAAATGACCCAGCCGGCAAACGTTGTGGTAAAAACCAAACAACCTGGAAGAGTGGTATTGCTGATTACGATACATGAGGGGAGAAACCGTCAGATTCGACGAATGTGCGAGGCAGTAGGGCTGGAAGTTGCCAGATTGCGGCGTACGAGTATTGGACCACTGAAGCTGGGAATGCTGAAACCGGGAACATATCGTGATTTGACCGCAGAAGAATTGCGTGCCATTCGTAATGCGATTGGAAGTGGCGAGACTGTTTTGAAAAAGAAATAACCGTTTTAGACCATACAGTTTTGAAAGAAATATCGGAATATAGAAGAGCATAATGAAATATTTGATATATTTCATTATGTTCAGATGCATGTTAAAAAAGAAGATGGGCTGTGCTGAGATAAACGAACAGGTATGTATACTTTTTGCACAGTGCAGTCAGAAAAAGCAGGACACTGAGAGGAGGAATGTTCTATGCCGATTTGTATTTCACCAGATCTGCCAGCATTTCATATACTTGAAGAAGAAAATATTTTTGTGATGGATATGGATCGTGCGGTGCATCAGGATATTCGACCGTTGCGAGTTTTGGTGCTTAATTTAATGCCAAAGAAAATCGAAACGGAATGCCAGTTTTTGCGATTATTAAGCAATACGCCTCTGCAGGTTAATATTGAATTCTTACATGTGTCTAGTCATACCAGCAAAAATACATCTCAGAATCATCTTGCGACATTTTATCGTACATTTAAAGAGATAAAACAGCAGTACTACGATGGATGTATTATTACAGGTGCACCGGTGGAGCATCTGGCATTTGAAGAAGTCGATTACTGGGACGAAATATGTACAATTATGGAGTGGACAAAATCCCATGTGTTTTCCACTGTACATGTTTGCTGGGCAGCATTGGCAGGATTGTATTATCATTTTGGTATTCCTAAGCACAATTTATCTCAAAAAATGTTTGGCGTATTTCCCCAGCGTGTGTTGGAACCGCGATGTCAATTGCTTCGGGGATTTAATGATGTATTTCATGCACCACATTCTCGTCATGCGGAAGTACATCGGCAAGATATTGAAAAAGTGCCACAATTGAAGATCTTGGCAGAATCGCCAATTTCGGGGGTTCATATTGTGGCAAATAACAATGGAAGACAGTATTTTATTACTGGTCATTCAGAATATGATAGAGATACTTTAAAGGATGAATATTTCAGAGATTTGGAAAAAGGGGCAGCAATACAGGTGCCTTATGCTTATTTCCCTGATGATGATCCTGCAAAACAGCCGCTGTTTAGCTGGGGATGCAGTGCAAATTTACTTTTTTCAAATTGGATTAATCATTGTGTATATCAATTAACGCCATATGATCTGACTGCATTAGATATATATAATTGGGACTGGGAAGCGGGTCTATAATTTTTTTAATTGATAAAAATATAAAGTCCACACCGGAGAGCCATGGTGTGGACTTTTATATTTTGAATTGTTTTCAATTTATAGATATGTGAGAAATTGGGAGGCCAATACCACAAGAACGAGTGCGATTGGATAAGTGGCAGCATACGCTGTCGCAACATTAGGTGTGCCGCTGGAGCTAATTAATGCACCTAATGCAGGAGTGCTGGTCATACCACCGGTGATGGATCCCAAGTTATTAAACAAGCTGAGTTTGAGCACATACTTTGCTAGGAAGAAACCAACAAACATTGGAATGATGGTCATTATTGCGCCCCAAACGAAGAGAATCAAACCATACTTTTCGAGTGTTTCAACAAATCCGGCACCTCCATCTACACCAGCACCAATCAGGAAAAGTACAAGGCCCCATTCCTGGAACACTTCTAAAAGGTGTTTGTTGACTCTTAAACTGAATTTGCCGATTCGGCCAACGTGACCGAAAATTAATCCCATGATCAATGGACCACCAGTAGTACCTAGATTGAATGAACCTGCTCCCAGCGGAATGTTGATGCATCCAAGGATGGAGCCCAAAAGAACAGCCAAAGCAAAAACACCAAGACCTAGCTTGTCCATATGGAACATTTTCTTGCCTTTTAGATCATCAATTGCTTCTTCACCGCTGTCAACAATTGTTAGTTTAGCACGTTCCTCAGCCATATTTGCTTTCATTACTTTTGGTATGATTTGTACAAAAAGAACAACACCGATAACGCCAAATGGATATGCGACAGCATGACCAACTGCGATTTCTTGGAATACCGGAGAACTTTCACCGATTGCTTCTTGTGCTGCTGCAAAAGCCGGCGTACTGGTCAGTGCCCCAGACAGTAGACCTACACTCATTGCAGAATTCATATTTGGTGCAAATATTGTAACTGCAGCACATACTGCTGCGCCTGTGGCAATAATTACGGCGCCTAGGAGTACATAAGATGTTGCATTTTTCTTTAAGTTTTTAAAGAACGTTGGTCCGGCAATCAGTCCAACTGAAGTAACAAACAAAATAAGACCGAAGTTCTGAATCAATTTGAAATAAAATTCGACTGCATCCACAGCTTCTACATCGTTGATCCAGGATTGAATGCCGTTTTCACCAAAGGCAACACCTTTAAAATGTCCCACCACAAGTGCGACAAGGAAAATTGCAGCTGTACCCAAAGAAACGCCTTTTATAGAGATTTTGCCGATGAGATATCCCACAACAATGATGGCAAAAACAAAGAAAAGAACGATGGTAATGGAAGACATATTGAAAATATGCGTACCAGCTACTTCAAATAGTTTGAAATTCATGAAATAACCTCTCTCCTCGTTTCAAAATAAATATCATGTACAAAGGGCTCTCAGACTTTGCACATGATTTGCCGAAAAGATTAGAATGTTGTTCCTGTATAATACAATACATAACTTTCCACAAAACTTGTTACTTGTGCTTTATTTTTTCTTTTCTGTAAAAGCGTAAAAGCTGCAAAAAAATAACAACAAGCACTGGACAAACACATGGTTTGCAATCCTTTTGTTGGAGTAGTATATGTGACATATCATTTTTTGTTGTATTATTTAATGAAACACACATTCTTTCTTTCATATTATTATAACTTATTTTCGTTATATTGTCAATAATATATGCTAAAAATCTGAAAAATCACATCGAAATAGAAAATTATAATACAATTAAATGAAAATAATAACAAATAAATTAGAATAAAGCATAACAATAGAATTGAAAATATAAATATAAAATAAATTGTCTATATGTTAGTTTAAACAAAAAGTTTGTTTTTTATACTCTTAATGCGACCATAACAAAATCATATTTGGAGAATGTTTAATACACATATTAATATTGCATAATTTATATATATTATGGGGAAAATGTTTGACAAAAAAAGAGAGGAATGCTATAATTAAAGTAAATCTTGTCTAAAAATGAGGTGTTTCTATGAAAAGTTGGATACATCAAGGAATTGGTTTAATTATAGCAATGGTATTTGCAATTATACAAATTGGCTTTCCTGTAGGCTTAGTTTTTGCAGGCAATTTTGTAAGAATGGATTTTGCAACAGATGGCATCCTTCAGATTCAAATGATCGAAGAACCGATGGGTTCAGATTTTACAGAAACGTCTATCAGATGTAATCTTGCAGCAGCATCTGAAACGGAACAGTTTCAGACGTATGCAGAAGATCATTATGCTTCATATCATGGATACGATGTACTGAATGATGCTGAAAAAGAAGTGTATATGGAATTGAAGTGTATGGCACATGAATTTTATAGTAGCGATGAAGATGTACCGCAGGTAACCTATTCCAGCGGCGTGATGTATTATGTTGCGAAAATACAGAATCCTTCTTATGCGCTCAGTGCAGAAGATATTGCAAAAGTACTTTCTTTGTTTCGAATGGACAATCCGTTATATTTTTTTGTCGGAAACTATTTATTGTATAATACTATGACGATTTCTGGTCAGTCATATATTACGCAATTTTATATTTCTTGTAGTTGGGAGTATGCAGACGGCAAACTTCGTCAGGAGAAGATACAGGCAATTGCAGATGGAATTGCCCAGGCAGAGCAGTGTATAATGCAGAATGATAGTGCATTTGAAAAAGCTAGAGCTGCACATGATTGGATCTGTGACAATATTGAATATCAATTTGCACAAGACGGTGTCCCGGATGAATCTTTGATTTCTCATACAATCTTGGGTGTTTTTGATCGTACCTATCGTTACGGAGTTTGCGAAGGATATGCAAAAGCGTTTCAATTGCTGATGAATGGAGCGGGTATTGACAATTTCTATTTGATCGGATATGGGGGAACGGCAACGCATGCTTGGAATACAGCGAAAATGGATGACGGATATTATTATTATTTTGATGTTACTTGGGACGATACTGCACGAACGGATGATTATTTTGCTTCAGGAAACGATCAGTTTTCGCTTGAACATACGGCATTTACGGTTGAGGACAAAGCTTGGCAATATTTGTATGACATACCGGATGTGCCTAGTGATGCCTATGAAGAACAATTGTTTACCACATATACCGAAAATGAATTTGTTTATCGCCTTTATGATACATATGCCGTACTAATCGCATATATAGGAGATGCAAACGAAGTTACCGTACCAGAGAACGTAAGTGGACTCCCTGTGACACAGATTAAGGGTGCATTTGCAAATAACAGCATACTGCAACGGGTGCATTTGCCAAACACACTGCAAGTGCTTTCATATAGTGTAATGCAAACCAATAACGAAGGAGCATTTGAAAATTGCACGAGTTTACAGTATGTGCAGTTGCCTTCACAGATGAAAAGGATAGAATATTGTACTTTCTATGGTTGTACTTTGCTAGAGGATCTTTCAATTCCTACAATGGTAAATCAGATTGGTCCACGCGCATTTGATTGTGAAAATTTGTCTGTATTACGGGTATATGCAAGAACATGCAGTTATATGTCCGTTTCTAGTGTTGCACCAGATGTGGTGTTATATGGCTATCCGAATTCTACAACACAATCGTATGCGCAGTATTATAATAGATATTTTTATGAATTGGAGTTGCTGGAAGATACAGCACCACAAGAGATGACTACAACGACAACAATTGCCACAACTGTAAACAATGTAACATCTACTACAACTACAACTCTGCCTGTTACGCACTTTACATCGGAAGCAACGATTGAAACCGATTCAACGACGGAGAGTGTAGCAGTACAGTATCAAATAAAATACGGGGACATCAATCGTGATGGCGTTTACGCATTACGTGATGTGGTGTTAATTAACTTGTATATTTTAGGTCAGATGCAAGCAGATGAGGTACAGATAGCATCAATGGACTGTTTTAAAGACGGTAGGATTGATACACGAGATGGAAGAGTACTTTTACTTTATCTAATACAATCTGTCACAGAATTACCTGTGATTGCTGTGTAAAAGAAATATGGGACAAAACAATGTATAATATTGTTTTTGTAGACGACCTTCTACTTCAACACAATAAAATTCCGTCAAGGTTTTCTTTCTGATATCAAAATCCGGTACAATTTGTACCGGATTTTTATTGTCTGTTTATACATTATATCAACATAGTCGTACAGGAAGAGTATTCACAACATCAACTAAGAATTGTAGGATTACAGAAACATCATTTGCATCAATTGCATTATCTACTAAACAATCGGCATTGTCTGCACCAGACGGATTTAAGCTGACGATGCCTGCTACTGCTTTACTCAAATGTACAGCGTCTGCAATATCAATTCTACCATCCAAATTGACATCACCATAAATTTTATCTCCAGAAATGTCGCCAGTTCCGCTGCTGGTTGTTGTTGTATCGGTTGCAACCGGTGGCTCAGTGGTTGTAGTTGTTGTTTGTGCATCTAAAACATTGGTCGGAATTGCATTTGCGTTTGCATATTGTTCACCAGCAGAACCACTGTAGCTGTTGATGGTGATTGCATCATTTTTGTAGATGGTATTGTTTTCGATGTTGTATCCCAGAGCATAATCACGAATAGAAGAAACATTTTTCGGAATGGTGATTTCTTCTAAAGAAGGGCAAGAAACAAATGCATACTTGTCAATCGTTGTTAGCGTTTCGGGCAATGTGACTTCCTTTAGGTTCTCACATTCGGCAAACGCGTACTGCCCCAGTGAAGTAATGTTATCCGGAATTGTAATGGATTCGAGGTTAGAACAACGATAGAAAGTATAGTTGTCAATTGCAGAGATACCGGAACCAATGGTAACATCTGTTAGTGCGGTATCATTATAGAAAACCCATTTTCCCATTTTTGTAACGGAATCGCTGATATTGGCAGAAGTAATTCCAGTACATTCTGCAAAAGCACTTTCACCAATGGTAGTAACAGAGTCCGGAATGTTTATCGAGGTCAGTGCAGTACAGCCATAGAAGGAGGAACTGCCAATCTCATTAATGTTTGCGCCAAAGTTTACTTCTTTTAGAGAAGTACAATTGTAGAGTAGATTATCAGTGATTTCAGTAAGAGAATCAGGGAAAGTGATACTTTCCAGCGAAGTGCAGTTATAGAAATTGATAATACCCAATTCTGTTAGAGTAGATGGAAGTGTAATAGATTTCAGACTGGTACAACTGGTAAATACGCCGGATTTAATTACGGTGATGTTATCCGGAATCACAACATTTTCCAAGCTGTAGCAATAACAGAATGTATCTTTTCTTAAAGAAGTCAGACCTTTTGAGAGTGTTAAGCTTTTTAGTCTTGTGCAGTTATTAAAAGCACCGCTCGCGATACTATTGATGCTGTCAGGCATATTTAGCTCCAGTATACCGGAGTATGCAAAGGCGTCTGCTAAAATACTATGTAAAGAAGACTCTGGAAATTGTACTGTTTCCAAGTCAGAACAGCAGAAAAACGCACTGGCACCAATGGAGCGAACGCCTTCTTCAATAACGACACTTTTTAGGCTTGTACAATTTGAGAACATAGAAGTACTGATTGTTTCCAGTTCTCCCGGAATGGTAACTGACTCAAGTGATTTGCAATATGCAAACGCTTCATCTCCAGCATAGTACAAGCTTGATGGCAGATTGACAGAAACAAGATTGGAGCACATACAGAATGCACTTGCATTGATGGTAGCAACGCTGTCAGGAATGTAAACTTGTTTCAAATTTGAGCAGTTGCAGAATGCGTTTGCTCCGATACCTACAAGGGTTTCCGGCATAATTACTGACGTGATTTTATCGTTGCCGTAAAACGCACCGGATGCAATAAAGGAAACTGTATATTCCAGTTCTTCGCCTGTTTCTCCGTCAACGTAGGACAGTGTTTCCGGAATTACGACATCAGTTGCGTCACCGACATAACCAGTAACTTGTGCAAAATTGGAAACCACTTTAAAATAGAACTGACCGTCAGTTGCTAGATTTCCTTCCGGTTGCGTATAATCATCCTGTACTGTTCCTGCAGAACCAACAATATTTTGATTACTGCCATCTACAACCACGTTTGTATCATCTAACAGCATAGCATCTACTACTTCTTGTGGGAGTGGTTCTTCAAACGTTGGTACATCAATGGTGATTGCATTTGTTGTTGTCATAGAAGGCTGTGCGTACACAGTTCCTCCGACAATGCTGGAACAAAGCATCATTATCGCAATAGCTCCAGCGATGTTTTTTCTCCAATTTGATTTCATAAGATAACCCCTTTCTATTGATAAACCAATCATATTTCTTACATTATAATCTATCTTATTCCTAATGTCAATAGTTTTTTTGTAAAAATCGACGATATATTTTGGAAAATATTTCCTATATAAATGTACATGCCTAAAATCCAATAAAATAAAGGTGTTATTTGTTACTTTCTATGTTCTGATATACAATTATTGGAAATCATTTTATAAATACATATATTTTCATATCAAAAAAGCTGCACCAATATGATGCAGCTTTTACTTTATTGTAATTATATTGTTGGTGTAGTTTGGGAGGAATTCGTTGTGACAGTGATGATAAACCCATTTTGGTTGTCACCGGATACCTCGTAGATTGCATCTTCGTCCAGCGTTACAGTAGTTGTTCCGCTTGCATCTGCAGGTACATAGTAGATTAGGTAAGACTGGGTGCCATCAGAATAAGAGAGACCGCCGTTAGTCATGGTGTAGGATTGTAGATAATTCAGATATTCTTCTAAGCAGAAGTTATTTTGATGCATGATAGCAGCATGTACTTTTCCTACATAACGAAAGTGATGAGGAGCATACGTGATTCCAGTAATATCAGTTTTGTCACTTGGATATCGTAGAATAAATCCATATTCCCATGAATGACTTATCATCCATTCGTTGTGTTTTTGGATATATGGTACGACTTCACCCGTGCTGGTAATTAGACCAATATCAAATCCATATCCACTGCTGCGATCGGGGAGTGAATTAGAATATAATGCCAAAGTGGAGTCTGACGTACTGTTGATTTGTAAGTTGACAGATCCGTTTTCAGCGGCATAAGCATCAAACAATTCGCAGATTGGATTGACAATTTCAGGTTGAATAGAAAGTGAAGTGTCTCTGGGTTTAACATTGGCGTTCGATATTGATGAAAAATTTGTCCAGTTCTGATCACCAGCATAGGGGTGAGACAAATCCACATTGACAAGACAACCGTTTGCCATGTCAGTATTGGTTAATTGCAACACGGTGCCGTTAGGTGTGGTTTCTTCTGTATCATCGGAGGTAAGGTCACCCTGCGTATCGGATGACATGCTATTGCTGTCAGAGGAAACAGAAAACCCGCCGGTACCGATAATATTTTCGGAATGGGATTGAAAAAAAGTACGATAAATGGCATCACAAATAAAAATTGCTGCGATCAATAAAATTAGAGCCAAGGCAAACCCTGCGGAACTAAGATGTCGTTTTTTTCGTTTGCGCATTGCCAAAGCATTGCCTCCTTTCCTGGGAGTATACAGATCAAATACCAGTACATTGAGAGGGTGTCAATTTGAATTATGCGGTATAAACGCTTATTCGGTTAAATTTGATTCGGTTATGGTATCGACATTGGATTCCATTGGAGCTGTTGTTAAATCTGTCGGCATCGGATAACCGTTGCTGACGATACCGTACATAGCAAATGTATCAAATACTGGATTCCAGTATGTATTACCGCCTGCGGTGACAACAATATAATTTTTTCCACTATCGCTTGTTGCATAACTGACAAGACAATGACCAGCTTCGTCTGTATAACCAGTTTTTCCGGCTTCAATGGTCATACCGTTGACCTCATTGCCGTACATGCGGCTGAACATTGTATTTTCGAGCAGAATTCCTTCTGGATGCTGTTCAGTCTGAGAGGTGGTATACTGATACGTACTTAAAATTTCACGGCAAGTATCATTTTGCATTACATATTCCATTAGCATTGCAATATCTGTCACTGTGCTATAATGATTTTCGTCGTGTAAACCACTGGCATTTGAAAAATGTGTATTCTCTAATCCTAGTTCTAATGCTTTTTCATTCATTAAATCCACAAATGCTTCTTCCGAACCAGAAATATATTGTGCGATTGCTGTAGTTGCATCCGCACCAGAGGGAAGAGCAATGCCGTAGAGTAAATCCTGTATGGTGACAACTTCTCCTTCTGAAAAACCTGCACGTGATGCCTCGGCTTCAATTAGCGGTGCGATAATGTCGTAGGTCATGGTAAAAGTATCGTTCATATCATCGATCTGTTCTACAGCTACTACCAGTGTCATGAGTTTGGTCATGGAAGCAGGATAGATTCGTTCATTGATATTGCCACGTTCAGCGAGGATTTCATTATTTTCCAAATCAAGCAACAGCGCATGTTTGCTGACAATATTGGCATCGGTTAAAGAAGTTAAATCCACAGCTTCTGTGGGATAAATTAATAATGGAGAAGACGGCGCAGTAGTCTCTGTTGTTGTAGTTGTTACTGTGCTTTCCGTTTGCTGCAGACCAGCGTCTTGTATTTTAACAACTGGGGGTTTTCCTGTTTGTGTCAGGAGCACCACAAAAAATAGAATAACGATAACACCGCATAAGACACCAATAGTAGTATTAATCCAGATTCTGGAATTATTATTGTGTTTTTTCTTACGATAATACATAATTAAGCACCTCATTGTAAGAGAATATAGAAATCAATTTAAGCTTTGTATACGACAGATAGCGTAGTTTTGTGCAAAAGTGTTCCGGACAGCAGGAAAAAGCTACAGATTCACTTTTTCAAATAATGCCAGAATAAGCCTTTTACAATTATAATATGTTTTTGCCAATTTGTCAATGGATTTATCGGTTGGTACGCAAAATGGAGACGATTTTCTCGTCTCCATTAGTATTTTCTTATAGACTTGTCATACCACATCATGCATCTGCTTGCGCAGCGGCAGTGGATAGTGCAGTATAGCATTCTAGGATTTTGCCATCTCCGCTTAATTCTCTTTGTCGAACAACAGCATAGGTGAATCTACCGTTTAGAAATGCCCAGTATGTTTTGTCGTCCCTGGGGACAAGCTGTATTGTTTGTACCGAACCATCTTGTAATGTATAGGTTAGTCGCAAAACAGCATCATTAATATTCGGTATTTCAGATATTGTTTCTACTGATTCATATGAAAGATTCATCAGTGAATTATAAAAATTTGTAAACGGTTCTAACAATGTACTGTTAGCGTCAATGGTAATATTGTTAAATGAATAGTTCTGATTTTCAGTGTCCAATGTCATATGTGCTTGGACATCAACTGTTTTGTCGTTGAAAGATCCTTGGTATTGGAAGTCGACCTCAGATGCATTGTCAATGGTAACCTTGCAGATCGTATTTGTCAGATAATTTTCCAATTTATCTTGTAAAAAAGAGATATAAGTTGATTCAAATACAAGGATCTGACCGGTTTCTTTACAAAGGCAATCGACATACGATGTGGTCATTGGGTCATATTCGGCAAAGAGTAGTGTAGTGGTATTACCGTTTTCTTGTGTAAACCGGAACTGATATGCGGGATTATCAAAGCCGTATGAAGCGTATGCGTCTTCTGTGATGCCAGAATCGCCAAAGTCATCTGCCTCCAACTCCAGAAGTGTAGTTGACAAGTTCGATATGCTGGACAGATCCAGCTGGAGGGGGGTATCAATGGGTTGCGTCAAAGACCATTGATTATCTTCCTTTTGCATATGATAGATAACTGCACCATCTTTTTCCAAATAATAATCAATGATTTCTGATTCTTTGTCTTCCATTACATAACGATAACGAAGCTGGGATTGTGTTATATATAAATAACCGGCAATATTTGCGTTGACTAGATATACATGATCGTCATCGTCGTGCATGACATAGAAGTTTTCTTTTGTTGGTGTTTGGCTGCCAATATAAAGTGTTTTTTGAGTATTATCTGAAAGGTAATAGGTGATAGTTACCGGATCTGACAATCCGTAATTATTGAGGGCTGTATCATCCGCCGTTCCAATGTCTTCTGCAGCGGTTAAGGAACAGCCATAGGTACAGAGTGCGTCTACATAGTAGGTGTTGATATGCAGTGTTTCTCCGCTTGTAACTTCCCAGCTGTTGGAATCATTTTTTTCAATCGTGTAGTCAAAATCAGGTGTATGCAGATCCAGTTTATTCACATCATCGGCCGAAAATGAGCAGAGCTGTAAAGCAGCGGCTTGTTTTGCTTCTTCTTTTTCTTTTTGGGTTTTGTATGAATCTACAAAGAAAAACGCCCCTACAGAAATGAGAATCAACACTGCCAGTACCAATCCCAGAATCAATTGTCTTTTCATGCATGTGCCTCCTAAGGCGTTAAATTAAGAATTTCGGCGTTTAACCCAGATTGCGACGCCAATAGCCATAATTGCCACAGGGATGACGGTATATATTACTATTAGTGATTGGGCAAAGGATGCATCTTGTAACGCAATATAATCATTGCTGGTAGATTTGTTGGCAATTTCCATATCAAGATCGCTGTTGTACATCCAACTAATGGTGCTGAGAAATAAATATACCGGAATGATAACGGTGTCGTCGCTGACGTGTTCATCATCAATAAATTCCGCATTTCCAAATACAACCATTTTGGATGCATTTCTGGCGTTGTTTTCTGAATATGCAGCCAGCATAAGAGAAGTATTTTCCCACTGTTCAGGGTCGTCGCTGATACCACCATAGGGTTCGCCTACTGCAGTATCATAAGTGGTAATCAGCGGCGCAATGGTGTAAAGACCACCTTGTGAATCATAGCGAAAACTGCGCGATTCTGGCATAAAAGTATAGAGTCCTTCGTCGATCAAAGAAGATGTGAGGTCTGTTGCCTCGCTGTCGTCTTCGAGTTCATTTAGCTGGCATTGAATTGTAGTATTATCACCAGAAATGTGGTATGCAGAATTGGTTTCATAAACACGGTCATAGTCCATATAGAATCCATATGATTCCATCAGACTTTCGAGATTGGTATACGCAAATGTACCGCCATTCGGGGACATTAGGAGACTAATGTTGCCGCCATCATCTAAATATGTATTAATTTTTTCTAGTTCAGCAGTGGTGATATCTGCAGTGGGGGCTGCTACCAGAATGAGTGCAGCATCTTCCGGTACAGCATCAACCTCAGAAAGGTTTAGTTCTTTTGCACCATAGTTGTAGTTAGTCAAATTGACAGTAAATCTGCTGTACTGGTCGAGACCCTTTTCACCGTGACCGGTTAAAAAATAAATGGTTGGTGTAAAGTTGTCTACCACACCTTTAATGGCACCGGTGATCAAATTTTCTCCGTTGAATTGTTCCGAAATGACGTAGCCGTCTTCATCACTGTAAGTAGTGTACATGGAGGAGCCGGGAATTCTTTTTTTCGTGTCACCGCAAGAAAAGACCATATCACCGGTGGACAAAGTGTAAGTGTTATCAGGGTTAATTAATTCCATTGTTTCGGTGTCCTGATTGGGGTCAACCCAGTGCAATTGTATGCTCTCATGAGCGTCATAAGACTGTAAGGCACGGTAAAGCACTAGCGATTCCAGGTCATTTTCCAGATCTTCCTGCGTGGCTAGAATGTAAAAATCCACTTTGGTGTTGTTTTCGTCCAGCGAGTTGAGGTAGGATTCTGTAGTTTTGCTGAGGCTGTACTGCTTGTTTGGTGTAATGTCCCAGTTTAGATCCAGACGGGATATAATCATATTCAGCAAAATGGCAATAATTAGTACCAGAATGCAGAGAATCCATGCCATACCGGCAAATTTGGTGTTTTTCCAGTTTCGAAATTTTCGTTGTTGTTGATTTGAATTTTGACTCATAGCAAATTACCTCCGGCTCCAGCGTCTTTTTTCGACAGAAATAATGGTCCAGATTAGGAATACCACGATTTCAGTGAAATATCCTAATAAATCGGAGAATTGCAGCAGACCCTGTGAGAAAACGTAGAATTTTGTTTGATTTGAGAACCAGCTGAAAACGTCCGACAAGACCGGAATGCTGGAAAGATATGCATTGTCGCTCATATTGTCCATAATGAACAGAAGGTGCATCGCCAGTTCACTCATTAAAATGGCAAGCAAGGGCATTTCGGTTAGGGAAGAAACAAAGATGCCCAGTGCGATGCAAACCATGCCAAATAGGAAAAATCCGATATATGTGCAAATTAGGCTTGACCAGATAACACGACCATAAATAGAAGTGACAATCGGATAGAACAGTGAGAAAACTAACATAATCAGTAGTATTGTTGCTGTTGCCAAAAATTTTGCCAGAACAATTTGGGTAACGTTGAGCGGACTGGATAATAAAAGTGTCTCTGTGCCATTTTTGCGTTCTTCAGAAAATGAGCGCATGGTTAGAAGCGGAAGCAGAAAAATAAAATAGAAAATGTTCACATAAAATATAGAAGAAAATGAAAACTCATATGTAGAAGAAGAAACATTGCCGATATCCATGATGAATGTCAGCGAAAAAGTTGCCATAAAGAATGCAATTACAAAGTAAGCGATGGGAGATAAGAAATAACTTTGCAATTCCTTTTTATAAAGTGAAAACATGAGATATTATTCCTCCTCTTCTGACTTTGCCGGCTGTTGATCCGGTTTTTCAGTGGAATCTGCAGAATGCATAGAATCTTCAGTTAATTCGGAAGATTCGTTTTGTACAGTTTCGTCGTCCATTTCCTGAAGTAAATCTTCCAAGCTGGAATGCTTGGTCTTTTGGTTGACCAGTTTGACAAAAACTTGTTCCAAATTCTGCTTTTCTGTGGAAATCTCCAATACTTCCATGCCGTGCTGCAAAATGGCGGATAAAAGTGCATTGCGAATTAGATCATTTTCCAGTTCTACATCATATGTATAGATGCCGGTGCTAACAAACTGTACATTTTCCACTTTACGAACGCCTTCAACTTGACGAATAATTCGGGGCACTTCTCTGGAACTGCCCTGCACCTTGAGACGAACCATGATGCCGGATTGATTTTGTTCTTCCAATCGTTCAATGGTATCGTCTGCTTTAATTTCTCCATGGTTAATGATGACGATACGGTCACAGACAGCGCTAATCTCACCCAAAATATGAGAACTGAGGATAATGGCGTGATTGTGTTTGAGATCCAAAATCAAATTCCGCACTTCCATCAATTGTGTTGGATCAAGACCTACTGTTGGCTCGTCCAGAATCAGGACAGGTGGATTTCCTAAGATTGCCTGTGCAAATCCAACACGCTGCTTATATCCTTTAGAAAGATTACGGATAAGACGCTTTTGAACATCTTTTAATTTAAGACGTTCCATCGCTCTTTCTACTTCCCCTTTGCGTTTTGCGGCAGGGATTCCTTTTAAACCGGCGGCAAAGTATAAGTATTCCTTTACCTTCATATCCGGGTAAACAGGAGGAATCTCTGGCAAAAAACCAATACATTTTTTTGCCTTAACTGGTTGTTGGGCAATATCATAGCCATTGATTTTTACGGTGCCGCTTGTGGAGGGAATGACACCTGCCATGATGTTAAGAGTTGTAGATTTACCGGCGCCGTTCGGCCCCAAAAAACCCACGACTTCATTTTCTTTTATGGTAAAGCTGATGCCCCGTAGAGCTGCTTTATTTCCATAATATTTTGTGAGATTTTGTATTTCGACCATATTTTGCTCCTTTCTGTTTACTTCATCAAAAAAGTAAACAACCGCTTTTATATTATCTCAAAATATTATGTCTCTGTCATGAATTTAGCGTAACCATATCATGAAATATTGAAAAAATGGATAAAATAAACATCAAAAAAGTGATAAAGATAGATAGTATCGCAATATTCCCAAATTCTCTTTTAAAATCAAGTATGCCATAACTTAGTGAAAAAACAGTGAAAACTCGGCGTATGTTTTACGAAAAAAATAGCCGAAAATAAAACAAAATCGTAAAAAAAAGAGACAAACTGCACAAATAGTTTAACGCAAAACTGTACAAGAATACAAAAATAATAATAAACCTGACAATATTTTGTGCAAAGGGTTGACATTAATGTGGAAGAGGTGTATAATTTTTGATATGAAAGTGGGCATCAATGTGTTAAATATGTGAAATGGATTGATGCTGCCATTAAGCGGCTGCGAATATATGCACCAAGTTCTAAAACATTTTTTAAGAAAGGATGCGGACACGCAGCTAAAACCATTCCTACATTCTTAAATTATTTATCAGAGAGGGGAATTTCTTAAAATGCAATTCAAGAAAAGCAAAACATTTCTGGCTGCCATTCTTGCTGCAGCAATGACATGCTCGGCAATTCTGCCGACTGCTGCATCTGCTGCCGGCACCAGAACAAAACCGGAAGCATATGGTGATTCTACATATGCAGAGCGTTTCATGTCACTGTATGATGACGTTGTTACGAATGGTGTAGAAAATGGCTATATGTCTGACACAAACACTGTAAGCGGCGGTCTGGGTATTCCGTATCACTCTGTAGAAGAGTTGTGTATTGAAGCACCGGACTATGGCCATGAAACAACATCAGAAGCAATGTCATACTTGGTATGGGTTGCTTCAATGCGTGATAACATTGTAAATGATGGCGCTGTTACATTGCAGAGCGGTGATGCTGTAGGAGACTTAGCAAAAGCATGGAAGACGATGGAATCCGCTATGATTCCTGATCAACAGGGCGGCAATTTCATGGGAATGGGTAATTCCTTGAGCGCAACATATAGTGCTGAATACCCGCAAATTGAACTGTATCCTGTTGATATGCAGCAGGGTAACACCGCACAAAATCCAATTCATAGCTTGTTCTGTAATGCATATGGCTCTGACAAGGGCTTGTATTTGATGCACTGGCTGGCTGACGTAGATGACTGGTATGGCTTTGGCGCAGCCAATGGTTCAGATGGCGCGCAGTCTGGCGTTTCTACATCTGATGGCAGACCATTTACCTTGATCAATACTTTCCAGCGTGGCGAACAGGAATCTTGTTGGGAGACCATTCCACATGCTTGTACAGACATCCATGGTAAATATGGCTGGGGCAATACAAATGGTATGAAAGGTTTCTTTAATACAGAAGATAATCCTGCTGAACAGTGGTCATATACGAATGCACCGGACGCAGAAGATCGTGCAATTCAGGCAGTTTATGCAGCAAATCGTTGGGGCGTAGGTGATCAAAGTGTAAACTCCAAGTGGGGCGGCAATCAGTCTATTTCTGATTTGGCTGGTAAGATGGGTGACCAACTGCGTAACAATATGTATGACAAGTATTATAAGGAAATCGGCTGTCAGGATCCTTGGGCAGGTGGAGGCAGTGATAATGGTAAGCATTATCTGATGAACTGGTATACATCATGGGGCGGTGCTCTGGATGGTACTTGGGCTTGGCAGATTGGTGCATCTCACATGCATGAATTCTATCAAAATCCGCTTGCTGCATATGCACTGTTGTATGATGATAATTTGAATCAGGGCATGAAGGCACAGGGTGCAACAGAAGATTATACAACATCTCTGCAAAGACAGATAGAACTGTATTTGTGGCTGATGTCGAAGGATGGTCCGATTGCCGGCGGTTGTACAAACTCTTGGACAACAGAATCAGGCTCATATTCGAAGTATCCGGCTGGTCAGGCAACATTCTATGATATGGCATATGTAGAACATCCTGTATATGCTGATCCTGGTTCTAACCACTGGATCGGTAACCAGGTATGGGCTGTACAGCGTTTGGCTGAACTGTATTACATTGTAAAGAACGGTGGAGATGATCCACAGATTGCACAGACTGGTATGACTTTGAGCGAATCCTTGGAGACCATTTTGGATCGTTGGGTTGGTTGGTTCTTGGATAATACCATTCTGGGTACTGCAAATGCAACCAAGACATTCTCTGCAAAGTATGAGCCATACGATACTACTGAAACAGAATTTACTATTCCAGATTTGAGTCAGGGTGTTACTGATGATGGTATTAATTTCTCTATTCCGTCAAGCTTGATTTGGTCTGGTCAACCGGAAACATGGAATGGCTCATATCAGGAAAACAACAACTTGACTTGCACCATTGTTGGTTATGGTGATGGTGACTTGGGTTGTGTATCCTCTTTGGCAAATACATTGATTTATTACGCAAAAGCAAAGGGCGTTTCTACTGCGGATATTACAAGCGGTACAGCTGAGGCTTCTTATAAAGCAAAGACAACTGCAAGTGCAGCATCTGAAGAAGAAATTGCACAGCAAGCTTTGTATCTTGCTAAAGAATTGCTGGATAGAGAGTGGAACAAGTATCGTGATGACATCGGTTTGGGTGTAGCTGATCACAATACAAATCTGATTAGATTGTGGGAGACTAAGTTGGTTCTGCCGGATGGTGTTAGAGCAAATGGTCAGAATAAAGTTCTTTCTGCTTCACGTTATACTGGTCAGATGCCGAATGGTGATACAATTAAAGATGGCGTAGCATTTGTTGATATTCGTTCCAACTATAAGGATACAACAGGTCAGTACATGTCTAAGGACGAAAGTGGTAAGACAATGTATGACTATGCATATGAATACTATCAGTCTACAGGAAATACAGATGATTATTACTTTACACTGCACAGATTCTGGCATGCTGGTGACATCATGATGGCTTTGGGTGCAATGTATGAATTGTATCCGGATATGCCGGTTGATGATCATGTTGATAGTGAAGATTTGGTAGTTACACCATCATCTGTAACAGTTGAAGTTGGTGAAACTGCAACAATTGAAGCAAACAAGGATGGTTGTACATTCGAAAGTGCTGATACTTCTATTGCAACTGTAGATAATAATGGCGTTGTAACAGGTGTATCTGAGGGTGAAACTACAGTAACTGTTACAGACGCAGAGGGAAATACTGCTACAGCAACCGTAACTGTAACTGCAGCAGCTACTACTACGACTACAACTACAACAGAGGATACAACAACAGATGATGAGGACACGACAACTTCTGCTGCTCCAGTTGGAAAGTTGTTGCTTGGAGATACAAACTTAGATGGTCGTGTTGATATCACAGATGCTGTATTGTTAAATAAGAAGTTGGCTGATAGCGTAACCTTTAACGAAGATCAGTTTGCGAATGGTGATTGCTTCGATAAGAACGGTACACTGGATACAAACGATGCAACTGCATTGTTGAAGTTCCTGGTTAACGTTTTAGATTCTCTGCCGGAAGTACAGTAATTGAATTTTCATTCAGAGATTTCAATGAGAATGCATTTTAAGTAACATAAAAATGCCATAGTCTAAAAAGGCTATGGCATTTTTTATGTATTTATGTTTTTAAGCACGAAAAAAATAAATATATGTAGGTTTCAAATAAAGGGTATCAATTCAGAATATTATATATAATTAAGAAACATTTAAAGCGGCTATTCTGGCAATAAATACGGAGGATACAATAGAGGATGAAAAATTATTTTTTAATTATCATATCATTTATAATGATGTTATGTTGTAATTTTACTATAGTATCATTCTTAGATAAGTACAATTATGAATTTGAAAGTGGTTCAGGATTTGTTTATAAAGTGGAAAATAATGAAGTTATCATTGTTCAATATGCATGATCTCGTAAAGGGATAAATGGTGAAATTGAATTGTCAACCTCGAATAGAACAGAAATTATTTGGTCGGGTGCAAAGCTTTAAACTGAACCGGAGAAAGATAATCGAGAATGCCGTGAAAAAGACTGTTATTAAACCCATTACATAGTCAGCAAGTAGATGTCTAAGTTGATAAAGTGAATTAAGGGTTTTGTTCATGACAAATCCTGTCTTAAATATCTTGTATCCTGCCGCAGCAGTTGCATTGTCATAAGGACAGCTCCTGCGGCATAGGCTTAAGGCATGTATGATTTTAAAGGTATTAATAACCTCATCAATAAAGCTATTCTTAAATTCATTTTGCCGTGTGCATGGTTTGTTTTGTTTGAAATCACCTATTTTGCAAACAATATGGCAAATTTTAAACAGAGTGCTACTAAGAAAACAGGTGCAGAATGATCGATGCTATTCCTTATTTGTTTCAGTGGAAAATCAGAAGCTGTCATTCGTCTTTTATTTCAAATGGTTTATTCCATGAACCAATTTCAATAAGATTTCCTTCTGGATCAGCTATATAGCAAGTTCTCTGCCCCCAAGGTTCTGTTGTTGGTTTTAAAATTGATTTTGCGCCCTTGCGTATTGCATTTTTATATTCTGAATCTACTTCTTCAAAAGTATCGACATAAAGTGCTATTTCTGAATGTCCGTTTAAGCCATTCACATATTCAAATTTTTTTCTCGTCATATTCTCAAAATCTTTTCTGCCATAAAGTAGAAATAATGTACCATCCTTTACCAGATATACATTTGAATTATCTTCGCTTTCTTTAATTTCAAATCCAAGCACATCTCTATAAAATTTAATCATGGCACTCATATCGTTTACGAACAAACCCAAACCGTCTAACCTCATAATTGACCTCCACTAAAATTTCAATTTTAAAAGCAAGCCTTATGGCTGCAACATTAACTTTATGATAGCATATTTCACCCCAAAAATCAATACTTTTCTTCCTGATAGTTCGTCATATCTGTTTAGTTGTCAACTATCATTGACAACTGAAAAAAATAAAATAAAAAATGGATATCACACTTGATTTTTTTGGTATGAAATGTTATATTAATTTATT
>CASEVP010000020.1 GCA_949291345.1 uncultured Ruminococcus sp.
TATTATGCGTACTTTACGGTGGTATTTTGTTGTTAATGATAATTATGGTCATACAACTATTGCGCCTAAAACAAGAAAAGCGACAGGAGAAAGAACAATGGCAGAAAGAATTGCGTCAGCAGATGGAAATTCTGGAAAAATATCAATTTCAACAGAATCAGTTGGTAACCGGACAAATTGCCAGACAAAATGAATCCGTAATAAAAGGGTTTTCAGTTTTGGGTAATGATCTCAGAACAGCGCAGGAGAAACAACAGGAACGTAATCGGGAGATACTGCAGCAACTTCAACAAGAAATGCAAGTATCTCGGATGGAAACATTATCTGTTTTGGAAAAGATACGACAGACAAATTCGGAACATATGGAACGGCTGCAAAGGGAAAATAGAGAAAGCTTAGAAGCAATCCATGTTACCGTCAACGAGAAATTACAGAAAACCTTAGAAGAAAGAATTTCTCGGTCATTTGAAACTGTTAATCGCAGATTAGCGGAAGTATATGAAGGACTTGGTGAAATGAAAAATGTCGCATCGGGTGTTACTGATCTCAAGAAAGTACTCTCAAACGTAAAGACAAGAGGAATTTTAGGCGAAATTCAGCTCGGTGCTATTTTACAAGAAATTTTAGCCCCTGAGCAATATGCAGAACAGGTATCAATTTGTCCACTTCGTCCGGAGCGAGTCGATTATGCGGTAAAATTGCCTGGGAATGAGGATGGGGAAATAGTGTATCTGCCGATTGATGCAAAATTTCCCGGAGATACATATGCAAAATTACAAGAAGCATATGAAAATGGAGACACAGCAGAATGTAAATCATGCCGTGCGGTGTTGGAAACAGAAATGAAACGATGTGCTAAAAGTATTCAACAAAAATATATCATGCCACCGTATACTACCGACTTTGCTATTATGTTTCTGCCGTTTGAAGGCTTATACGCAGAAGTTATTAATATGGGATTAATGGAAGTGCTTCAGAAACAATATAAGATCAATGTAGCAGGTCCTTCCACGATGGCAGCAATGTTGAATAGTTTACAAATGGGATTTCGCACGCTTGCCATTCAGAAAAAGAGCGGTGATGTGTGGAAAATTCTAGAAGAAGCTAAAAAAGAATTTGCAACATTTGAATCTGCATTACAAGTGACAAGAAAACGATTGCGACAAGCGGATGAAGAATTGGAAAAAATGATTGGTACCAGAACACGAGCAATCAATCGAAAGTTAAAAGATGTTTCCGTATTAGACGTATCAAACGAATCTGAACCGAGTATAGGTATAAATGAAACTATGTCGTAAATGATAATGGATGACAATACAAAAAAGGTTCAATATTTGTAAGTTAAAATGTTGACAAGCATATTGAAAAGTGCTATAATACACATTACTTAATATTTATATGATTTGAAAGGATAAAAAAATGAGAGTGTATGAACAAATTACAGATTTGATTGGAAAAACTCCAATGTTAGCGTTTCATCATATTTTGGAAGAATATACTACTGGAAAAGCAGCCATTTATGGCAAGCTAGAATATTTTAATCCAGCCGGCAGTGTGAAGGATAGAGTTGCCAAAGCAATGTTGGATGATGCAGAAAAAAAAGGTTTGTTGAAACCTGGCGGTGTTATCATAGAGCCTACGAGCGGTAATACCGGAATTGGGCTGGCGGCAGTAGCGGCAGCAAGAGGATATCGTCTAATTATTACAATGCCAGAAACAATGAGCATTGAACGAAGAAATTTAATGCGTGCATATGGTACAGAATTAGTACTAACCGAAGGCGCTAAGGGAATGAGCGGCGCAATCGCCAAAGCGGAAGAACTGGCGAAAGAAATCCCTGGCAGTTTTATTCCCTCGCAGTTTAGCAACCCTGCGAATCCCGCAATCCATGAAAAAACAACGGGAGTAGAAATATGGGAAGATACCGACGGAAAAGTGGATATTTTTGTAGCCGGGGTAGGAACCGGCGGTACCATCAGTGGTGTAGGTGCATATCTAAAATCGAAAAAACCTTCTGTACAAATTGTAGCAGTTGAACCAAAACATTCTCCTGTCTTGTCTCAGGGCAAGTCTGGACCGCATGGAATTCAAGGGATTGGAGCTGGGTTTGTACCTGATGCGTTGAATACGAAAATCTATGATGAGGTGATTCCAGTATTGGAAGAAGATGCATATGAAATTGGTAGAAAACTTGCAAAAAATGAAGGCGTTCTGGTTGGAATTTCATCTGGCGCAGCAATGTGGGCGGCGATACAATTAGCCAATCGATCTGAAAATGCAGGGAAAACCATTGTTGTATTATTGCCTGATACGGGAGAACGTTATTT
>CASEVP010000021.1 GCA_949291345.1 uncultured Ruminococcus sp.
AATGATGAAGAAGATCAGCTTCCACCATTTCAAACCGAAATTACCGCAGACGAAAACGGAAAAACCACTGTTACCATCCCACTGGGTGATACTGTATATGAATGGAGCGAATATACACCCGCGTTGTATTACCTCCATTACGCAGTTGACGAAAATGATGTTGGTATAATATCTTTTGGACTGCGTAAATTTTGCACAGATGGTATGCAATTCACTATCAATGACAGACCTACCATGCTTCGAGGAAAACATGACGGTATGATCTTTCCACTCACCGGCTATGCGCCAACTGATCCAAACGAGTGGATACGCATTATGACAATCGCTAAAACATATGGTATCAATCATTATCGATTCCATACCTGCTGCCCGCCGGACGCCGCCTTTACAGCGGCAGATCTGCTGGGGATCTATTTGGAACCGGAACTTCCCTTCTGGGGAACTATCACAACAGAAAATGACGAAAACCACAATGCTTTAGAACAGCAATATTTAATTGAACTCGGTGAAAAAATATTGCAAACCTTTGGCAATCATCCCTCTTTCGTCATGTTTTCGCTGGGAAACGAGCTATGGGGCAGCACCGAACGGTTATCGGAGATCCTCCGCCATTATAAGGCATTAGATTCCCGCCATCTCTATACCCAAGGCTGTAATAATTTTCAACATTTTCCCGTAATCCTCCCAGAAGATGATTATTATGTCGGTGTACGTTTAAGCAAAGAACGATTGATTCGAGGCTCCTATGGAATGTGTGATGCTCCCCTCGGTCATGTCCAAACTGACCGCCCAAGCACTATGCATAATTATGACGAAATTATCTTTCCTCAAAATCAAAATCCTGACACGGATATCAAAGACAATAGAAAGGAAATCGAAATCCAGTATGGCACCGGTGTAAAAAAAGTAAAGGCTGAAGGTGTTGACCAAGGACTTATTCCCCAAAAGCCTATCATTACCCACGAAATTGGACAATATGAAGTATTTCCTAATTTCCACGAAATTGAAAAATATACCGGTCCTCTCAAAGCACGAAATTTTGAAGTATTTCGAGAACGTCTGGCACAAAAGCATATGCTGCATCAGGCAGATAAATTCTTTCAATGCAGCGGTGCCCTGGCCGCAGCCTGCTATAAAGAAGAAATTGAAGTTGCTATGCGCTCTCAATATATTGCAGGATTCCAGCTTCTGGATTTGCAAGACTTCAGCGGGCAGGGTACCGCATTAGTCGGTATGCTAGATGCCTTTATGGATAACAAGGGCATTCTTTCTCCCGAGGAGTGGCGTACCTTCTGTTCTGACTGTGTTATCCTCGCACAATTTCCATCATACACGTGCATCTCCGGCGAAATGTTTGTGGCAAAGATTGCAATTCGTTCAGCCCTGCCAGCACTGCCGCAAGGATGCGAGGCAGAATGGATGATGATTACTGAAAACAGTACGACACTGGGGCAAGGCAGATTCGCAATTCCTCAAACTTCACCCGGTCTCATCGAAGTGGACAGTATTTTTTGCAAAATGCCCGAACAAGTTCCTGCGCCTACTCGTATGCACCTATTTCTCTCAATTACAAATACCGATATTATCAATGTGTACGATATGATGCTCTTTCCGGCAATCGCCATGCCAGATTTCAACTGCCCATCAGATGTCCTTATTACTGCAAATCCCAAAGAAGCAAAAAAGGCGCTTCAAAAAGGAAAGTCCGTTTTCTTCCTCCCAAATTCTATTCAAAATGCAATTCCCGGATTCTATTGCACCGACTTTTGGTGTTACCCCATGTTTCGGGATATCTGCAATTGGATGAAAAAACCAGTAGCAGTTGGTACGATGGGATTATGTATTCAGAATGACCACCCGGCTCTGAAATTGTTCCCCTCACAGGAATACAGTACGCCCCAATGGTTCGATCTCGTTTCTCATGCTGACTGTGCCATTTTGGATGATACCGATGCTGCGCTTACACCCATTGTACAAATGATCGACAACTTTGATCGTAATCACAAACTGGGCATTGTGTGGGAAGCTAGAGTCTATACCGGAAAACTTCTTGTCTGCACCAGTCGTCTCTCTGAAACCGCTACCCGCCCAGAGTCACGCTGGTTCGCCAAAAGCCTGTTAGCATATGTCGAATCTCCTGCATTCCAACCAACTGCTACAATGACACCGGAACAATTGGATAACCTATTTTACTGCCAATAAATTATTATTAAAATAACCATTAGCAAATTTTAAAGACGTGTTTTGTGAAAACCTACAAAAGATATTGTGATAATGCACAAATTCTTCCCTTATAATATTGACTTGTTTTTCGAATTATGATAAAATAAAAGTATCTAATTTTTTTCATTTTATTCACAGGAGGAACGATACATATGAACTCGTCAATTCGAAAGCGTCTTGTCTCTGTATTGCTCAGCGGTGCCATGGTCTGCTCCGCTGTTTCCGCATCAATGACATTGACAAAAGCAAACTTGTCTTGGACAGTCGATGCTGCCGACAGCGTTGTTATTTTCTCTGCGGATTTTGAAGAGGGTGAAAATGACTTTACAGCGCGTGGTACCACAGAAACATTGGAGATAACTTCTGAAAAAGCACATAACGGTACCCATTCACTAAAAATTGATGGCAGAGAACAAAGCTGGAATGGCCCTCAGCTTGCACTGGATAACTTAATCACAGCAAACACAGAATATGTAGTTACAGCATATGCCATGACAAGCTGGTACAGCAATTTGACTCTCAGTATTCAATACGATGATACAGAAGGTAAAACAATCTATTCCAATATTGTAACACAAAATAACGACGGCAGCAATTGGTCTGAATTTTCCAATAAAATTTCATTTCCATCTGGCTCTACCAACAAGTATGTTTATTTTGAAACTTCCGATACAACAGTTCCCGTATATGTGGATGATTTTATATTGGCTGAAGCACCCGATGTAGAAATCGAAGATATTCCTTCTCTAAGTGAAACATATTCCGGTTACTTTAAAATTGGCACTGCAGTTACTCCGTCCACATTGGCTTCCAAACCGCAGATGAAGCTTGTATCAAAACACTTTTCCGGCAGTTTTACAATTGGCAATGAAATGAAACCAGACTATGTCTTAGATCAAAATGCCACATTGGCATATATTGCGGAAACAGGTGATGATACCAATCCACAGATCAATCTTTCATCCTGCGCAGATGTTCTACAATATTGTTCGGATAACAACATTCCGGTAAGAGGTCATACTTTAGTATGGCACAGCCAAACGCCGGATTGGTTTTTTAAAGAAGGCTTTACCAATGAAGGCGATTGGGTTTCCAAAGAAAAGATGATTCAACGCCTAGAAAACTATATCAAAAACTATATGGAAGCGCTCACCACACAGTTTCCGAATTTGGATCTGTATGCGTTTGACGTGGTGAACGAAGCATGGGAAGATAACGGTCAACCTCGCCAGCCTGGTTCTAACAACGAATCCAGCGGAAAATCTGCATGGGTTCAGGTATTTGGTGACAACTCTTTTATTGAGTATGCTTTTCAGTATGCAAGAGAATATGCGCCGGAAGGCTGTAAGCTGTACTACAACGATTACAATGAATATATTTCTAGCAAAACAGATGCTATTTGTAATATGGCACTTGATTTGAAGGAAAAGGGTCTCATTGATGGTATCGGCATGCAGTCGCATCTAGATGTAAGCTTTCCATCCGCTTCTGCCTATAGAACTGCTTTGGAAAAGTTTGCCGCAACAGGTCTGGACATTCAGATAACAGAACTGGATGTCACCACTTCTGACACTTCCGATCAGGGATTGGAAAAACAAGCACAATATTATAGCGACATTTTTGACGTCT
Organism: uncultured Ruminococcus sp.; assembly: GCA_949291345.1. Classification (GTDB taxonomy): domain Bacteria; phylum Bacillota; class Clostridia; order Oscillospirales; family Ruminococcaceae; genus Ruminococcus_C. Next base: position 3,853 of record CASEVP010000021.1, read on the forward strand.
TGGTCGACTACAAAGATTCCATTTCCGCAGTCATCTTTTGGGGTGTTACGGATGACAGTAGCTGGAGAGCTGACAGACTGCCGTTGCTATTCCATGCAGATTACACCGCAAAGCCAGCATATTACGCCATCATTGACGATGTCACACCACTGGAAACTACCGCAACAACTGCATTGACCACAACCACAACCACTACTACAACATCGGTTGACGATACAATGCCTGGTGATGTCAACGGTGACGGTAAGTTAAACGGCATTGATTTGTCCATGATGCGTCAAAAATTACTGATGTGGAATTCCTACGATTCTACACCATATGAAAAGGCAATGGATATGAATCAGGATCAAATCTGCAATTTGTCTGATGCAGTAGCATTACTAAAGTTTCTTTTAAAACAATCGTAAGCATCTAAAACAAACTGTTGAAATACATCCTGAAAACTTAAAATAAAAAACAATGGGCTGTTGTACCAATCATAAAAGGTACAACAGCCCATCTTGGTATGATATCAATTTTCTTGCCCATGCATTGCCTTATGTTCTTTTTTCAGCTCATAGGCAAGCTGCAGCGCATTCCAAGTTAAGTTGGTTGTAGTCAGCACTGCTTTATAGGGAATTTGCAGCCCATTATGCCGCAATTCTTCCAATAACTTATTCATATGTGCATTTTTCAGTCCGCACATCACCAGTAAACCTTCTTCAGGAATAAATTCTTCTGCTTCCATCTTTGCCGTTGCCACTGCTGAAGCATATCCTGCTAACATTCCCACGCTTTGCGTGTACTGACTTGGAAGGACCTGTACAGTACGAATTCGCAGTTTTTTTGCAACTTTCTCCACCTCTTCTGTCTGCGGCAGTCCAATTAGCAGCAATTTTTCCATTGTCAATGCCTCCTATTCATTGATTTTCATAGCAAAACCACGTAAAAAGCAGCTAACAAGCAAAGTTATCAGATGCTTATGGCTGCAATATCACCTTCTGTTTCTATATTGGATTTTCCCGTATTTTCTGCGTATCTGGGAAATATCAATGTAACCTGCGTCCCTGTTCCCACTTCACTTTGAAGAAAAATCTTTGCATGATGAAGTGCTGCACCGTGCTTGACAATAGACAAGCCCAATCCTGTTCCACCTACTGCTTTGGAATGGCTCTTATCCACACGATAAAATCGCTCAAATACCCGGCTCTGATCTTCCACCGGTATTCCAATACCAGTATCCTTCACAGAAAAAATCACATCATCTTCCAACTGATCGACCGTTAACCACACCCGACCATTCTTCCGGTTATATTTTACGGCATTTTCACATAAATTATACACCATTTCATATAGAACCTGACGCACCCCCATTACTATCGCATGGGAACCTTTTACAGATACGATCACGCTATTTTTTTGTGAAATTGCCTGCAACTGCTGTGAAACATCTTTCGCAATATCTAACACATCAACAGTTTCTCGTTCCAACGGAATCTGATTTTCATCCAGCTGTGACAATTTAATGATATCACCAATAAGAGTTACCAGGCGCTGAGATTCGTCATATATTTTACCGGCAAAATGGGGAATATCTTCCGGTTTCACAATACCGTTCCGAATGATTTCAGCAATTCCAGAAATCGAAGTTAGTGGTGTCTTTAACTCATGCGAAACATTTGCTGTAAATTCTCGGCGGTACTGCTCTTGTTCTTCTCGTTCTGTTACATCAAGAATAAAAATAACAGCCCCCACCAATTCCTGAGAATTTTCCTGCTGTACTGCATTGGCAATAATCTGATAAATCCTCCCGTCAAGCCTCAATATTTCCTGCGAGTGTTTCCCATGCAGCGCATCATCTACAGCGTTTCGAAAACTCTCACTGCGATTAATAGAAAGAAGGTTCTGATGTTCATCGTTAACATTGATGTTGAAAATTTGCATTGCACTTTTATTATATGACAAAATCTGATAATTGTTATCGACAAAAAACAACCCTTCGCTCATGTTTTCTGTAATCTGTGTAAATTTGTGCTGCTGTTTCCGTATCTCAGCCATGTTGGCATCAATCTGACGTTTTTGTGCTGCAATACGCTGTAAAAACGGAGATAGCTCATCGTATGTTTCTACTTGATCGGGATTCGTCAGATCAATTTCACTGAGCGGACGCACAATATTTCTAGAAACACGATAAGACAAAATCGCAGAGAAAATCATTGCTACCAACAGGATGAACAAGATAGGAGACAGCATGCCGCCCAACAAAAAAAACACGGAACTATGTGCCATGGACAACCGCAACACCGAACCGTCATTTAAACGCACAGCGTAATAAATGGTTTTTTCGGAAAATGTCGTCGATTCCCGTACGCTAATTCCTGAAGTATTTTCCAATGCCTCACGCACTTCTTCACGATCCTTATGATTTTCCATATTTGCGGCATCGGTTCGGCTGTCATATATTACAGTACCATCTGCAGAAATCCAAGTCACACGACAATCATTTTCACGGATATTATCAAAATAAGAAATTCCTTCATTTTCGACGCCCTGTACCAAATAGGAGGCAGTCATCTCCATCTGTTCTATACGCATTTTTTCAAAATGTGTATACAGCACACCAGTAATCAATGCAACGCATAACAGCAGAACCGATATGACAACCGTAATCGTAGAGAAAAAAATTTTTTTTGTCATTCTGGTACATCTCCTGAACGATATCCGATCCCCCGTATGGTTTCAATATATTTTCCACAATCCCCCAATTTTTGCCGCAAATGTCGTACATGTACGTCCACAGTACGGCTTTCTCCGTCAAAGGAATACCCCCAGATTTGATTTAATAACTGATCACGTGTAAATACTACTCCTGGATTGTCTAACAGCAGACAAAGCAATTCAAATTCCTTTAAGGTCAAACTGACATTTTTTCCATCTGCCTGCACAACATGACGTGTCGGATCGACAATCAATTCCCCCAACTTCAACACTTTTTCCTCAGATGGTTTCTCCGACCGCCGAAGCACAGCCTTAATTCTTGCTACCAATGCCATCATTCCAAAAGGTTTCGCCACATAGTCATCCGCACCGCAATCTAAGCCAATTACCTGATCATATTCCGATCCCTTTGCCGTCAACATAATGACTGGTATTTCTTTTGTACCATTATCCTTGCGGATTTTTTTCAGAATCTCCAATCCATCCTCTTCAGGCAACATGATATCTAACAAAATCAATTCTGGTTTACATACTGCCATTGCACGCCAGAACGCCGAAGGAAGAGAAAAACCTTGTGCATCCATTCCTGTGCTCCGTAATGTGTATATCACCAATTCTCGTATACTATCATCGTCTTCAATTAAATATATCATTTTTTCGCCTCTTTCACGCATTCCGACATATATGATAAAAATCTGCCCACACAGGTACCTGCGTATGTGGGCAGATTTCAACAATCACAAGCAATGCTGCACTATATGTTTCTTAAAACCTGTTCCATATCTTTTTATGTACGGATTTTTAGCAAAGTTTAATCGTAAAAATTGCTGATAAGATGGTATGTAAGCAGATGCTGAACAGACTTTATGAGTAACATTCCAAATACAAACTGCTGCGTGTGCAGAAACTACCTACACCTATAGTAACATGAATCCACCAATTCGTCAAGTTTTTCTAGTAACACAATATCAAACAAAATTTGCATCTCAAGATCTTTCATCAGATGCAGTCAAAAGCGAATTTCTATACATTTCACTAGCTTATCCAATAACGCAAATTAACTACTGAAGGACTTTATATATTGCGAAATCATCTTTTTTCTCATTTGACATAGTCACCTGTCACAGCGTAAATTACCCATTCTGATACATTTACCGCATGATCCCCTAT
>CASEVP010000022.1 GCA_949291345.1 uncultured Ruminococcus sp.
GTCAAGAATATCTCCATTCCCTCCGATTTGAAATGGCTGAAAAGCATTTCTTCTTACAAGCCTTTCACGGATTTGAACCTCTGATTTTATGCATTTTGATGGTTTTATCATTTCTTGCCTACTTTTGCTTGACACTAACCAGTAGGGATGATCTCTTGCAATGTGCTGGGAAATATGCTATAATGAAATCGTCATTGACTGGATTGTATCCGGTTTTTTTGGATGATATAGAGATAATAATTGGAGGTTATGACATGCAGTATCAGATTCAGGGACAGCCATATCCGGTTGTCGTTCTCACACTAAACCCAGGGGAATCTGTCATTTGTCAAAAAGGTGCCATGAGTTGGATGACGCCGAATTTACAGATGCAGACGAAGGGCGGTGGACTGGGAAAAATGTTTTCCCGTGCGTTTACAGGGGAATCGATGTTTCAGAACATTTATACGTGTCAGGGAGATACACAAGGAATGATCGCTTTTGCTTCTGCGGTACCAGGAGAAATTATGCCGGTGCAGGTATCAGCACAGCGGCAGATCATCGCCCAAAAGTCGGCATTTTTGGCATCGGAGACAGGTGTGAATTATGAAGTGTATTTTCAGAAGCGGATTGCTGGCGGATTTTTTGGCGGTGAAGGATTTCTTATGCAGAAGTTTTCCGGAAACGGTGTACTTTTCTTGGAGATCGACGGCAGTTTGGTTTCGTATGATCTGGCACCTGGGCAGTCGATGCTGATAGACACGGGGAATTTGGCGGCAATGGAGGCAACATGTTCACTCAGTGTGGAAACAGTCAAAGGTGTGGGAAATGTACTGCTGGGCGGCGAAGGTCTATTCAATACAGTTGTCAAAGGCCCGGGACGCATCTGGCTGCAGACTATGCCGCTTTCGGGACTTGCCGGAGCTTTATCAAGAATGATGCCTTCTAGGAAATAAGACATAAGACAGTATTACACAGAGAATGTGCGGCATTGCCGTAAAGAAAAAATCTGTATACGAAACCGAAAATCGAGAGGCATTTTGACTGCACGGTTTTGGCGAAAAGTCAAGAAATGCCGTTTTTGTTTGTCGTTTGGTGTACAAAAAAGAGGAAAAGCAATGCTAGAGTATTTTGAGGGAGAACGCATCAGACCGTTCTCCTTTTTTCTTTTAGGAATATAATTTCATGTCGATTCTTTTCTGCCGAAGTTGGATCAACCTTATTGTGGAAAACGGGAATAATTGTGGAAAGCCGCTTTCTTGTAGGATTATAAAACAAAAGATGGTGGATTTTTGTATGCTGCGCCAATTCTGTCAAAGCCCTGAAATTCCAAAGCGTACCACTTGATTTTTCGGGGAACATCTTGTATAATTAGAGAAAAAGGAGCCGGCTTGCGGGAGGTATATGAGACGAGTGTCCGCAGGAACGGCAAATCAATCTCAATGCGTGAATCCGCCGATAAGACAGGTTTTGTGCGGTAATGACGCAGAAGAACGTTTCCGAATGTGTATCGGTGGACAGGTTTGCCCATCGGTGCCAATAGAAAGAAAGGATATTTTTATGAAATATTATCAGAAGAAACTGTTTGGATTGCTTGGTGCGGCATGTGTAATTACAGCAATTGGAACAGGTGCGTTTACAGTATCGGCAACAACAGTCAACGATGTCATTGCACATGCGTATGCTGTTGGATTACCGGAATCGCAGATACAGCAGTGTATTAATCAGTATGGCGGCGGTACGTATACGTCGGAACAGTGCGATCAGGCGATCGAATTGCTTGATCAGTGGGCGGCAGAACGGGATCAGGCGATCCAAGATACTGTGGATCAGGCGGCAGGAAACGGAACATCTGGTACCACAACATCTGCCAATCAGGCAACAGAAAATGGGACGCAGAGTATAACAACATCAACGCGTCCGACGGAACAAGAGTTTATTCAGATGCCTCTGAAAGATAAAGTATCGTATATCAACAGCTTGCCGGAAAAAGAACGTACGGAGTTTATCAACCAGATGAGCAATGAGGAACGTAATAGTTTTCTGAAGGAACTGGATACGGATAAACAGCTCAGTATTATCTCCAGTCTCATCGACATAGGTGATGCATTTGACGTTAGCTTTTCCGTGGATACCGTGTCGGAGGATGGTATTGCCATCAGTGCACGGGATGCGAACGGCAACTTGATTGATGTCACCACATTTGGAAATACGGTAGAAGAAACAGGTATTCCATATACTGTGCCGATTCTGGCAGGTGGCAGTGCAATTCTGTTGGCAGCAGCCGGCATTGGAGTACTGGTGTATCGCAGCGGAAGAAAACAGTGAGGAAGACTACATGAGAAAATTTGCAGAAAATAGAGGAAATCTGCCGTTGATAGCACAGATATTGCTGCCTGTTCTGGTGACGTTTTTGTGTGCCGGAATTGTGTTGCTTTGCGGCATACGTCCTTTTGAAAAAGTACAGACTTATCTTCGTGTGGCATTTATGGACAGCAGCGGTACTAGTACCGTCTCCGGCGGTACGCCCGGACTTCAGATTGTGGAAACGGAAATTGACACGGATTATGACGGCGAAACCAGTACCGAGGGTGCGGCTGTAATTCCCAGATATGGGAGTCAGTATGCGATTATCGAGGCAAAATCTATCGAATTATATGCACCGGTGTATTGGGGCGGCGGTGCAGAACTGTTGGAAAGAGGCGCCTGTCAGACACCGGCGTCTGCGGCATTTGGCAGTGCAGGGAACTCTGTGGTAAGCGCTCACGTCAATACGTTTTTCCAGCGTCTGGATGACCTGCAAACAGGAGAAATTGTAACGGTTTATACCAGTTATGGGAAATTTACTTACGAAGTAACTGAAGAAATTGCATTTGATGCCTCCGATAAATCCTACCTCAAAAAAACGGAAGATGACCGATTGACGATGTATACCTGTGAAATGCAGCTTTTTGGCTCTTCTAAAAAACGTGTGGGCGTTGTTTGCAAGCTGACAGATCGTGCATACTATATTGATGCAGATACGCAGATGACCCAGCAGACGACAGAAGGGGGGACGACGGTATCATGAGTGCAGCCAAAACAACCAAGCAGGGTGTTGGAAGATTACTTTTACGAATTGTTTTCAGTATTTTGCTGACGTTTACAATTTTGGGTACAGTTGGCTTCGGCATAGGTGCATATGTACTGCATTCTCCGACTTTGCTGTTGTCACAGATAGACAAGCAGGATGCTGCAAAAAAAGTGCATGACGCTTTGCAGCAGAAATATGCGCTTGCATATCATACTACAGCGGTGCCATCAGAAGTATACATGGATGTGCTGACAGAGGAATGGCTTGAAACGGCAATGAAAACTTATGTGAAGGAGAATTACTCCTTGAATAAAACGTCCGATGCCATTGATTTTACTGCATTGCAAGAGTCTATTACCACATATTTTGAAACTTATGCTGAGGAAAATGCATATGCAAAAGATGAAACCTATACTGAGAAACTGGAAGAGACCATTTCTGATGCCGAGAAAACTGTTAACAGTGCAATAGATGTATTCCATTTAAATACGATGTATCGTGCGGGCATACTTCAAAAGTTCCTCAATCTGGGAACATTTCAAGTTTGGATCGGTCTGATTGGCTGCGGCGTGCTGACAGCAGTATTACTGTTGCTGCTGCACCGGATGTACTTTGCCGGTATGGGTCTGTTTGCGGCAGGGGTGCTGCTGACAGTGCCTTCATTGGTGGTCTGGGCAGGCGGATATATTTCTCGTTTTGCTTTGAAAGATGCGGCGGTGTATGCGGTGTTTACCGGTACGATGTATCATTTGCTGTATCTGTTGCTGGGCATCGGTATCATACTTTTTGTGATAGGACTTGTGCTGACGGGAATCGCTATTGTGCGAAGCCGAAAACGAGAGACAGCCAAAGCATAGAGATGATTTGGCATCTTGTAACAATACAGAGAAATGTTGTAGAAATGGAAAGGGGAGAAAGAGGGGGATATGGGAAAAGCCATTTGTTTCACGGGGCATCGGCAAATCGCCATGTCAGAAGTGCACACGCTTTTGGAAAAACTGCGTCGTATCCTGCGTACGGCGATAACAGAGGGGTTTTCTGAATTCTACTGTGGTGGTGCGGTCGGCTGGGATACCTATTGCGGTATGGTGGTACTGGAACTGCGGGAACAATATCCCGACATTCATTTGCACCTGGTGCTGCCCTGTCCGCCTGAGGAACAGGTGATGTATTATACTGAACTGCAAAAAAGATTATATTATCAAGTGTATGAGCGTGCAGACAGTCGGGTAATCATCAGTATGGTGCATCATAAAAACTGTATGCGGGAGCGGAATCAGCGTTTGGTAGATGCGGCAGATTGCTGCATTTGCTATTTCCGGCAGAATGCCGCGCGAACTGGAACGGGGCAGACGGTGCGTATGGCAAAGAAAAAGGGAATACCAGTAGCCAATCTGAGTACAAAGGAGATAACATGGGAGTGAAACAAGAATGATCTATACTGTAACTTGTAATCCATCGCTGGATTATCGCATGGAACTGGAGCAGCTGCGGATTGGCAAGACCAATCGAGCCCGTCGAACGGGAGTGCTTGCAGGCGGAAAGGGGCTGAATGTGTCGGCGGTGCTGCACGAGTTGGGACAGGACAATACGGCGCTAGGCTTTGTAGCTGGTTTTGTAGGAGATGAGATTCGACTGTGTATGGAGCGGCAGGGCTGTCGGTGTGCGTTTGTGCAGTTGACGGAGGGGTGTTCGCGGATTAATGTGAAATTGCAAGGCGGAGAGACGACCACAGAACTCAACGCGCCGGGACCGGAGATCACAGTCGATGCCAGGCAGTCGTTAGAACAGCAACTGGACGCACTTCAGGACGGCGATGTACTGGTGCTGGCAGGGAGCGTTCCGGATTCAATGGGACAAACGGTATATAGTGATTGGTTGGCAAAGATGGAAAAAAAGAAGATTCTGTCAGTGGTAGATGCGTTTGGGGAACAGTTGATCCATACACTGGCACATCACCCGTTTCTGATTAAGCCAAATCACCATGAATTGGGGGCATTGTTCGGCGTATCAGTGACTACACGGGAGCAGGCAGCGGTATATGGCAGAAAGCTTTTGGAACAGGGTGCACAGAACGTGCTGGTTTCTATGTCCGGAAAAGGAGCGGTACTTTGTGCAGCAGATGGTAATGTGTATTATCAAGCACCGGCGAAGGGCACGGTTGTTCATGCGGTAGGTGCAGGAGATTCTATGATAGCCGGATTTTTGACAGGGTGGCTGGAGACAAAAACGTATCAATCGGCACTGCATTTAGGGGCGGCGGCAGGTGCTGCTACTGCGTTTTCTTCATCCCTTGGGAAAGGTACAGAGATTCGTGCGATTGCAAAGACATTGGAATTTTCAGAGATCATAGAATAGGTGCATTGTCGGAGAAAAATGCCGATTGCATGAAGAAGGGCTGTTGCATACAAAATGCAATGGCTTTTTGTTTTTTAATCTGTGCGTTATTTGATAAGGCAATACCGTACGAGCATGGTGCATCTATTTACACTGCTGTGGATAAAAAGAAAAGGCAATACCACACAAAATGCGTTTTTCTGCATGTTATGTGTGGTATTGCCTTATAAAATTTCTTTGTAACGATAAGAAATCAGGATTGGTCAGAGGAAGAAAAAAAGGCGTCTTCATATGCTTCTAGACGAGTACGGATGCCGCTCTGATTCCCCGTCATGCAGATGTGGGTAATTGGAGCATTTTGTACTAGGGTACCATAGGTCAGCCGGTCTCCAAGAATTGCTGGGACTGCACCGGGACAGTCGAAATAATAGGAGAATAAGCCGCGTTCGGCAAATTTTTGGCGGTAGATCAGAGCTTGGTCAGGGTCATAGAGATACTGTCTGTCCAGCGGAAGATGCTTGGTACGGACGATGCCGTAAGAAACGGCTGTCGCATCGGTTTGATGGAATTTTCCGTAAGTACCGTCTGCATCCGCCATGTAATAATCGCTGTAAATGCAGGAATGGTTGGCGGTGATGCCCATGCGCAGAAGAGAATTTGCTTGGAGAGAATAGGTGTGGTATGAAGTAGGCAGATGCATGCGGATTTCGTTGGCGTGACAGATAAAGGGGTATCGTTGGCAGAGCTTGTATGTCAGATGAACAATGCCATCCCACATACTGGCGTTGTCCTTCACAAAAAGGTAGTTGCTGGTGTCTGTATTTCGCTCCCAGGTAATTTCTGAAGGAAGCTGGATAAAATTTTCCATCAGACTGTCCAGAGATGTGGCGCTGTGCAGACCCGGTTCCAACTGATTGTGCATGAGCATGGCGGTAAGTCCACGGGATGAAAATCGGAGGCAGGTGACTCCTTTTTCCTGTATCAAACAAAAGGAATCTACCGTACCCAGATGCATCTCCTCGTCATCAATGCGGAATTGTATTCGGTAGATGTCTCGGAAAGTCTCCGGCGAGAAGGTGCCGTAAGCTGTTCCGGAAAAAAGACTGTAGGGTGTGTAAACCTGCTTGTCCAACCGAAAGGTGGCAATGCCTTCGCTTACGGTGACTTGTCCGGATTTGGTGATGAAACATAGTTTTAGTGTACTCATACGATTTTCGCCGCCTCCGTCTGTATTGTTGTTTCTGTTCCAGTGTCAGGTTCTGTTTCATCAGGTACTTTCGTGAGAGGAGAAGAGATGAGAATATCCAACTCACAAGAAAGTGTACCACGGGTTGCTTCTTCGGAAATGGTATAGCCCACAAGAGAGGCGGCGAAACAGCGGATGCCCCGTAGAGTAAAGGCAAAGCGAACCTTGTTGTAAAGAATATCATCAAGGGGAATAAGGACTTCAGCGGGGTCGTCTAGAAAGAAAAAGCTGCCTTTAAGGTGTAGTGTTCTGGTTTTGCAGAAGGAATTTGTCATGTACCGGCTGCCGGTGACGCTGCCTTGTTCTGCATGGGTGCATGCGGCAGAGAGGCACCATGACTGGGCATGAAAGTCTAAAGTATCAATGGTGATGTGAAAACTTCTTGGAGGAACGGTATGAAAATATGCACTCATGAGAGAATGCCCGCCTCCTCTCGTTTGGTCATCCGTGCAATGCCGTATAAAGAAAAAATACCGGAAACGGCAGATTTTTGCAGTGGTTTTGCAATTGTCAGGGGATCGAGCTGCAGGCAGTCAATGGAACAGCCGGAGGAGAACATACCGGAAAGAACAGAAGAGCAGAAGCTGTTTTGGAGCACAAGTGCATCTGTTTCCTTTGGTGCCAAAAGGGTAATTTGGGGTTGAAGCAAAAAAGGATAAAATAGATATTGATTGTTTAGAAAAGGAGTTTGAAGTTTAGTGGAGTGAATGTCCAAGGTGAGAAACCAGTCTGCACGTTCAGCAAAAGGCGTGCTGTCAAAAGCGTAATATACGGGCCACGAGACACGATTTTCTAGGGCGGCTTTCAAATCCTTAAGAATAACAGTGATCAAGGAGCAAACACCTCCTAAAATTTAAACAGCAGCAAAGACGAAGGTTTCATCTTTGAGGAGACTGCGGCAAAGTCCTTGGTAGGATTGTACCAGACAGCGTGCAAAATTTAGTTTTTGGGCGGCGTCCGTGTTCTGCGCAATGGTGCCGGCAAAGGTACAGGCGGCTCTGTCTCTGGCGGCGGTAATTTCAATATACCGCAAAAATGCCACAGCGGCTGCTAGATAGGAAAGTCTGGCGTCGGTATCGTCCGTATCGTCCAACAGCATTTGGCGAACCTCCTGCTGTGCCATTTCCAAGATAGAGGCATATGTTTCCGCCAGTACATCTTCTCCGGCGAATAGTCCGAATAACAGGGCAATTTGTTGAGAATTCATAAATATTCTCCTTTCAGAAAAAATTATATACAAAAGTCTTGGTTTTCACTGCTGTGTTGGGACGGCGGCTGCAGCTGCGAAACACACAGGCTTTTTTGTCTGGTGCGCAGGGTTTTCTGAAATGCAAGCAATTCTTCCAGTGTCATACGGTCAGCGGCGGCAGAAACGGCATCCTGCTGTGCTGTTCCGTCCAAGAGATACCGCAGACGAGTAATGTCCTGCCGGATCGCGTTAGTCACTTGTTCCAGCAATGCATTTTTTGCTTCTAGCTGCATTTCAAGCATTTTGCAGCGTTTGTCATCGTTACCGGAGGAAAATTGTTTGGTGACGCCTGCTTCCCGTTGGGCAGGAACAGCAACAAAACTCCATTCATAGGCGTCAGTGATGTTCCCCAGAATATAGTGACAAATCTGGCTGCCGTACCGGTGTCCGATTTGATGGGTACAAGATTTTTTGCGTCTGTCACAGCCGCAAATGGAACAGATCTGGGAACCGGCTGAACAGGAGATGCTCACTTCTTTTTTAATACCGCCGTCAATTTCACGAATCAGATCCCGGTTGGCATCGGTACGAACCATATAGGCGTGCCCTTTTAAATAGGTGTACGGCTCGCCGGCAGAAGTCTGTCTGGCAGGATCGGTTACCACTTCAGCAGCATAAAGACGAGCCGTCTGATTTTCGCCTTTGGGATTGTGGTCGAAGATACCGGTTTTTCCCACAAAGAGGACTTGCAGTTCTTCTAATGCCTTGCGGGAAAATCTTTCGCCGTCTCTGTCGATTTCGTTGTCGCATAGACGGACATCAAATAGAAATACTTCCTCCGGAGAGAGGCGCCGTCTGGTAAATTGATTGAGTTTTTCGAGTTGATCCATATCCAGTGTGACGGTGCTTTCTGTTTTGCAGGGAGTTTGATTGGTTTGTAAGTCTTCCATCATACAAATACGCTCCTTTTGGGTATAAGGGTAAAAACAAAATTTTTGCTGCAAAAAAGGACGGCGGTGGCCGTCCGGAATAAGATATCACAGGATCAAAACTCCTTTCCTGAAACGACAGCAGTGCTGTAATAGATGTTCTTATTGTCGGGGTAGAAGAATATTATAGACTCAGTACATGGACAGCATCTGTCAGCAAAGTGCGGAATGCCACGCGAATGGATACAGTGATAACATCCAATTGGCTGTCAATCAGTTTGTCGGTTTCCAGGAGCAGATCACCGCCGGTGATCATTTCCAACCCAAAACGACTGTCTAGACCGATGATATAATCGGCAGACATACCGGCACATTTGCATAGCTTAGAGCCAAAGGGCAGCAGAATAGAACTAGGTTGTGTCGATGCCATTTCCTTCATCTGATCCAGTGCCATGATCATGGCGGCAACGGAGGGTGTTGCCAGAATATGTGTCATGTCATAGTTGCTGAATTCGCCGTACAGAGCAGTCAGATCGGCGTAGGCAACGGTGCCTGTGGCGGCGGCATCAATGAGAGAACCAGAGGTAGCTTCGAGCGTGCTGATGGCTTTGAGCAGTAGGGCGTTTGCCAAACGGATGCCTACGGTGCGCAGCAGGACGCTGAATCCGTCTAAACGCTGGCGACGTACCGCTTCATAGGAAGCGTGAATCGAACGACCGTATTTGTCAAGTTGTGTAGTAGAAGAAGATTCCAGATAAGAAGCAGTTGGCAGACTGTTCCCCTGTGTAACAGCAGTGCCATAGGCAGTATTGTCTGAGAAGACAGCCGGTTGATATTCTCCACATTCGCACGTAGAGTGCACGGCAGTAATGTCAGAGAGAATGGACTGTTCCACACCGCTGCGAATGGCACGTCGGATAAATTCGGGGAACAATACGGCACTGTCGGTGGTGGAGAAAAATTTTTCTACACGGTCGCAGTGCACGCCGCTGACATGGATGTCAAAACGTTTGAGTTGACGTTCGTAGGCATCCAGTCCGGCAAGAGGAGTATCCGCATAGGCACTGGAGGGATCCATACTCTCCAGCACTTCGGTGAAACTTTTGCCCGTGATATGGTACATACCTTTTTCCAGTTTGAGATTTTTGTACATATTCATACTTCCTTTCTTTATACAATGCAGCATTGAAAAATCAGCACGCAAAATGTGTACTTTTTTCTATGCTGCTTTTGGTATGCTGCGGTAATGCCGGGGCAGATGCTGTCGAATCCAGTTGCTGTTCGATCTGGGCAGCCTGTGCATTCCAGAGACGAGCTTGTGCCCGTTCGGTCTCATCTTGGAGGTTAATATTTTCCCATTCCACAGCGATTTCTCCGGAGGAACCGGCAAGCCGCAGAAATGCTGTGCCGATTGTGCAGAGCACCGGTTCGAGCAGTCTCCGATAATATTCAAGTTCTGAGGTCAGAATGTCCGCCTGCTGGGTGCTCATTCGTTCGGTAGAAGACCAGTTGAGCCCCAAAAGAAATGGGGGAATAGAGAGTTTGGCAATTAGCTGTTCCAGAAGCTGCCGCACGGGGACTTCAGTGTCCAGCAGTGCATTGTCGGCACCGATGACGCGGATGTCCACATCGCCGGCACAGATGAAATCCCGCACTTCTCCGTGGAGACTGGCTCGCATACCTTCGCTCCATTCTCGGGCAATCTGTCTGGCTCTGTCGCCGGCATAGGCACGTTCTGCCGGATCACCTCCGGGGCGGTATGTAACGGCATAGCGAACATTACCCATGCGGTCATAATTCTGTCCAATGCATTCGTAGATACGAAGGAGGATACGGCTTAGCGCTGGCAGACCATGTAGGACAGATACACCATAGATACTGCCGGGCGGTGGATTTAACGCCGAAAACAGGATTCGTTCTGGTCTGGTAATGCGAACGTCCTGCGAATCCTGACTGCCTCTAAGCCATAATTCTCGTTCCAATGCATTTTTTCCTGGACGAATGCGAATCGTATCCGGCGGTGCCGTCTGAAGCCCTAGGAACATGCCGGTGCGTGGGTCTACCAGCATTTCCCCCAGAGCATTTCCAAATGTGAGCATGCTGTCCAGAAAGCTGTCGGCAAAACATTGCAGAGACTGTCCGGTGAGCCCTACGGGAACCTCTCGTACAAATTCGTCCAGCTGAGACTGCATAAAACGGTCGGTGCTTGTCAGCCGAAATTTTCCAGTCAGCCGCACAATCTTACCGATGGCAGCGTCGATTACAGGAACGGCACGGCGCAGGTCTCCATAAAGCCGTTGTATACCGGCATTGTCCGATACTGCATAGCGTTCGGCACTGCGGGGTACACTCTGGAGAATTGTGCCGGAAGAGACGGGTTTCTTTTTCCTGGGAAATAATCCCATTGACAATTCACCTCCTTGCCGCAGAGACTGCGAAAAATGCGTCCTGCATGTTGCGGCATACAATGGTGCGGACGAAATAACGCAAATCATCCATGGCGTGGTCGTGTTCTTTTTTGGGGGCGTCTCCGTGAATGGAATCATTCCAGCAGTACAAGCTGAATTCACGCCGGATATCCCGGCAGGATTCGCTGAACCGAAGTTTATCTTGTTGGAGTAAGGTGCTCACCTGTTGAATGCCGGCATTGACATCGTTGTCGGCGGGAATGACCCGAAATCTGCCATGGCTGCGGATGCAGGCGATAAAGCTTGCAGCGGAAGGATCCGCAACAATGCAGGAAATGGGATATTCGCCGGCTAGCTGTTCTAGTGCAGCATAGTGTTCTTCATCGGTGCGCCGTTCTCCTTCGGTTCTGGCGTCAAAATAGTATTCTTTCAGCCGGTAGTACGTACCGTCGCAGTGCCCCCACAATCCGAAGGAAGAGGGATTGACGGTGCCGTAGTCGCAGGAGATCCAGTACCCGTCACAGGGCGGCACGGCGTTGTCTGAAATAATATGACGGGATTCGGAGAACATCGGGTAAACCAGACCGTCGGCGGCTGTCCATTTTCCTAGAATGAATCGGTCATAAAAGGCGCCGCTGTACAGCCGAGCATAGCGCTGGCGTACCCGCTTAGAGAGAGAGGGATTGTCTTCCATCGTAAAATGGACGTAGAGAGCATGTTTTTGTTTTGCTTTCTGGATCCACTCCCGATAGAACCAGTGTCCCGGATGGCTTGGATTGCAGTTGAACCACAGACGGGCACCGGAGACGCTGCATCGTGCGAGCGCTTGTTCCACAAACGAACGTGGCATCAGTGCCACTTCATCCAGAAAAACACCGCAGAGTGTCATGCCTTGAATGAGTGAGGCAGAGCTTTCATCCTTTCCGCCAAAGAGGTAGAATCGATTGGTGACGCCGGAGAGCGTGATATCCACATAATTCTTGCTGACTTTTTCCAGACAGGTAAATCCCAGATTTCCCAGAAGCGACAGAAGAGGCGTCATCACATTGCGTTTTAGTGCGGTGACCGTTTTTCCGCACATCGCAAAGCTGCCGCCCTGAAAACAGGTCATCGCCCAACTGACAAAACCAATGGACATAGAGAGTGTTTTGCCGGAGCGTACTGCACCGTCGCAGATGATAGCGTCATATTGTAGGCAGGACGGTCGACTCCACCATGTCATGGCAAGCTTTTGCCGGCGTGAAAATGTACTAAACAGCATCGCTGTCGCCCTCCGTTCTGCCGGAAAGTGCCGATAATAGTGCATGTGCCGCTGCTTTGCCGTCTGCATCACCGCTGTATTCATACAGAGATGTCAGTGCTTTCAGACGGTCAAAGAAGTGGATTTCCATGCCGCCGCTTTTGTCCCGCTTGATAGAGGAAACTGAAAATAAATCCAGTTTCTGCAGTATCTCTGCCGAGGGCGGCTGTTCTGTCAGTACAAGCTGGATGGCATCGTTGGTTCGTCCGAAGGCAAGTCGTTCCAGCCCTGCACGTACCATTGCCGACGGGTTTTCCTGAAAAATTCCACGATACATCTCCACCATCCTGCGGCAGCCGGCATGCCGCAAAAGCGCGGCACCCTCTGTTGCCGCCGCTTCGGCCGTATATCCTGCAAGCCGTGCTGCCTCTGCCACATCGCCTAGTCTGGCGTACTGACAGCAGAATATCTGCCGCCGTTTGGATTCCGTTGCGTTTGCCATGATAGTTGACTCCTTTCGTAAAAGTGATACGGTGTCTTATCGACTGCGTTTTGGGAGGCACGTATGTCTCTCTGGAAAACATCCCCTCTCACTAATAGTCCCGCAGGCATCAAAATTTGTATTATTCCATGCAAAAATAGAAGAAAGTTCACAAAATAATCAGGGAATGTTTTCATATCCTTTTGATTCTTGTGCTATACTTATTGCATCAATAATATTATATGTCGTATAGTATTATACAAAACATAAGAAGGAGGGAACACATTTTGGGAGCATTTTCTGTAGGAGCGGCACTGCTGGATGGACTTGTGCTGGCGATACTGGAGGAGAAGGATACTTATGGTTATCAAATTACAAAGGATATTCAAGCACATTTTATCATATCAGAGTCCACATTATATCCGGTGCTTCGGCGATTGCAGAAGAACGGAAGTTTGGTGACATATGACAAGCCGTATCAGGGACGAAATCGTCGTTATTATCAGATTACGCCGGCAGGGAAATCGCAGCTGTTGCAGTATCGGCAGGAGTGGCAAAATTATAAGAGACAGGTCGATTACTTTATGGGAGAGGAGTAGAAAAAGGATGACACCACAGGAATATATGAGACGATTGGAAGCAGCACTGGGAGCCATGTCGACGGAAGAGCGGCACGAAGCACTGGCGTACTACGGAGAATTTTTGCAGGAGGCGAGCGAGGAAGAACGTCAGAATCTAGGGACTCCCGAGGCACTGGCAGCACGGCTTTTACAGGAAAATGGAGTACAGACTGCGCCAACGGCGTCACCGTTACAGACACAGTATCATTTTCATAAAGCGCTATGGATTTTTGCCATAGTTGTAACGTTTCCCATCTGGTTTTCTCTGGGGATCGCATTTTTTTCGGTGGCATTGACAGTTTGCATTAGCCTACTTGCGATTTTGCTGGGACTGGGAGCAAGTGCGCTGGCATTTCTGGCTGCCGGTGTGATTTTGTTATTGGCATGGGGCGATGCAGGGCAGATATTTTTGGGAATCGGCGGCAGTTTGGTGTGCGTTGGTTTATTGCTGCTGCTGTGGCGACCTATCTGGAAACTTTGCGGATGGATTGCAAAAGGTACGCTATGGCTTTGTAAAGCCATATGGCATCTAGTGTTATGATCACAAAAAGGAGAGATAAATATGAAATATCGTATAGTAGCAGTGGGAGCAATTGTTTTGGCAGCCGGTATATTGCTAAGCGGTATTGGTATTGCAGTCAGTATGGCGCGGACAGAGCAACTGATTTCCGGACTTGATTTGACGGATCGAACGGATGCACCTTCCGGTAAAATTCGTGGAATATTCATTGAAAGCAGTGATGCTGCTGTGACGGTGCAGCAGGGAGATACGTTTTCGGTGGAGGCAAAAAATATCAGCGTGTCTCATTATTCGGTAACATTGGAAGAGGAGATGCTTCGCATTCAGTATGATGTGGGTGAAGCAACCGATTGGAAATGGTGGATACGCAGCCATATCCAGCTGAATCCTTTTTTGAAGATGCCGAGTGGAGAAATTGTGGTGACATTGCCGGCACAGTCGTATCAGATGCTGGGAGCTGCAGTGGAACTGGGTGACTGCCGCATTACTGATTTTTCAGGCAGTACTGTTTCAGTAGACAGTCAGTGCGGAGATGTGACGTTGGAGCAGGTGGATGCTACCGCATGTACGGTGGATGCCGATTTGGGTGATGTGACGATGACGGATATTTCTATTGCCGGAATGCTGCAGCTGACGGATCACTGCGGTGATGTGACACTGCGGAATACACAGGTAGATCGGCTGTGCAGTGTGGAACTTCAGATGGGGGATATGACGTCGACGAACCTTCGTTTCGGAACACTTGAACTGGATTCGGATATGGGAGATGTGACATTGGCATCTGCACAGCAGATTCGCAAAGAAGATAATAGTCAGAATCAGCTGACATTGGATATGGGTGATTTGATTATACGGGACAGTACATTGTACCACACGAAGATGGAACTGGACGCAGGGGATCTGGCGGTGCAGAAGGCGTCATTGCTGGGAGATAGCAGTGTTACGGTTGACATGGGAGACGTATCACTGTATCTGAAAGGATGCAGAGAAGAATATGCCGTTCTTCCAAAGTCATATGGAGCAGGTGCAAAGAATACGATTGTTGTATCACAGGATATGGGCGATCTGCAAGTGTCGTTTACTGAGTAATCAAATGGAAACAAGGGCGGTACTGTATGGCATGCGATGGGACAGATTTGTAAAACAGGTTCCTAGATTTTACCGAAAAATTGTCAAAAAGCACTTGTAATTTGAAAATGACTATGTTATAATAAAAGTATCGTCTGACAAAGATGAAAACGCGAAGAATGCAGTTGCGGAGATTTGGCGGACGAGTCATTTTCATAATGGAAACACGGATTTCATCCGGTGCATCTATGTGCCGCAGATATGTGGCTGCATGACAGGGGAATGTTTGCGGTTAAACAAAATTATGCTGCAAAAAAGATGTACCAGCTTTCTGGCATGATGGATGACGTGATTTCTGATATATTCTATTGGAAAAGGAGTTTCTCCCATGAAGTTTGGCTATTTTGACGACGCAAACAAGGAATACGTCATTCAGAATCCGAAGACCCCGTATCCGTGGATCAACTATCTGGGTACACAGGAGTTCTTCTCTCTGATCTCTAACACTGCAGGCGGCTATCATTTTTATAAAGACGCTCGTCTGCGCCGTATCACCCGCTATCGCTATAACAATGTACCAGTGGATATGGGCGGGCGTTATTTCTATATCAAGGACGGTGAAACCGTTTGGTCTCCGGGTTGGTCTCCGGTAAAGACAGAACTGGATGCATATACATGCCGTCATGGTATGGGTTACACGATCATTTCCGGGAAAAAGAATGATATTTCCGCGGAAGTAACTTTCTTTGTACCGCAGAATTATAACGGCGAGATCCAGAGCCTTGTTCTCAAGAATGAAGGCAGTGAGCCAAAGACGATCAAGCTGTTCTCCTTTATTGAGTGGTGTCTGTGGGATGCACAAGATGACTCTACCAACTTCCAGAGAAACTATAATACCGGTACAGTTGAGATCGAAGGCTCTGCGATCTTCCACAAAACCGAATACAGAGACCGCCGCAATCACTTTGCATTTTATACTGTAAATGACACCATAGACGGCTATGATACCGATCGCGAGAGTTTCCTAGGACTATACAATGGCTTTGAAAATCCACAGGTAGTAGCTGCCGGCAAAGCATCTGATTCTGTGGCTGATGGCTGGTCGCCGATCGCTTCTCACTATAAAGAGATTACGTTGGCGCCGGGCGAATCTAAACAGCTCATTTTCATTTTGGGCTATGTAGAAAATCCAAAGGAAGAAAAATGGAATGCTGACGGTACTATGAATAAGTCCCGAGCATATGCGATGATGGAACAGTATAATACACCTGAAAAGGTGGATGCTGCTCTGGCAGAATTGAAGGCAACGTGGAATGAACTATTGTCCAAGTACAGTGTGAAAACACCTGATGATAAAATGAACCGCATGGTAAATATCTGGAATCAGTATCAGTGTATGGTGACTTTTAATATGTCCCGTTCTGCATCTTATTTTGAAAGCGGTATTGGTCGTGGCATGGGCTTCCGTGATTCCAACCAAGATCTTCTGGGCTTTGTACATCAGATTCCAGATCGCGCAAGAGAACGTCTAATCGATTTGGCTTCTACACAGTTGGAAGATGGCGGATGCTATCACCAGTATCAGCCTTTGACCAAGAAGGGCAATAATGAGATCGGCGGTGACTTCTCTGATGATCCGCTGTGGATGATCCTCTCTGTTGCGGCTTATATCAAGGAAACCGGCGACTATAGTATCCTGGATGAAATGGTGCCGTATGATAACGACAGTGCGAAAGCAAAAACAATGATGGATCACCTGGAAAAGAGTTTTTATCATGTGACAGAAAATGTCGGTCCTCATGGTTTGCCGCTGGCAATGCGTGCTGACTGGAACGACTGTATCAATCTGTCATGTTTCTCGGATGAACCGGGCGAGTCTTTCCAGACCTCGACTTCTCCGAAGTATGGCGAAGAGAAGTATTCCAAGATTGCAGAATCAATCATGGTAGCAGCATTGTTTACATATGTTGGACCGGAATATGTGGCGCTCTGCAAGAAGAAGGGCGATGAGGCAGGTGCTGCAAAGGCACAGGCTGCTGTCGATGAGATGAAGAAAAATATCATGGAATATGGCTGGGACGGCGAATGGTTCCTGCGTGCTTATGATGACTTTGGCAAAAAAATGGGTTCTCACGAATGCGAAGAAGGTAAGATCTTCATCGAACCCCAGGGATTTGCCGTTATGGGCGGCTGCGGCAAGGAAACCGGCGCTGACCTGAAAGCATTGGAAAGCGTGGATAAGTGGCTTAATTCACAGCATGGTCTGGTACTAAATCAGCCGGCGTTCACCAAGTACTATATTCAATATGGTGAAATTTCTACCTATCCGGGCGGTTATAAGGAAAATGCAGGTATTTTCTGCCATAACAACGCATGGATTATTTGTGCGGAGGCTTTTGTAGGACACGGCGACAAGGCGTTTGAGTATTACAGCAAGATTGCACCGGCTTATAGAGAAGAAAAGTATTCTGACCTGCATCGTACTGAACCGTACGTATATGCACAGATGATCGCAGGCAAGGATGCAAAGCGTCACGGTGAAGCAAAGAACAGCTGGCTGACTGGTACAGCAGCATGGAATTTTGTAGCAGTATCTCAGTATATTCTGGGTGTAATTCCGGATTGGGATGGACTGAAGATTGATCCGTCGATTCCGCATGAATGGGATGGCTTTACTGTATCCAGAGCTTTCCGTGGTGATGTGTACGATGTGACGGTGAAGAATCCGAACCATGTTTGCAAGGGCGTGGTGTCTGTTACTGTTGATGGTAAGGCGATTGAAGGCAATGTGCTGCCGGTATTCGGTGACGGAAAGCATCATACTGTAGAAGTAGTAATGGGCTGAGAAATTTCTGAGACATAAAAGAATAAACCTATTTCCTTTTATATATAAAAGAGGCTGTTGCAGAAAAACTGCGGCAGCCTCTTTGCATTACAGAGATTATGAAAATGAAAAGGAAACACGAATTCAAACAAACTGTCGTGCTTTTCATGCACCTTCAAATATAAGTGTCGGCAGATTGTATGTAGTAATGGTGATATTATAATAGGTATGCGATAAATATGAAACGCAGATACGATTCAAATGTAAAATGCATTGGATGATTTTGCAGTTCACAAAAAATTTACATAAATTTTGGAAGAAGATATGCCGAAACACTTGCAATTCTTCATTCCGCATGCTATAATAAACAGGCGTGATTGCAATAGATATGCGATGAAATGAAAGGTTGCCGGCGGTATGTCGGGGAATTTTCATGGAGTATGTCCGATTTAAAACCGGGCGAATCAGGATAACAACACAGTATGTGTACAAAAGGAACGGCATAACAAGCGTTGTGCCGGGTTTTGTACTGCTGTTTGTGCTGGCTCGGAATCATATGGTTTCCGAGCTTTTTTACGAGATGCGGGTGGAAACACCCGGCACCGTGGAAGATCCTGAAGGAGAAATAATCCGACGCCTAATGTGAAAAGGAGGCGAAAATAATGGCAGTCAACGAGAAAATCAGAATCAAGATCAAGGGTTATGAGCACGCAACAGTAGATGCGGCTGCAGCGAAAATCGTAGAAGCAGCAAAGAGAAGTGGATCTCAGGTGTCAGGTCCGATCCCGCTCCCGACTGATAAGGAGATTATTACCATCCTGCGTGCAACACACAAGTACAAGGATAGCCGTGAGCAGTTCGAGCGCCGTACCCACAAGCGTCTGATCGACGTAGTACGTCCGACACAGAAGACGACAGAAGCTCTGCAGAAACTGGAGATTCCAGCAGGTGTGGACATCGTAATGGAACTGAAGTAAGAATCGATCTGATTCTCAGAACCCCAAGCGGAAATGCCGCCGCAGACAGCGGGGGAAAGCTGTCGGTCATGTTGACGGGCTGTATCGTCAACCAATAACCAATAGGAGGAACGCAAAAATGCAAAAGGCAATTATCGGCAAGAAGATTGGCATGACGCAAATTTTCGATGAAGCCGGAAAAGTCATTCCGGTTACTGTCGTAGAAGCTGGTCCGTGCGTTGTTATTCAGAAGAAGACAATGGAAAATGACGGCTATGAGGCAGTACAGCTGGGCTTCGGTGATGTAACAACTAAGCATGTAACCAAGCCGATGCAGGGACATTTCGCAAAGGCAGATGTAGCTGCAAAGAAAAATCTGAAGGAATTTCGGCTGGCAGACTGTGCCGCATTCAATGTGGGTGATGTCATCAAGGCAGACACATTTGAGGTAGGCGACAGCGTTGATGTCAGCGGTACCAGCAAGGGTAAGGGTTTTGCAGGTGCCATCAAACGGCACAACCAGCACAGACTGAAGGAAACTCACGGTACTGGTCCTGTACATCGTCAGGCAGGTTCTATGGGTGCATGCTCCTCACCATCCCGTATTTATAAAGGTAAGGGCATGGCTGGTCATATGGGTGCTGAAAAAGTAACAGTACAGAATCTGGAAATCGTAAAGGTTGACAGTGAAAATAATCTCATCGCAATCAAGGGTGCGATCCCTGGTGCGAAGGGCGGAATTGTTGTCATCA
The DNA here is from genome assembly GCA_949291345.1 of uncultured Ruminococcus sp. Taxonomy (GTDB): domain Bacteria; phylum Bacillota; class Clostridia; order Oscillospirales; family Ruminococcaceae; genus Ruminococcus_C. Next base: position 19,623 of record CASEVP010000022.1, read on the forward strand.
CTGACAGCGTGAAGGCGTAAGGAAGGAGGAAACATCAATGGCAAAAATTGCAGTATTTGATATGGCAGGCCAGCAGGTGTCTGAGACAGAGCTTTCTGATGCGGTATTCGCAGTTACGCCCAATGAGGCAGTGATGCATGCAATGGTAGTAAACTATCTGGCAAATCAGCGTCAGGGTACACAGTCTACACTGACTCGTACAGAAGTAGCCGGAGGCGGTAGAAAGCCGTGGAGACAGAAGGGAACAGGTCATGCAAGACAAGGTTCTATCCGTGCACCGCAGTGGACGCACGGCGGCGTGGCACTTGGTCCGAAGCCTCGTGACTATCGTTATGCTCTGACAAAAAAGACTAGAAGACTGGCAATGAAATCTGCTCTGTCTACTAAAGTGTTGGATCAGAATATGATTGTTTTGGACAATCTGAAAGTAGACGATTATAAGACCAAGACCATCACCGCAATGCTGAAGGCATTGGGCGTAGAGGGTAAGGCATTGCTGGTAACAGCTGAGACAGACCAGAAGGTCGTAAAGAGCGCAGCAAATATCCAGGGTATTAAGACAGCAGCAGTCAATACTCTGAACGTATATGACATCCTCAACTATGACAAGTTCATCGTATCAAAGGATGCTGTTGCAAAAATCGAGGAGGTGTATGCAAAGTGAAAGCACCGCAGGATATCATTCTGACGCCGGTGATCACCGAGCGCAGCGTAGACGATATGGCCGAAAGCAAGTACACCTTCAAGGTGGCAAAGGATGCCAATAAGGTTGAGATTGCAAAGGCAGCAGAAGCACTGTTTCAGGTGCAGGTTCTGAAGGTAAACACCGTAAACTGCACCGGAAAGATGAAGCGCATGGGTCGTACCATGGGCAAGCGTCCGGATTATAAGAAGGCAGTAATTACCATCAATCCGGAGCCGACACCGGATAAGGACGGCAAAAAGCGCAAGGGTACTATTGAATTCTTCGATGGTATGTTCTAAAGAAGTGCGATGAACTGCGGCAAAAGGTCCGCAGAAAAGTATGGGAGTAATGCTCCCGCAAAACTGGCATTATATGAGGAGTGAAAAAGAATGGCCATTAAGAGCTATAAGCCGACGACCCCGTCCCGCAGAAATATGACTGTAACGGATTATTCGGGTCTGTCGAAGGTAAAGCCGGAAAAGAGCTTGCTCGAACCGCTGAAGAAGAATGCGGGTCGTAACAGCTACGGCAGAATTACCGTTCGCCACAGAGGCGGCGGAAACCGCAGAAAGTATCGTATCATTGACTTTAAGCGGAATAAGGACGGCATGAATGCAACGGTTCTGACACTGGAATACGATCCGAATAGAAGCGCATTTATTGCTTTGGTACAGTATGAAGATGGTGAAAAGCGTTACATTCTGGCTGCAGAAGGCTTGAAGGTAGGCGACATAGTACGTTCCGGTTCTGATGCAGATATCAAGCCCGGCAACGCACTGAAAATGATTGATATTCCTGTAGGTACTTTTATCCATGCAATTGAATTGTATCCGGGTAAGGGTGCACAGTTGGTAAGAAGCGCAGGCAATATGGCGCAGCTAATGGGCAAAGAAGGTGCATACGCACTGATTCGCTTGCCTTCCGGCGAAATGAGAAAAGTGCCGATTGATTGCCGTGCATCAGTTGGTCAGGTATCGAATATTGACCACGAAAATGTACACTATGGTAAAGCAGGCCGTATGAGAAATAAGGGCTGGAGACCGACAGTCAGAGGTTCTGTAATGAACCCGAACGATCACCCGCACGGTGGTGGTGAAGGTAAGTCTCCGATTGGACGTCCGGGACCTGTGACACCGTGGGGCAAGCCTGCACTGGGTTATAAGACACGTCCAAAGCATAAGGCATCGGATAAGTATATCGTAAAGCGCCGTAACGGCAGATAAGGGAAAGGAGGAACAATCTCATGAGTAGAAGTATTAAAAAGGGACCATACGTCCAGGAAGTCCTCCTCAAGCGCATACAGGCAATGAACGAAGCCGGTGAAAAGAAGGTTCTGAAGACATGGAGCCGTTCGTCTACGATTTTCCCGGATTTCGTCGGCCACACCATCGCTGTACATGACGGACGCAAGCATGTGCCGGTATATGTAACAGAGGATATGGTAGGACATAAGCTGGGTGAATTTGCACCGACAAGAACCTTTAAGGGTCATGCTGGTTCCAAGACATCCAATAACGGTAAGAAGTAAGCGGAAGGAGGAGATCACATGGAAGCAAGAGCATATCTGAGAAATGCCCGCATTTCACCACGCAAGGTGCAGATCGTTCTGGATCTGATCCGAAACAAGCCTGTTGATATCGCACTGGCGACTCTGGACCTCACCCCGAAGGCTGCCAGCCCGATGCTGGAAAAGCTTTTGAAGTCCGCGATTGCAAATGCAGAAAATAATCACAGCATGAACAAGGATAATCTCTATGTTGCGGAGTGCTTTGTGACACCGGGTCCGACCATGAAGCGGATCATGCCGAGAGCACAGGGCAGAGCCTATCGCATTTTGAAGAGAACTTCACACATCACCATTGTTCTGAAAGAAGAAGAATAATCCCAGGAGGTTGAGTTATGGGCCAGAAGGTTAATCCGCACGGTCTCCGTGTCGGCGTAATTAAAGATTGGGATTCTCGTTGGTTTGCGAATAAGTCTGACTTCGGCGATACGCTGGTAGAAGATTATAACATTCGTAAGTTCATCAAGAAGAACCTGTATGCAGCAGGCGTTCCGAAGATTGAGATCGAACGTTTCGCAGATAAGGTTAGAATCCACATTCACTGTGCAAAGCCGGGCGTTGTTATCGGCAGAGGCGGCGCAGAAATCGAAAAGCTGCGTGCTCAGCTGGAAAAAATGCTCAGCAAGCAGGTATATGTCAATATTGTAGAAGTAAAGCAGCCGGATATGGATGCACAGCTGGTGGCAGAAAAGATCGCACTTGATCTGGAAAACCGTATTTCCTTCCGCCGTGCAATGAAGCAGTCCATCGGCAGAACGATGCGTCTGGGCGCAAAGGGAATTAAGACAAAGGTTTCCGGCAGACTCGGCGGTGCAGAAATTGCACGTTCTGAAAGTTATCACGAAGGTACAATCCCGCTGCAGACCATTCGTGCAGATATTGACTATGGTTTTGCAGAAGCACATACCACATACGGCAGAATTGGCGTAAAGGTATGGATCTACAAGGGCGAAGTTCTGAAGGGTGACGCTGCAAAGGCAGCTGCACAGAGAGAAAAGGTTGAAAGAAAGTCCCGCGATTCCCGTGGCGGAAGAGATGACAGACGTCGTCGTGACAACCGCAGTGGTGACCGTAGAAACGGCGGCCGCCGGGATAACAGAAAAGAAGGAGGTAACCAGTAATGCTGCTTCCTAAGAGAGTAAAATATCGTCGTGTGCACAGAGGACGCATGACGGGTAAAGCAACAAGAGGCAATTATGTAAGCAACGGCGAGTATGGTATCCAGGCGCTGGAACCGGCATGGATCACATCGAACCAGATTGAAGCTGCCCGTATCGCAATGACACGTTATCTCAAGCGTGGCGGTCAGGTATGGATCAAGATTTTTCCGGATAAGCCGGTGACAAAGAAACCAGCAGGTACTCGTATGGGTTCCGGTAAAGGTGCTCCGGAATATTGGGTAGCTGTTGTAAAGCCGGGCAGAGTGATGTTTGAAATCGCAGGCGTACCGGAAGAAACTGCACGAGAAGCAATGCGTTTGGCAATGCACAAGCTGCCGATCAAGTGTAAGTTTATTAAGGCTGAAAAAGGAGGCGAGCAGGTATGAAAGCATCCGAAGTAAAAGATATGACGGTAGAAGAGCTGAATGTGAAGCTGGGTAGCCTGAAGGAAGAACTCTTCGCACTTCGGTTCCAGCTCGCAGCAAATCAGCTGGAGAATACAGCTCGTCTGAAGGCTGTCAAGAAGGATATTGCACGTGTGAAGACTGCGATCCGCTCGGCGGAACTGTCTGCACAGCAGTAAGGTAGGAGGGTTTTCCTGTGGCTGAGAGAAATTTGAGAAAAACCAGAGTCGGTATGGTAGTCAGCGATAAGATGGATAAAACTGTTGTAGTTGCTATCATCGACAATGTAAAACATCCGCTGTACAAGAAGATTGTCAAGAGAACCGTTCGCCTGAAGGCACACGATGAAAACAATGCGTGCAGAGTCGGCGACCGTGTCGAGGTTATGGAAACTCGTCCGCTGTCTAAGGATAAGAGATGGAGAGTTGTGGAAATCCTCGAGAAGGCAAAGTAAGCGTGAAAATTGAAAATACGAATAGAGAGTAAAACAGAATCGCATCCGGCAAAACGGAGCATTTCTGAAAGGAGGAACTCGCTGTGATTCAGATGCAGTCTTATTTGAAGGTTGCGGACAACACCGGTGCAAAAGAGCTGATGTGTATCAGAGTTCTGGGCGGTACTCGCAGAAGATATGCTAATATCGGCGATGTTGTAGTCGCATCTGTTAAGAAAGCAACACCCGGCGGCGTTGTAAAGAAGGGCGATGTTGTTAAGGCAGTTATCGTTCGTTCGGTAAAGGGTCTGCGCAGAGAAGACGGGACCTATATCCGCTTTGATGAGAACGCTGCGGTAATTATCCGTGAAGATAAAAATCCGAAGGGCACACGTATCTTTGGACCGGTAGCAAGAGAACTTCGTGAAAAAGATTATATGAAGATCCTGAGCCTTGCACCGGAAGTACTGTAATGGAGGTGTCAAAATGAGTAAGGTTCACGTAAAAACAGGCGACACCGTTATCCTGCTGACAGGTAAGGATGAATATCAGTACAATGATCCGCAGAACAAGTCCAAGGGCAGAAAGACTGGAAAGGTCGTAGCAGTCAGCCCGAAGGAAGGAAAGGTTATCGTAGAAGGATTCAACAAGGTAACCAAACACGTAAAACCGACTCGTATGGGTCAGGTTGGCGGCATTGTAGAGACAGAAGCAGCACTGTACGCAAGTAAGGTACAGCTGGTATGCCCGAAGTGCGGTCAGCCGACAAGAGTTGGTCACATCGTAGAGGACGGCAAGAAGCTGCGTCTGTGCAAGAAGTGCGGCAAATCATTTGAGTAAAGGAGAAACGAAATGTCTACGCTGAAAGATTATTATAATAGCACCGTTGCTCCTGCAATGATGAAAAAGTTCGGCTACGAAAATGTGATGCAGATTCCGAAGCTGGACAAAGTTGTTGTCAATGTGGCAGCAGGTGAGGCAAAAGACAATGCGAAGGTAATCGACGCAATTATGACAGATCTGGCAACAATCACCGGTCAGAAGCCGGTAGTGTGCCGTGCAAAGAAGTCTGTCGCAAACTTTAAGCTGCGTGAGGGTATGCCGATTGGTGTAAAAGTGACCCTGCGTGGTGAAAAGATGTATGAATTTGTATATAAGCTGTTTAATGTCAGCTTTCCACGTGTAAGAGACTTCCGTGGTATCAATGGCAACTCTTTTGACGGTAAGGGTAACTATTCTACCGGTGTAAAGGAACAGCTGATTTTCCCGGAGATCGAATACGATAAGATCGACAAAGTAAGAGGCATGGACATTAACTTCATTACAACGGCAAAGACCGACGAAGAGGCAAAAGAACTGCTGACACTGCTCGGCGCACCGTTTGCGAAGTAATCAGGGAGGAAATAAATCATGGCAAAAAAAGCAATGAAATTGAAACAACAGAGAACTCCCAAGTTTTCCACACGTGCTTACACTCGTTGTAAGATCTGCGGAAGACCTCATGCTTATCTGAGAAAGTACGGCATCTGCCGTGTATGCTTCCGTGAATTGGCACATGAGGGCAAGATTCCGGGTGTGAAGAAAGCAAGCTGGTAAAGAGGAGTTTACGAAAAGGAGGTCATTGGCATGCAGATTACAGATACGATAGCAGATATTCTGACAAGAATTCGTAATGCAAGTAGTGCAAGGCACGCCACGGTTGACGTTCCTGCTTCAAATGTAAAGAAGGCTATCACACAGATTCTGTTGGATGAAGGTTATATTAAGAGCTTTCAGATAATTGAAGATGGCAAGCAGGGCGTGATCCGCATCACACTGAAATATACAGAAAATCGTTCACCGGTCATCACTGGTTTGCGCCGGGTATCGAAGCCGGGTTTGAGAATTTATTCCAGTTGTGAAGATATGCCGAAGGTACGTAAGGGACTGGGCATCGCAATTGTTTCTACCTCAAAGGGTATTATGACAGATAAGAAGGCACGCGAACTAAATGTTGGCGGCGAAGTCTTAGCATTCGTTTGGTAAGGAGGACCCGGGATTATGTCAAGAATAGGTAAAAAACCGATTGCTGTTCCTGCCGGCGTTGAAGTAAAGTGCGAAGACAATCTGGTTACAATAAAGGGTGCAAAAGGCACGCTGTCCAGACAGTTTTCCAAGGAACTTGGAATCGAAGTGGCAAACGGTGAAATCAACGTTACCCGCCCGAGCGATGACAAGGAACACAGATCACTGCACGGTCTGACAAGAACACTGATTGCAAACATGGTAGAGGGTGTCACAAACGGTTATTCCAAGACACTGATTATCGAAGGCGTCGGCTACCGTGCTGCAAAGAAGGGCAAGGACGTTGTAATGAACCTGGGCTATTCGCATCAGGTAATTATGTCAGAAAATGATGATATCAAGCTGGAAGTACCGCAGCCGAATACCATTATTGTGAGTGGGATCGACAAGCAGAAGGTAGGTCAGTTTGCAGCAGAAGTACGTGAAAAACGTCCGCCGGAGCCATATAAGGGCAAAGGTATTCACTATGTCGACGAACGTATCATCCGCAAGGAAGGTAAAGCCGGCAAGGGCAAGAAGTAATTGAGGAAAGGAGTCAACCGCTATGATAAAAAAAGTAGATAGCAAGAAAGCCAGAGCAAAGAGACACGCAAGAGTACGTGCAAAAATTTCCGGCACTCCTGATCGCCCCCGTCTGTGTGTATACCGTTCCACAAAGCATATTTATGCACAGCTGATTGACGATGTGAACGGTGTAACACTGGCATCCGCATCCAGCATGGATAAGGCGTTTGAAGGCGAAGGCGGCAATACAGAAGGAGCACGTAAGGTTGGCGAAATGATCGCAAAGCGTGCACTGGAAAAGAACATCACCGATGTTGTCTTCGACAGAGGCGGCTATTTGTACCACGGAAGAGTGAAGGAACTCGCTGACGGTGCACGTGAAAACGGACTGAAGTTCTAAACAAGGGAGGTATTACTTTGGCTAAAATTGATCCGCAGGGTCTCGAGCTTGCAGAAAAGGTCGTTTCCATTAACCGTGTTTCCAAGACCGTAAAGGGCGGTCGTATTATGAAGTTTTCTGCACTGGTTGTTGTCGGTGACGGCAATGGTATTGTAGGATTCGGTCTCGGAAAATCCGGCGAAGTACCGGATGCAATCCGCAAGGGCATTGAGGATGCAAAGAAGAACTTGATTAAGATCCCGCTGCGTGGTACAACTATTCCGCACGAGATCATCGGAAAGTTTGGTGCCGGTGAAGTGCTGATGATGCCGGCAGCAGCAGGTACAGGCGTAATTGCCGGCGGTCCGGTACGTGCCGTACTGGAAGTAGCAGGCATCAAGGATATTCGTTCCAGAACACTGCGTTCGAATAATCCGTGTAACGTTGTACGTGCAACGATTAACGGATTGGCATCTTGCACCACAGCAGCGGAAGTTGCTGAAAAGAGAGGCAAGACTGTTAAAGAAATTTATAAATAAGGAGGGTGCGAAATGGCAAAGGAAATCAAGCTCGTAAAAAGCCTGATCGGTCGCAAGAAGGATCAGATTGCAACAGCAAATTCGCTGGGTCTGAAGAAGGTCGGCGATGTCAGCGTACAGCCTGAAAATGAGGCAACCCTCGGCAAGATCCAGAAAATTTCTCACCTCGTAGAGGTTACAGAGGCGTAAGACAAAATCTAAGGAGGTGCAAGTAAACCATGAAGCTTCACGAATTGTCCCCGGCTCCGGGTTCTACAAAAGAAGTAAAGCGTGTTGGACGTGGTCATGGTTCCGGTAACGGAAAGACAGCCGGTAAAGGACACAAGGGCCAGAATGCACGTAGCGGCGGCGGCGTAAGAATCGGTTTTGAAGGCGGTCAGATGCCGTTGACTAGACGTATTCCGAAGAGAGGTTTCAATAACATCTTTGCAAAGGAATATGCAATTGTAAATGTATCAGACCTGAACAAGTTTACAGATGGTACTGTCGTAGATGCAGAGCTTCTGAAGGCAGCTGGCCTTATTAAGAAGGAATGCGACGGCGTAAAGGTACTGGGTGATGGTGAGCTGACAACTAAGCTGACTGTAAAGGCTGCAAAGTTCACCAAGAGCGCAGCTGAGAAAATTGAAAAGGCTGGCGGAAAAGCAGAGGTGATGTAACGTGTTTAAAACGTTAAGAGATGCATGGAGCATTCCGGAGATTCGGAAAAAGCTTCTGTACACATTGCTGATGCTCCTGATTTTCCGACTTGGAAGTGCGGTTGTTGTGCCGTTTCTGGATACAACGACAGTCGGTGATTGGATGTCCACTAATGCGACTGGCGGTAACTTCCTGGAATATCTGGATATTATCACTGGTGGTGCCCTTTCACAGGCAACCGTATTTTCTTTGTCCATTACCCCATATATCAACGCTTCCATCATTATGCAGCTGCTGACTTATGCACTGCCTCCGCTGGAACGTCTGCGTGATGAAGGGGAAGAAGGACAGAAAAAGCTTAACAAAATTACTGCTGCCGTATCTCTGGCATTGTCAGTGTTTATGTCGTTTGCATACTACCTGACATTGAAAAACCAGATGGGCGCTGTTGTTGACGGCGGTTCTGATATAGCAAATGTCTTTATTGGCTTTGTAATTGTATTATCCTTTGTTGCCGGTACTTCTATAGTCGTATGGATGGGTAACCGGATCAATGATAAGGGAATTGGAAATGGTATTTCTATGCTGTTGTTTGCCGGTATTCTTGCAAGATTTCCAGTTATGGCGGGCACGCTTGCCGATCTTACCATGAGTGAACCGCAGCAGTACTTCTTTGAATCTCTTGCGGTTCTGGTGCTCTTTATTGTAATGATTGCATTTATCGTGTTTATGAATGCATCCGAGCGCCGGATTCCGATTCAGTATGCAAAGCGGGTTGTGGGCAGAAAACAGTATGGTGGGCAGTCCACTCATATTCCAATTAAGGTTTGCATGAGCGGTGTTATGCCGATTATCTTTGCAATGTCCTTTATGTCCCTGCCCGGCACCATCAGTCTGTTCAAACCGGTATATACGGAGCCGACAGGCTTTTGGCAGAATTTTTACAACGGTTTTATTAATTTCTTTAATACCAGTACATGGACTTATGCAGTGGTATACTTTATTTTAATCATTGCATTTAACTATTTTTATGTATCAATGCAGTATAATCCCATTGAGATTGCCAATAATCTCCGTCAGAATAATGGCGGTATCCCGGGAATTCGTCCCGGAAAACCCACATCGGATTATATCCAGCGTGTTCTATCTAAGATCACCTTGGTGGGTGCATTTTTCTTGGGTATCATTGCCATCTTCCCGATTGCAATGACATGGTTTGATCCGAATTTAAGCTCACTGGCAATGGGTGGTACGACAATCCTGATTGTTGTCAGCGTGGCACTTGAAACCGTTCGTACGCTGGAGTCTGAGATGATGATGCGACATCATAAAGGTTTCCTTGAATAAGAAAGGGAGGCATATTCCGTATGAATCTGATTTTATTGGGCGCACCCGGCGCCGGCAAAGGTACACAGGCAGAAGTGATTTCACAGGCACTGTCCATTCCGCAGATTTCCACAGGCAATATGCTGCGTGAGGCGGTAAAAAACGGAACCGAATATGGCATGAAAGCAAAAGCTGCAATGGACAGCGGTGCGTTGGTATCGGATGATATTGTAATTGGCATTCTGAAAGAACGGATTGCACAGGATGACTGCAAGAACGGTTTTATTTTAGATGGTTTTCCCCGCAGTGTACCACAAGCAGAGGCACTTGATGAAATGGGCGTGAAAATCGATAAGGTGCTGGAGATTTTTGTACCCGATGAGACCATTAAAGAACGGGTATCGGGCAGAAGAGTATGCGAAGACTGCGGTGCATCGTATCATGTGCAATTTAAGCCAACGAAGACGGAAGGCGTATGTGATAAGTGCGGTGGTGCAACTGTGATTCGTAAAGATGACCAGCCAGAAACCGTATTGGAGCGTTTGGCGACCTATCATAAAACCACAGAACCTTTGAAGGCTTACTACGAAAAGCAAGGAAAGCTTGAAACCGTAGTCGGACAGGAGGAAGTTGCAGATACGACTGCACTGACACTGAAGGCTGTGGGCGTAAAATGAGTGTAACCATCAAATCAAAAACCGATTTACGCAAGATGCGGGAGGCAGGTCGGATTGCTGCACGGGCACTTGAACATGCTGGAAAGGTGATACACCCTGGTATGACGACAAAGCAGCTCGATAAAAGCATACACGATTTTATTGTTGGCTGCGGTGCTGTTCCGACATTTCTCGGATACGGCGGATTTCCGGCAAGCGCCTGCATATCGATTAATGAAGAAGTGATTCATGGCATCCCGAATTCGAAACGTGTTATCCATGAGGGCGATATTGTCAGCGTGGATGTGGGTGCTACTTATGACGGATTTGTCGGCGATACGGCATACACGTTTGCAGTTGGCAATATTTCGGAAGAGGCAGCCGATCTTTTGCGTGTAACTGAGGAAAGCCTGTACGAGGCAATCAAGGCAGCGCAGGTGGGTGCGCACTTGGGTGATGTGTCTCATACTGTAGAGACGTACTGCGGTTCACGGGGATATGGCATTGTACGGGAATATTGTGGTCATGGGATCGGACGGGAAATGCATGAAGATCCAGAAGTGCCGAACTATGGCAAGCCGGGACACGGAATACGACTAATCCCGGGAATGACATTCTGTATTGAGCCGATGATCAACGGCAAGGGTGATGCAATACGGGTATTAGGCGATGGCTGGACGGTAGTGACACGGAACGGCTCGTTAGCTGCGCATTTTGAACACGAAATTGCAGTAACGCAGGATGGACCGGTAATTCTGACTAGACCGTAACGGAGGAGTACGGATGGAACTAACGAGAGGTCTGGTAGTAAAGGCGTTGGCAGGAAAAGAAAAAGGCGGGTTTTATGTTGTGACCGGGGTCGATGGCGCATATGCGGAAATCGCAAACGGAAAAAAACGTAAGCTCAAGGCGCCGAAACGGAAAAATGTCCGCCATTTGCAAATGACGAGTCGTCTGGTTGATATGGAATGTGTCACGGATAAAAAACTCAGAAGTTTGTTGAAAGAATATCAGTGTGATGCAAGATCGCTGCACTGAAGAAACAGATACCCGTCGGGGAGGTTATCAATTTGTCAAAGCAGGATGTCATTGAAGTAGAAGGTATCGTACTGGAATCTCTGCCGAATGCCATGTTCAAGGTAGAGCTGGAGAATAAGCATGTGATACTGGCACATGTGTCTGGCAAGCTGCGGATGAACTATATCCGAATCGTACCTGGGGATAAGGTAACAGTAGAGATGTCACCCTATGATTTGTCAAAAGGCAGAATCACTTGGAGATCCAAGTAAGCGCGTGAATAAACGGGCGTAAAAGAGGGAACTGTCGCAGAACAGCAAAAATGGGGCAGATTCCCAACACAGAAGCGGCAGGCGGGGCGTGACGCCACCGGCTGCACAGTTGTTCCGAGAAGGAGGACAGTTGCAATGAAAGTAAGACCTTCCGTAAAGCCGATTTGCGAAAAATGCAAGGTAATTAAGCGTAAAGGCAAAGTAATGGTAATTTGCGAAAATCCGAAGCATAAGCAGCGCCAGGGCTAAGCTCGGGATTTTGAAATATGGAGGTGCAGGAAGAATGGCAAGAATAGCAGGCGTAGACCTTCCGAAGAATAAGCGGATCGAAATTGGTCTGACTTATATTTATGGAATTGGTCGCAGCACAGCAGACGAAATTCTGGCAGGAACCGGTGTAAATCCGGATACCCGTGTGAAGGATCTGACAGAAGAAGATGTTGCAAAGCTGCGTGATTATATCGATAAGCACTGCGTGGTAGAAGGTGATCTTCGCCGTGAAGTGGCATTGAATATCAAAAGACTCGTAGAGATTGGTTGTTACCGTGGGGTACGTCACCGTAAGGGTTTGCCGGTAAGAGGGCAGCGTACAAAGACAAATGCAAGAACCCGAAAGGGTCCGGTAAAGACCATCGCAAATAAGAAGAAGTAAGGGAGGGTGTTTCGTTTTGGCACAGCAGAAAGGCAAAAAAGTTGTGGTACGTCGCCGCAGAGAACGTAAGAATATCGAAAACGGTGCAGTACACATTCAGTCCACATTTAACAACACCATCGTGACCATTACCGATACTCAGGGCAATGCAATTTCATGGGCAAGCTCTGGCGGACTGGGTTTCCGTGGCTCCAGAAAGTCTACACCGTTTGCAGCTCAGACAGCAGCAGAGACAGCAGCGAAGGCAGCAATGGAACACGGTCTGAAGACGGTTGAAGTATATGTAAAGGGTCCGGGATCCGGTCGTGAAGCAGCAATTCGTGCGCTGCAGACTGTAGGCCTGGAAGTCAAGATGATCAAGGATGTAACCCCGATCCCTCATAATGGATGCCGTCCGCCGAAGAGACGTCGCGTCTGATTGAAACTACAGGAGGTGTAATGAATTATGGCAGTAAGTAGAGAACCAATTCTCAAGAGATGCCGTTATCTGGGAATCAGCCCGATGGTAATGGGAATCTCAAAGGATTCGAACCGTCACCCGGGTGCAGGTAACCGCAAAAAGGTTTCTGAATACGGTATGCAGCTCAAGGAAAAGCAGAAGCTGAAGTTCATCTACGGCGTAGGCGAAAAGCAGTTCCGTCATTTGTTTGAGATTGCATCGAAGATGGAAGGTAAGGCCGGTGATAACCTGATTTCCTGCCTGGAAGCTCGTTTGGACAGTGTTGTGTTCCGTATGGGATTGGCGCTGACTCGTCGAGAAGCAAGACAGCTCGTTACACATCGCCACTTCACCGTAAACGGTCAGCCGGTAGATATTCCGTCGTATCGTGTAAAACCTGGTGATGTTGTGGCACTGTGCGAAAAGAGCCGCACAAGCAACAAGTTTAAGGAAACGGTAGAACAGACAGCAGACCGTACCGTACCGGTATGGATGGAAGCAGATAAAGAAAACTTCTCGGCAAAAATCGTCCGTTTGGCAACACCGGAAGATTTGGACTACGAAGTAGCTGCACATCTGATTGTCGAGTTGTACTCCAAGTAATCATTTGCGTTTACGGAACATTGAAAGCAAGATTGTGTCATATATACAGACAATGGGAAGAGATGTCTGGAGTATATGCACAGAGAAACCACAGAAAAGCTACCAAGCATAGGAGGGTGTTTTTATGCTGGAGAAGATAGAAAAGCCGGAACTCGACACAGTGGAACTGCGCAGCGACGGGAAATACGGTAAGTTTGTATTGGCACCGCTGGAACGTGGCTATGGCATTACGCTTGGCAACAGTCTGCGGCGTGTGCTGCTCTCCTCATTGCCCGGTGTGGCTGTAAATTCCGTGAAGATTGATGGCGTACACCATGAACTGAGTACGATTCCCGGTGTAAAAGAGGATGTGACCGAAATCATCCTGAGCCTGAAGGGACTAACCGCAAAGCTGTATGGTGACGGTCCAAAAACCGTGTACATCGAAGCCGAAGGGGAATGTGAAGTTACAGCTGGCGATATCAAGACGGATTCTGAAGTGGATATCCTAGATCCGGGCATGCACATTGCAACTTTGGGGAAGGGCGCAAGCCTCTATATGGAGATCGTCATTGATCGAGGCAGAGGCTATGTTTCTGCTGAACGCAATAAGCAGATGATGAATGCACCAATCGATGTGATTGCAGTAGACAGTATATATACTCCTGTGCTGAAGGTGAACTACCAGGTGGAGGATACTCGAATTGGTCAGGTGACTGATTTGGATAAACTGACACTGGAAGTTTGGACAGATGGAACGATCTCTGCCAAAGAAGCCATCTCACAGGCAGCCAATCTCCTCAACGAGCATCTGAAGCTGTTCATTGACCTCTCTGACGAGGCAAGCATAGCGGAAGTTCTTGTTGAAAAGGACGATAAAGGAAAAGAAAAAATCCTAGAGATGACCATTGAGGAACTTGACTTATCCGTGCGGTCATTTAACTGCTTAAAACGTGCGGGAATCAATACCGTGGACGATTTGATTAACAAGTCAGAGGAAGAAATGCTGAAGGTGCGTAACCTGGGTAAGAAGTCCTTTGATGAAGTGCGGGAAAAACTCCAATCATTGGGGTTTGACCTTGCCAGTGAGGAAGACTGAAAAGCAAATTGAGAGCATACATGCGGTATGAGGGATAAACATAACCCGTCACCGCAGCTAGAAAAGGAGTGAATCATAATGCCGGGTACCAGAAAACTGGGCAGACCGACCGATCATAGAAAGGCGATGCTGCGTGGAATGGTAACATTCCTGCTGGAGAATGGTCAGATTGAGACGACACTGACACGTGCAAAAGAAGTGCGTGCTATGGCAGAAAAGATGATCACCATCGCTAAGACAAATGATCTGCATGCAAAGCGGCAGGTTATGGCGTATGTTACAAAGGAGAGCGTAACAAAGAAGCTCTTTGATGAAATTGCACCGAATTATGCAGACCGCAAGGGTGGCTATACACAAATTATTAAGATTGGTCCCCGCCGTGGTGATGCAGCAGAAATGGCGATCATTAAGCTCGTGTAAATGTGAATCAATATGACGAAAATGGTGGCACTGTAAAAGAAAGGTGTCACCATTTTGCATAAATAAGCATGTGGAAAAAATGTTGAAAATGAGTTTTTTGTTCATAAAGATGTGAATGAACAAAGAAATCGCATGGAAATAAATAGTAAAACAATAAAATATTTTGTACATAAATTGTGCAAATCAATAAAAAATGAGATAATTATTTATTGAAATTTACTGAAATGTATGAGAATCTCTTTACAATTAGAAAAATTTAGAGTATAATTTGAATAAACGATGGAGTCGCTTCATTCGGATAAAGCATAAGCAATGTGGATAACGAAACGAAAGCGACTTTTTTCTGTAAAGCAAGAGAAAAATACAGCTTACGGAAGGAGGCGAATGGAAAGAATATCCTAATATGAGAGAAAAATCAAATGCGGTTGGAAAGATCAAGCAGAGGAGATTTTGCGGATTGGTATATTATACAATTCCATAAATCCCGATTCAGCAAGTTTACACAAAAACTTTAAATATCTATTGACTTTTCTGTGGGGATATTCTATAATAAAAGTAATTGGAACAGTATCGATCCATTTAGGGAAAGATATGGGATTTCGACTATTTCTGTAATGGTATTGCACACGAAGAACGTGAAGCAATAAAAGCAAAAAGGAGGATAACGAATGAAAGCAAAAAGAACAATTGCAGGCGTACTGGCAATGGCTATGGTAGTGTCTGCCGTAGGTATCGCACAAGTCAGCGCAGCAGGATCAGCAGTGACGCTAAAGGCTGCAGAAGTGACTGCTGAGGCAGGCGGAGAGTTTGCAGTGGATATTTCCTTGACAGATATCCCAAGCAGTAAGGTGAACGTATTAGATTTTGCGGTGAAGTTTGATAGCAGCGTTTTAACTGTGGATCAAGTAACCGTAGGTCCGTCTGCATCCGTCGATGACAGCGCAGATTCTACCGCTGCAGAGTTGCCGCTCTTTAATTCTGAGATTCAAGACGGTGCAGTCAATGTCAATTGGTCAACCGGAGCGGGAAGCAACTGCACGATTAGCACAGAAGGCGTCATTTTGACGATTAGCGGTGTGGTAAAGGATGGTGTGGCTGACGGTACGGTAACACCGATTACATTTGCTGGAATTGACCGTCCGCTGTATGAAGGTTCTACAGAGATGAACACAGAGATTTGCATCGGTATGGTTGATGGTACAAATTACGAGGTTTATGATGTGAATACAGTGGCAGGATCTGTGACCATTGGTTCTAAAGCAACCACGACTGAAGCACCGGTTACTACGACAACAACGGAAGCTCCAGATACAACGACAGAGCCAAAGGATACAACCACCAAGGCATCAGAAACCACTACACAGGGTCCTGCAACAACAACATCTTCAGGAACCACACAGGATGGTGGAGATGTAGCAGCTGCACTGTATGGCGATGCAAACTGTGACGGTCGTGTAGATATTACAGATGCAGTACATATTAACAAGGCATTGGCTGGTGCGGTAAATCTGAACAATCAGGGCTATGCAAACAGTGATGTGGATTTGGATGGTGCATTGTCAGCGAACGACGCATCAGGTGTTCTGCGATTCCTGGTAAGTCTGGTTGATTCGTTGCCGCTTAAATAAGTTATCCATTTTTCGGATAATATAAATTTTGTATATTTAGAGGAGCATTCCAAGGGGGAATGCCACCTCTAATTATAGGCAATATTTCATTTATGTGTTTGCCAAGCACATTGGCAAGGAAAGGAAAGGAAAACATGAAGAAACGAACAAAGAAGGTTCTCTCCTTCGGCGTTGCAGCCTTGATGGCAGTGACCACATTGCCGTCCAGCGTATTTTCTGTTATGGCAGCTGTTGATCCGTCACAGACTGCAAACGGCGGTACACCGTATGATTTCGTCCTCCAAGAGGCGGGTACAGGGTTGCAGGAAATTACAGTCAGCAAGGAAGAAATTGCGAGCGGTGATGTAAAGAAGAGTTTGAATCTTTACATTGATTCGGAAGAATGGACCGATGAAAACTTTATCAAGTCTGTTGTTCTGAACTGGGTTACAACCAAGGATGCAAGCTTTGCGGACGGCGGTACGATTGAAGACAGTATCTACTATGAGAATGTCTTTAATGCGGAAAGCAAAGGTGCAAAGCATGATGTCGCACTTCCAAATGGTGAAACTGTCAGCACACAGTATGATGATGTATTTTGTTTGGCACCCGTTTTGATGCGTGGAGAAGGCAGAAACTATTATACTGATTCCAAGAGCAGCGGTACAGTCAGAGAGATTGCTTGCGACTGTATTTTCGGTTCAAACTTGGTTTATGTAGGAACAGATAAAGTTCAATTTACATACCAGTATTATGCAAATTTGGATGACTATAATGCAGACTCCGATCTGAGTAAGCCAGCCACACACAAGACAACAAAAACACAAGTATGCGACGTAATGTACAAGGAAGATGGTACACCGTATATCACCTTCAGCTATATCAACCAGGGTCAAAATGTAGCAGAAAACTACAAAGAAATGACTGTGGAACAGGAACTGCCGTGTTTTAGCAATACACGTACAGTAACAGATAATGAAGGAAATATTTGTGTACCGGATACCAACAATTATTATTGCTGGAACTATATCAGCAATGAAAGATCCAGCTTCCTGTGTGGAGATTCAATGGCAACAAAGTTCACATCCTTTGATGTTGTTATCCCGCAGGGAACAGAAGAAGGCGTGTATTATGTACAGATCTGCAGCCGTGACCTAGAAAAGAATCTAGTTCCGCTGCCGGGCGCTTCTGAATTTAACAGAATAAAGCAGGAACAGGATGAATACCGTGCAGAAGGTAAGCGCATTGAGGATATGAGCACCATGATCAACGGCAACCTGCTTTCTGAAGCGTATTCACTGCCGCAGGATCCGAGCAGAGCAGTGGTTAAGATTGTCGTAGGTGATGCACCTGATACAACACAGCCTGCTGCTACTACCACATCTGAGCAGACAACTGCTTCAACAACAACTACAAGTCAAACATCAACACAGCCGGATTCGGATGCAATTGAATGGAAGATTGACGATGTATATGTTGATGCAAGTTCTGAAGTGTCTGTAGATGTATTGTTGAAAAATGGTATTGCATCTCAGGGTGTATTAGGTACACTGTATATCCCAGAAGCAACCAAGAAGATTCTGGTTATGATCGATGAGAGCCTGGCAATCAGCGTAGGCGATGCATATCCGGATCTGTCAAAGACACAGTGCAATGCA
>CASEVP010000023.1 GCA_949291345.1 uncultured Ruminococcus sp.
AGTTAATCCATTGGGGAGGCGAAAGCTTCCCCTTTTTTTTGTATTGCTGACTGACGCTACTGGCTTTTTTTCTCCCTCTGCTCTTTCCGCTACGCTACAAGAGCAGAGGGAGAAAATTGCACTTCTAACTTGAATTTACAAAAAAATGGAGCGCTGCCATTTGGGTATAATAAGTTCAGAACAAGAAAGTGCAAACAGTAATTTCCATCTCATGCCTTGCACCTTTAGAAGAGAAAGAGGTCCAGGAAAATAAATTTCAAAACTGTGTTTTGCATTTGCTTCTGCACTCGCCTTTCACTATCTTTGCAGCAAAACAGAAAAGAATGTCAATCAGCATTACCGGTTTATATAAAGATTTTGGCTCCAACCATATTCTTAAAAACATCCATTTCCAAGCTGGCGCAGGTGAAATCGTCGGTTTACTAGGCCCTAATGGTGCGGGAAAAACCACTATGATGAAAATCATTACCGGCTCATTATCCTACGATAAAGGAAGTGTTCAAGTATGCGGAATGGAGGTGAAAGAAGCCCGTCAGGAAATAGCCAAAAGAATTGGATACTTGCCAGAACACAATGCTCTATATGACGACATGTACGTACGCGAATACCTGCTCTATTGCGCAGGACTACGCAATGTCCAACAGGCAAAAGAACGTGTAGAAATATTGATTAATGAAGTGGGGCTGCAGCCGGAATCACACAAAAAAATCGGTGCCCTTTCCAAAGGCTATAAGCAAAGGGTAGGCTTGGCTCAAGCGTTGATGGCTAACCCGGAAGTATTAATCTTGGACGAACCGACAACCGGTCTTGACCCGAACCAGCTGGACGAAATCCGTTCCCTCATCAAGCGAATTGGCAGCAACAGAACAGTTTTATTGAGCACACATATTTTGCAGGAAGTGAAAATTATGTGCACACGGGCAGTTGTCATTAACCATGGCTCTTTGGTGACCGACCTCACCGATTTACAGCAAACAGAAAGACCATCGGGAGAATTGCTACTAGATATTGAACTGGCACATCCTCTTTCCTTAGAGGAATGGTCTGGAATAGCACATGTAATCAAAGCAGAAGCAATTAACGGGAAAAGGGTTCGTTTGACCATCGACACAGACATACGTAATACCTTGTTTGAAATGGCAGCTGCAAGCAATAACCCCATTTTGCATTTACAGCTGCACGGACATACGCTGGAAGAAATATTCCGCAAATACACCCAAGCATCTGAATAAGCTATGGATACATTTAATATACGAGCGCAACAGACAGAAAGAGAAAAGGATGTGGAGAATGCTTTGCGCCCTCTAACCTTTTCCGATTTCAGCGGGCAAGCCAAAATCGTAGAAAATCTGCGTATATTCGTTCAAGCTGCACGCTTGCGTGGCGAAAGCCTTGACCACACGTTACTGCATGGGCCTCCCGGCCTAGGCAAAACCACTTTGTCAAACATCATTGCTAATGAACTTGGTGTCGGTTTTAAAGTAACTTCCGGACCGGTCCTCGACAAACCTGGCGATTTGGCGGGATTACTTACTTCATTGGAAACGAACGATGTACTTTTTATTGACGAGATACACCGCTTAAGTCCTATCGTGGAAGAATATTTGTATTCGGCCATGGAGGACTATCGTATTGACATCATGATAGACAAAGGCCCGAGTGCCCGTTCTATTCAGATTGACTTAAACCCGTTTACACTGATTGGAGCAACAACCCGTAGCGGTCTGCTGACCAGCCCACTGCGTGCCCGTTTCGGTATCAACTGCCACCTGGAATATTACGACACAAGCATTTTGAGCACTATCGTAAAACGTTCCGCAGGCCTGCTTAATCTGGAAATAGACAGCAAGGCAGCCCAAGAAATTGCGGGGCGCAGTCGCGGAACGCCCCGTGTAGCCAACGCACTGCTCCGCCGAGTACGGGATTTTGCCCAAGTAAAAGGAAGCGGAAAAATTGATTTAGAGATTGCCCGCTATGCATTGGA
>CASEVP010000024.1 GCA_949291345.1 uncultured Ruminococcus sp.
AGTACCGCAAACTTCCAATCCCATCGCTTCCAGAATATGAGCCACACTGTCTCCTACTGCTGGAGTAGGCGCCAATGATAAATCCACAATGCCAAAGGGAACATTCAACATTTCAGAAGCTCTTGCACCCACAAGCTGACCCATTCTCGTAATTTTAAAAGCTGTCTTCTTAATGATATCGGCGAGTTCATCAATGGATGCATCCGGATATTTAGTAATAGTAGAACGAACAACACCTGGCCCAGATACACCAACATTAATTACACAATCTGGTTCACCAACACCATGGAAAGCTCCCGCCATAAAAGGATTATCTTCCGGCGCATTGCAAAAAACAACCAACTTAGAAGGACCAACACATTGCCGATCAGCAGTTAGCTTTGCTGACTCCAGAATGATTTCTCCCATAAGTTTAACTGCATCCATATTGATTCCGCTTCGCGTAGAGCCAACATTCACAGAAGAACAAAGGCGTGTCGTAACATCCAATGCTTCCGGTATGGAACGTATTAACTCCAAATCACCTGCACTAAACCCTTTATGAACCAATGCTGAGTAACCACCAATAAAATTCACACCGCACGTTTCGGCAGCACGCTGCAATGTTTTTGCGAATTTTACTGGATTTTCATCACAACATGCCGCTGTTAGCATGGCAATCGGCGTTACTGCAATTCTTTTATTAATAATCGGAATGCCGTATTCTTTTTCAATTTTTTCACCTGATGCAACAAGCTTTTCAGCTTTTCGGGTGATTTTATCATAAATTTTATCACATGCTTTATCTATGTTCGGATCAATACAATCTAACAAAGAGATACCCATCGTGGTTGTGCGTATATCCAAACATTCATCTTGAATCATACGAATGGTTTCTAATATATCTCCCGCATTAAACATTGTACTATTCATGTCTATTGCTTCTCCTTATCTCAAATTCGATGCATTGCATTGAAAATATCTTCATGCATTGTATGAATTGACAGTCCCAATTCAGTTCCAAGTGTATTTAAATCATCACTTAATTTAGAAAAATCCCCTGTCATTCCAGAAATATCTACCATCATTATCATTGCAAACATATCCTGAAGTACACTTTGCGTTACTTCCAATACGTTTGCCTTATAATTTGCACAAACACCACTTACTTTATGTAAAATACCAACATTATCCTTTCCGATTACAGTAATTACTGCACGCATTTCAATTTACCTCCAAATGCTATTATTTTGAAAGAAGAGTTTTCATTCTCTGCATTGCCTCAATGGTTTTAGCCCTGTCACCAAATGCAGTTAATCTAAACCATCCCTCACCATTTTTTCCAAATCCTTCACCTGGTGTCCCCACAACAGCAATTTTATGGAGTAAATAATCAAAAAATTCCCAGCTTGTCATACCATTAGGGCACTTTAACCATATATATGGGGAATTTTTACCGCCAGTGTATTGAATGCCTAGATCGTCCATTGTTTTCGCAATAATTTCTGCATTTTTCTGATAATACGCTATATTTTCATGAATTTGTTTTAATCCTTCCTCAGTAAAAACAGCTGCCGCTGCACACTGTACAGGATAAGAAACACCATTAAATTTGCTGCCTTGACGCCTTCCCCAAAGTTGTGCTATACTAACATCCGTACCATCTGACGCAGTTACATGCAAATCAAGTGGTACAATTGTATAACCACATCGCATGCCAGTGAAGCCGGCAGTTTTAGACAAGGAACACATTTCAATGGCACATTCCTTTGCCCCCTCCACTTCATAAATGCTGTGCGGAACATTCGGATCAGTGATAAATGCTTCATATGCAGCATCATATATAATAATTGCCTGATTGGCTTTTGCATATGAAATCCATTCCTTTAATTGTTCTCTTGTATATGCAGAGCCAGTTGGATTATTTGGTGAACAGAGATAGATGAGATCGGCATGGACCGAGTTATCCGGCATTGCTGCAAATCCATTTTCTTCATTTGAATCCGCATATATAATGGTTCTACCATTCATCTTGTTTGAATCCACATATACCGGATATGCAGGATCTGTAATCAAAACAATGTTGTCGTCTCCGAAAATATCAACGATATTTCCGCAGTCACTTTTTGCACCATCATTCACACGAATTTCTTCTAATGACAATGTCACATTAAATTTTTTATAATATCCTGCAATCGCTTCTTTTAAAAAAACATACCCGGTACCACTATCTTCATATCCTTTAAAGGTTTCTTTTACTCCCATTTCTTCTGCACCTTTTTTCATTGCATCCACGCAAACTGGTGCAATTGGTAATGTTACATCACCAATCCCCATACGAATTAGAGCAGCATCCGGATTATCCTTTAAAAAGGCATTTACCTTCTTTGCAATATTAATAAAAAGATAGTTTTTTTCCAGCTTCAAAAAATTTTCATTAATTGTAGGCATTCCATATTCTCCTTTAACTATAATAATGCAGGAATTTCAATCTTTCCTTCAAATATGTAGGTGGCCGGTCCAATCATTGTTACGGAATCATCGCTATGATAAACAATCCGCAAATCTCCGCCGCGCAAATGAACAAGTATTTCCTCTTCTTTTGGGCAGAACCCATTTAATACAGCTGCTACCACTGTTGCACATGTTCCTGTACCGCATGCGAATGTTTCACCACTCCCCCGTTCCCAGACACGCATCTGTAGTGTATGATCATCAATCACCCTAGCAAATTCTGTATTTACACGATTTGGAAATAATGGATGATGTTCAAAAAAAGGACCGATTTTTTCCAAATCTAAGCTGTCAATATCCGACATAAAAACAACCGCATGAGGATTCCCCATTGAAACACACGTCATCTTATACTCTTTTCCGTTTACAGTGACAGGCTGCGAAATAAATCGATCTAAATCAGAGTTTACAGGAATTTCAGATGGTGTCAAAACAGCTTTTCCCATATCTACTTTAACGCTTTCTATTTTACCATCTTTACCGGGATATAATGACAAATATTTGATTCCTGAATTTGTTTCCAGGGAAATCTCAGTATGATTAGTCATCCCCATATCATAAACATATTTGCCAATACATCTCGTGGCATTCCCGCACATCATTGCTTCAGAGCCATCAGCATTGAAAATTCTCATACGAAAATCTGCAACATCAGACGGAAGTATTAAAACTAGTCCATCTGATCCAACTCCAAAATGTACATCACTCATAAAAATAGACAATTTTTCGGGATCTGTTACTGTTTCCTGAAAGCAATTTATGTAAATATAATCATTGCCAATGCCGTGCATTTTTGAAAAAGTAAGCATATAAATCCTCCCCACCTATAGAGTTTCGTATTTAATTATACATAAAATAATGAAAAAAATCAAGCAGTATTCGAAAATTTTTTTAGAAAAAGGGAATTTTCTTATTTTATAAAAGAAAAGTCTTGCAAAAAAAGTAATAATATGATATAATAAAACCAATCATTTTTTGGCTTATATCAAAAAATGCTGTTCTAAATAAGATGCTTTTTATCTTTATTTAGAAGAATTTTTTTCTAATTTTTATCTTAATTTAAAAATTAGGATGATTTTCCATACAGCTATCTTTTTAATGATATTGTCTTAAAATATAAAAAAATTCCAAATAGAAATGAGGCCTATAGATTGGATTTACAAATGATTGCCTATTTAGCTGAGTTAGGAAAACTTCATTTTTCAGAAGAAGAAATGAAACAAATGGCAGAGCATATGACTAATATTATTGAAATCATGGATACAGTAAAGGAAATTGATATTCAATATGATGCACTAGCTGACAATAAAAATATTTATTTGAATGATTTGAGAGAAGATATAAAACAAGATAGCTTTCCAACTGAAAAAATTTTGCAAAACGCTATTCATGATGAAGATTGCTTCGTTGTCCCCAAAGTTGTCGAATAATGTGTAAACAACACATACATGTTTTCGCTTTATTTATTCCTTTTTTCCCCCATAATCTATTCCAGCGATGCTGTGCAATAGAATGTAAATATTAATATTAAGGAGGCATTCGCACTTTTAGCGGATGGATTTTTTATGAATGTAACAGATCTTACAATTGAAAAGTCACGTTCTCTATTAGATAATAAGCAGATCTCTGCGGTTGAATTAACAAATATGTATTTAAAACGCATTCAGTCATTAGATACAAAAATTCAAAGTTATATTACAGTTACACCAGAGCGTGCAATTGCTGATGCGAAAGCAGCACAAGAGAAAATCAATGCAGGCAAAGCCGGCATTCTCTGTGGCATACCACTTGCGATCAAAGACAATATTTGTACAGAAGGCATTCGTACCACTTGTGCATCTAAAATGTTGGAAAATTTTATTCCTCCGTATAATGCAACTGTCATGCAAAAGTTGATGAAACAGGGCATTGTTATGCTTGGTAAAACCAGCATGGATGAATTTGCTATGGGTGGATCGACTCAAACTTCTGCCTTTGCTAAAACAAGAAATCCATACAATATTGATTGTGTTCCAGGCGGTTCTTCCGGTGGTTCGGCTGCCAGCGTATCTGCTTCGTTAGCTGTTGCAGCACTTGGTTCTGATACAGGGGGATCCATTCGCCAACCGGCAGCATTCTGTGGCGTAACTGGTTTAAAGCCAACATATGGAAGAGTATCTAGATATGGTTTAGTTGCATTTGCCTCATCATTGGATCAAATTGGACCAATAGCTAAAAACGCAAGAGATTGTGCTTGGATTTTAAATGCAATTGCTGGTTACGATCCGCATGATGGTACAGTCTCCAAACTTGGAACGGAAGATTATACTACAAAACTTGGACAAGATATTAAAGGACTTAAAATAGCACTTCCAAAAGAGTTCTATGCAGACGGCATTGATAAAGAGATACGTAAGAGTGTATTAAATGCTGCTGAAACGTTGGAAAAAATGGGTGCTGAATTATTGGAATGCAGCATGCCAAGTTTGAAATATGCAGTTGCAGCATATTATCTTATTGCTTCTGCGGAAGCCTCTTCAAATCTCTCACGCTATGATGGGATTAAATATGGTCATCGCAGTAAAATCGGTGATACATTTCAGGAATTGATTTGTAATTCTAGAAGTGAAGGATTTGGTGATGAAGTTAAGCGGCGTATTCTTCTTGGAAATTACGCATTGTCCAGCGGATACTACGATGCGTATTATGGAAAAGCTTTGGCTCTTAAACAACGTATATCATCCGAATATGCACATATCTTTGAAACATGTGATGTAATATTGACACCTACAACACCATCTGTAGCATACGGTATTCATGAAAATGTTTCCGATCCCGTTAAAATGTATCAGTCAGACATTTGTACTGTTACAGTAAATATTGCTTCTCTACCAGCTATTTCTACACCATGTGGGTATAATGTGAATGGTATGCCTATTGGCATGTCAATTATTGGTAAGCAATTTGATGAGTCTACCATTTTACAGGTAGCTGATGCATTCGAGCAGCAATTCCAGACAATTGCACCAAAATTATCATAATATAATAGGAGGTAGGGTTAAGTTATGTCATCATATATTCCTGTTATTGGTCTGGAAATACACGCCGAACTTCTGACCAAATCAAAAGTATTTTGTACCTGTAGTGCAGAATTCGGAGGCAGCCCAAATTCCCGATGTTGCCCTGTTTGTACTGGTATGCCCGGCACATTGCCAGTTATCAACCAAACAGCAGTTCAATACGCTGTAAAGGCAGGCTTTGCTTTAGGATGTCATATTAATAAATTTTCTGTTTTTGACCGAAAAAATTATTTTTATCCTGATCTGCCAAAAGCATATCAAATTTCTCAGTTGCAACTTCCTTTATGCCTAGATGGTTTGGTGGAAATTGAAACAGATAATGGAAAAAAGAATATTCGAATTAACCGTATACATCTTGAAGAAGATGCCGGTAAGCTAATCCATGATGATTTCAATGCAGTTTCATTAGCTGATTATAATCGCTGTGGCATTCCATTAATTGAAATTGTAACAGAACCAGATATATCTTCAGCTGAAGAAGCAAAAGCTTTTGTTGAAAAAATCAGTCTACTCTTGCAGTATGCAGGGGTGTGTGACTGTAAAATGGAACAAGGTTCTTTACGTTGTGATGTAAATATTTCTATTATGCGACCTGAGGATAAAGAATTTGGAACTCGTGCTGAAATTAAAAATTTAAACTCACTAAAATCCATTACTCGTGCAATTAATTATGAGATTAAACGACAGTCCAGACTTTTGGATGCAGGTAAACGTGTAGTACAAGAAACGCGCCGTTTTAACGATAATAAAGGTGAAACTTCATCTATGAGAAGTAAAGAAAATGCTCATGATTATCGTTATTTTCCAGAACCGGATATTCTACAGGTGAATTTTACAGACGAAATGTTAGATTCCATTAAGGCTATGCTACCTGAGCTGCCATATAAAAGGCAAACGAGATACATGCATGAATATGGTCTTTCTAAAACTGATGCCCAAATTCTTATTAATCAAAAACTAGTTTCAGACTTTTTTGATAAAGCTATTTCAGTTTATAATTCGCCAAAGAGCATTGCGAATTTTATTATTGTAGAATTATTAAGGAGAGTAAATCTTGGTGAAGTTACCATGGATTCACTTCCCTTTTCTGCTGAAGAATTTGCGCAGCTTGTGCAAATGGCTGATAAAGAACAAATTTCAAAAAACGATGCCAAAAAAATACTGCGTAAAATGATTGAAACTGGAAAATCTGCAATGGATATCGCAAGCGAAAATGGCATGCTGATTGTCAATGATACAACCAAGGCAGAAAGGGTGATTGAAGAAATTTTAAGCCAAAATATCGAAGTTGTCTCGCAGTATCAAAATGGTGAGTCAAAGGTATTTGGTTTTTTAATGGGTTTATGCACAAAATCTTTACGCGGTGTGTGTACCCCATCAAATATCAAATCAATTTTGGAACAAAAGCTCGCATCGATAAAATCGGTTGATGCAGATATACAAAAGGTAGAAAAAACACAGAAATCTGAAGAAGTGAAAGATATACACCTAACACCATACATTAATACAGATCAATATTATCCGGAAAGAAAAAATGGTATTTTACAAATTGGAACGAGTAAATTAATTCATGAATTTGTTTTTGCAGATGCAGCTCAACATGTAGGTGAAAAAATTTCTCTTCATGCCTGTGTGCATAAAATTCGTCAGATGAGTGGTTTTGCATTCATTATACTTCGTACAGGTCGTTATTTAATCCAAACTCTTTACAATGAGGAGCAGTGTAAAGATAAAAAAGATGGATTGAGAGAAGGCAATTATGTTTGGGTTAGTGGTATCGTCACAAAAAATGATAAAGCAATTGGTGGTGTAGAATTACAACTATCCAGATTACAGGTTATTTCAAATTCGAACGAGGAATATCCTCTTAAGGTTGCAAACAAAAAACTAGGATGCGGTTTGGATATTAATCTGGATAATCGTTCTGTTTCACTTCGCAATATTTATGAAAGAGCCGTTTTCAAAATCCAGGAAGGTGTTGTTGGAGGTTTTCGTGAATTTTTATTGCAAGAAGGTTTCACTGAGATTCACACACCCAAAATTGTTGCACAAGGTGCTGAGGGCGGTGCGAATATTTTTCATTTGGAATATTTTGATAAACCAGCATTTTTAAATCAATCTCCACAATTCTATAAACAGACGGCAGTTGCTTTTTTTGATCGCGTATTTGAAATTGCGCCCGTATATCGTGCCGAAAAACATGCTACATCAAGACATATTAACGAATATATAGGATTAGATTTTGAGATGGGATATATCGATAGTATGTATGATGTTATGGCAATGGAAACTGCTATGTTAAAATATCTGATGAAATATCTAAAGGAAAACTATCGTTATGAATTGGAATTGCTTGATGCGGATATCCCCGAAATTAATGAAATTCCATGTGTAACGCTGCTTGAAGCAAAGGAAATTCTAGGAAATAAAGGTTCCAAAAACAAATTGGATTTAGAACCGGAAGACGAAGTAGCTATTTGTGAGTATGCAAAGAAAACTTTTGGCACTGATTTTATTTTTGTTACACATTTTCCTTCTTCCAAGCCACCGTTTTATGCAATGAATTCAAAGGAAGATCCAAGGTTAGCATATAAATTTGATTTACTTTTTCGTGGACTTGAAATTACAAGTGGTGGACAACGTATTCACGATTACCAGGAACAAGTTGACAAAATGCTGGCGCAAGGATTAAATCCAGATGACTTTAAGTATTATCTAGAAGCGCATAAATATGGCTTGCCACCTCATGGTGGATTAGGTATTGGACTAGAACGGCTTGTAATGAAGTTGTTAAATCTTTCTAATGTACGACAAGCTAGCATGTTCCCACGTGATATCAATCGACTTCTCCCCTAATTAATTATATTAGAAAGGATGAATCTTTTTAAACGCACACAAAAATAAATTTGTGTGCGTTTTGTATTTTTAATAGGAGGTTTACAAATGGATGATAAAGAATTTTATTTGGATGCCATTCGCGATGTTGTTCCTACTCATAAGGAAGATCAAATACAAGATGTATTTTATTCTTTTTTAGAGTTAGAGCATTTATATGATTCAGCAATTGAAATTGTAAAAACACAATTGAACATATTTGATAATGAGTTTAGTATGCGATTTCAGCGTAATCCCATTCACAATATTGAAAGTCGTATCAAATCTCCTCAGAGTATTGTTGGCAAACTACGTAGAAAAAATTTTCCAATTTCTCCTGAAAGTGCAAAAAAAAATTTATTTGATATTGCAGGGGTGCGTGTTATATGTTATTATATTGAAGATATATATGCAATTGCAGATTTACTTACAAAACATAGCTCTTTCAAGTTGCGAAAAATTAAAGACTATATTAGAAATCCAAAAAAAAATGGATACCGTAGTTTTCATATTATTTTAGATGCGCCTGTATATACTTCAACTGGAATGGAATTAGCTCCAGTAGAAATACAAATTAGAACGATTGCAATGGACTTCTGGGCGAGTCTGGAACATCAACTTCATTATAAATCAACTGGTGATATCAAAATTGCAGCATCACTGACCACTGAATTAAAAGAATGTTCTGAAATCATTTCGTCTATTGATGAAAGGATGCAAGACATGTTCAAAAAAATTAATTCGTTGTAATGAAACACACTTGACAACATGGTTTTCTTTCTAATATTAAAATTGATTCTGTTATCTTTTCTTTCTGCGTTAGTATCTACTCAGAAACCATTTAATTTGCTCTTTGCTAAATCCAAACACTTCTCATCTAGTTTGACTACTTTTTCTTTGATATGTCTATATTCTCTTGCCACCCTTTGCCCTCCTATGGTATCTATTATACCATAAAGAGGGCACTTTTATTGTTTGTTTTTTTACTACACTTGTGTTGGATGATTCTTTAAATGGCCAATGAATAACATTAAATTAAATTCAAATTCCAGCATTAAATCCGCATATGCATATAAAGGTAGCGTTAGTACACGTTTATTAATGTGAAGTGCCACTGGTGTCAGATTTATATCATAAATTCCCATGAAAATAATCAAAAGTATTGGTGAGCGGATAAAAATATTTTCTTGCACCAATTCCATTTTTAGACAGACATTGCATCACTTCATTTCTGGAAGCATCCAATTTGTTCATTGAAAACCACTAGAAAATATGCATAATTTGGCTGGAAATTTTCCTGAATCAGATTAAGTTGAATTCTATCTATCCCTTCCAAATCTTACGACGGAGTTATAATGACTTTACTTTGTAGATTTAATACTTAAATTGAAAGTTGCGACGCCATATGCCCATACAATGTATACAACGAGGAAATTAAGGATATCTGGGAAAAGTCACTGGCTTGCCAACATGGCAGTAAGCACAAGAAACTTCAGCAAGCACTTATAGGTGAAACACACCATTTTTACTGTTCTCCTGCCCCAGGACACCATTGTGCCTAGCATAAATACCCACTTCATCACAAAAAAATACATGAAGCTTTTCTTTCACGTCATCTGTCAATGTCTCTGAAGTAGAAATAATAGTTAAAATACACGAATTATTTGTAAAATTCTTTGTTTAGAAGTCCACTGTAGTTTCTAGATTTGACGGATATGCAATCAAAGCTGTGCACTTTTTTCTACCATAACATAATAATCTGTTATTTTTTTTGTTCAAGTTATAAATGTCCAGCTGCCAGATATTTTCTCGTTCTTGATCCTCCATTGATACATGTAACGTTTTACTGTAGGAAACACCTTCTCGGAATAAATGCTTTATTGTAATGCTC
>CASEVP010000025.1 GCA_949291345.1 uncultured Ruminococcus sp.
CAGCATCTCAAGCGGATCGCCTATCTTACTTATCTTTTCCATTCTGTTTTCTTCATCGAAGAAACTTCTCTGTCGTACTTTCATGTTCTTATTATACTATGTTTTTCTCTGTTTGTATAGGGGGTTTTTAGAGATGCTCTAAATTTATGATAAAATGCTGGACAATTCCAGGAAAAAAATGTATAATAAATATGATATACCAAAATTAAAACCGTTATCGAAATAAAGGTACTGCCCTGTATTAATTTTTGGTATTTATGGCATAATTCGTATGCCGGAAATTTTGGCTGCATAGGAGGCATATATGAACGAACAAGAAATCAAAGAACAGCTTTGTGACATCTGTCATAAAATGTGGCAACTGGGATGGGTCGCCGCCAATGATGGAAATGTTTCTGTTAAGCTGGAAGACGGCACATTTTTTGCAACACCAACGGGCATGAGCAAGAGTTTTATTACACCAGATAAATTAGTACGAATCGATGAAAAAGGTGAAATATTGGATGGTGCACCCGGTCTTCGTCCTTCTTCAGAAATTAAGATGCATTTATGCTGCTACAAGGAACGCCCCGATGTAGGTGCCGTACTTCATGCACATCCACCGACAGCAACCGGCTATGCAGTGGCAAACAAAGCACTTGACGAATACACCATGATAGAATCTGTCATTGCAATTGGGTCAGTCCCTGTAACACCCTACGGTACACCTTCTACTGACGAAGTACCGAATGCCATTCGACCATTTCTTCAGGAACATGATGTCATGCTGCTTCAAAATCATGGTGCACTGACCGTGGGTGCAGATTTGATCACTGCGTACTATCGTATGGAAACTCTGGAACTATTTGCCAAAATATCCTTGAATGCATATCTTTTGGGAGGAGCACAAGAGATTTCCAGGGAAAATATCGACCGTCTCTGCCGTATGCGTGTCCAATACGGCGTGACTGGAAAACACCCAGGTTACAAAAAATATTCTAACAGAGAAAATAAATTAGAAAGCGGGCGTTAAACGATGCTGAAACAC
This sequence comes from uncultured Ruminococcus sp., assembly GCA_949291345.1. Lineage (GTDB taxonomy): Bacteria > Bacillota > Clostridia > Oscillospirales > Ruminococcaceae > Ruminococcus_C. The sequence continues at coordinate 1,028 of CASEVP010000025.1, forward strand.
ATTCCGCCTATTCTATCTCCAGATCTTATGAAAATCCTGATGGAAATGGGACACGGTGATGAGATCGTCATTGCCGATGGTAACTTTCCCAGTGCTTCCATAGCCAAAAGACTGATTCGCCTAGACGGTCACGGCGTTTCGGAAATCTTAAAAGCCATTATAAAATTTTTCCCACTGGACACATACACAGAAAAACCTGTTGCACTAATGCAGATCGTACCAGGTGACCCAGTGACGCCTGCGATTTGGGATACCTATAAAGAAATTATCACTGCTGCGGAACCGAAACACTGCAAGTTTGAATGGATAGAGCGTTTTGAATTTTACAATCGCGCTAAAAATGCCTATGCCGTAATTGCAACCAGTGAATCTGCAATTTATGCCAACATCCTTTTGAAAAAAGGGGTTGTATCCCCGGAGGAATATCTATGAGTCGCTATGTATTGGCATTGGACTTTGGCGCATCTTCTGGAAGAGCTATGCTTTCAGAATTTGACGGCACTAAAATTTCATTGCAAGAAGTGCACCGCTTTGAAAATGAGCCAATCAAAAAACAAGGAAAACTCTATTGGAACTTTCCTCAATTAATGCATGAACTGGAAGAAGGACTTCACGCAGCATATCAAGTTGCTCCATATGAAAGTATCGGTATCGACACATGGGGTGTGGACTATGGTATACTGGACAAACAGGGTGCATTACTGGAAAATCCCAGACATTACCGAGATACCCGCACCATTGGTTATCTAAAAAAGACCACAGAAATCCTGTCACCTGAGGCGCTCTATGCTAGAACAGGCACACAAGCCATGGAAATCAACACACTATTCCAGCTTATGAGCCAAAATGAAACTGATACAATTTCCAGGGAAACAACCATGCTGTTGATGCCAGACCTGTTTGCTTATTTTCTAACAGGAACTGTTTCTATAGAACGCTCCATCGCCAGCACAACCCAGATGCTTTCCGCAGTATCTGGAAAATGGGACACACAACTTCTGAAAAAAATGGGTATTCCCACGGAAATTTTACCACCCATCATAGAAAGCAGTGATTCTAAAGGAACACTTTTGCCCCAAATACAACAACGTCTGCACCTTCCACCCATTGCAGTGACTGCTGTCTGCGGACACGACACCCAGTGTGCCGTTTTCGCAACACCCGCAAAAACGGATAAATACATCTTTTTAAGCTGTGGCACCTGGTCTCTCTTTGGAGCAGAATGCAGTAAACCGGTACTTAGCCCGCAAGCGGCAAGGCTAGGACTCTCCAATGAAGTGGGTTATGGAAAAAACATCACTTTTTTGAAAAATATTATCGGTTTATGGCTGATTCAAGAATCAAGAAGAGAATACGCTCGACAAGGAATTTATTATACTTTTTCTGAAATTGAATCTATGGCAAAAGCTGTACCCTACTCCAAATGTTATATTGATCCAGACAACCCTATTTTTACAACACCGGGTAATATTCCGCAGCGAATACAAGCATATTGTGCCCAAACTAACCAGCCTGTATTACAAACACCAAGCGAAATTTTTCGATGTATCTATGAAAGCCTCGCTTGGAAATATCGAACAGCGCTAGAAGAACTGGAAACATGCACCGGTGAAACATATCCGATCATTCATCTGGTAGGGGGCGGTGCTCGTGATACACTGCTTTGTCAACTCACCGCCACCTTCTGTCAACGTCCCGTCGCAGCCGGTCCTGTTGAGGCAACAGTCTATGGTAATGCTGCTATACAATTTCTTTCTATTGGAGCAATAGACTCCCCAGCACAGGCAAAAAAATGTATTATCAACTCAGAAAAAATACAAACGTATCAACCGCAGTCTTTTCCAGATGATGCTTATCATGCCTTTCTTCATGTATTGCATCACTGAAAAACAATTAAAAATTTTGTGATAGAGAATTTAAAAAAATAAAAGAGAAATGAGGATTATTATGATTTACCCCAAAATTGGAATTCGACCCGTTATTGATGGAAGACAATTTGGTGTCCGGGAAGACCTGGAAACACAAACGATGAACATGGCAAACGCTGCAAAAGAACTGATTGAATCCAATTTATATTACCCGGATGGCTCTAGAGTAGAATGTGTTATTGCCCCCACCACAATTGGCGGCGGCGCAGAAGCGTATGAGTGTGAAACTTTTTTTCAAACACAAAATGTCTGCGCCACACTCTCTGTTACTCCATGTTGGTGCTATGGCAGTGAAACAATGGATTTAAATCCTTTGACGATCAAAGCTGTCTGGGGATTCAACGGCACAGAACGTCCCGGTGCAGTCTACTTGGCAGCATGTATGGCGGCGCATGCACAGCGAGGATTGCCTGCATTTTCCATTTATGGGCACGATGTTCAAGATAAAGATGATACCAATGTGCCTGCCGATGTCAGAGAAAAAATTCTACGTTTTGCAAAATGTTCCATTGCTGTCGGCATAATGCGCAATAAAGCATATGTGGGACTTGGTGGTGTATCTATGGGCATTGCAGGCTCTTATTGTAACTCCGATTTCTTCCAAAAATATCTAGGCATTCGTGCAGAATGGGTCGATCTGACAGAAATCTTGCGTCGCATTTATCTAGGTATTTATGATCATAAAGAATTCGAAAAAGCTTTGGCGTGGGTCAAGAAAAACTGCCCGGAAGGATATGATGTCAACACAGAATATGTAATGGATAGTGAAATTGATCCGTTCCAGATCAAAAAGCCTCATACACAAGAAGAAAAGGCAAAAGAGTGGGAATTTATTATCAAATTCACCTTAATTGTACAGGATATCTTCTTTGGCAATCCCAA
>CASEVP010000026.1 GCA_949291345.1 uncultured Ruminococcus sp.
CCTTTTTTATTGATCTTCCCCGTCCCCTCAGGCATCACTCTTGTCCAACTGATGGAAAACCGATAATTTTTAATACCCATTTCTCGCATCATATGCACATCTTCTAAGAAGCGGTGATAATGATCACAGGCAGTATTTCCATTTTCTCCATGTGCAGTTCGACCTCCTTCTTGGCAATACGCATCCCAAATATTCACACCTTTACCATCTTCTTGATATGCACCTTCCACTTGATATGCAGCTGATGCAGTACCCCATAAAAAATTTTCTTTCCATTTCATAAAACTTCCTCCTTTTATTCGCTCTTGACATCTTAGCTTTACTGTGTTATATTATATCCTGTATTATTTCGGATTTCTTGCACAATATCCCCATATTCTTGTACTTTTTCTATTTTTTGAAAGGATACATTATGAAAAAGCAACATCTTTTAGAAACCAGAAAACATGGTACCCCTTGCTTCCCGATGGAATGCTTTGAGAATCATTGTAAAACGCCTGGAACATTCATTCCACTTCATTGGCACACTAGCATCGAAATACTTCATTTTATTCATGGAACTGCCGAAATCACCATTGGATCCATACCTTTTCATCCGAAACCCGGTGACATTTTTTGTGTAAATCAAGAGGAATTACACCGCATCACCACACTAGATAACGATCTTTTATACCAAACCTTTATTTTTTCTCTACAATCTCTGCAGTTTTCTTATGCAGATAACGCGCAGTCACATCTGATGCCACTTTTACAAAATATCATACGGTTTCCGACACATATCAATGAGCCATTTCTTTTACAATCTCTTTCCCCTATTTTGACAAATATACTTCATGTGGTACAACAAAAACTGCCCGGTTATGAACTCATGGCTAAGAGTCTCGTGCTCCAATTTATTGCAACTTTAATTGCAAACAATGCTATGGTTCCAGCAGGAAATTCACCCAGTGAAAAAAGCCTTCGCATTAAACACATCCTAGAATTTCTGAAGACAAATTACGCTACAAATTTGAGCATCCATTCTATGGCACAAACGTTTCATATGTCCCCTAAATATTTTTCTAGGTATTTTACTACAGCAACAGGGCAGAATTTTACTGCATATTTGAATACCATACGTATAGAAAAAGCCTGCGAATTTCTACAGGAAACAGATTTTAGCATTCTAGAAATTGCTTTTGAATGCGGCTATGATAATATAAGTTATTTCAATCGTGTTTTTCGCAACCAGATGCATACCTCCCCTTCCAAATTTCGTAAACTCTATGGATAATATTATTAGCACAATTCACTTATAAACACTGTTGGAATTTATATAATATCATTATTTTTTTCATTTTACACGATTATTCATATAAAATTTACATATTTTTGTCTGAATTTCACATAAACAATCTTTACATTTTCGTTAAAATTTGGTATACTAAATGCATGACAATACAAACAAAACTTGAATAATAGTAAATAAAAAAATGTTACTGTCAATATTTCCCTAATGAATCAAATAACACTACAAGGATTGTAGCATTTCCCATATATAAAAAATATACCAAGGCTTAAAATAAAAAAACACTTATCTGAATATCTGATAATCCAGAATAATTGGCAGTGATTCCAGAGTCTGTATTGCAAAATTATGGCAGAATTTGTATATTGATACTGTCGGGAATCATAAGCTTTTTAGCTACATAAGGAGGAATTTAATATGAGCCGATTTACATTACCGCGTGATTTATACCATGGTGACGGTGCGCTAGAAACATTGAAATTGCTAACAGGAAAGAAGGCAATCATTGTTATTGGCGGCGGTTCTATGAAACGTTTTGGTTTCTTAGACAATGCGGTGGCTTATCTAAAGGAAGCTGGAATGGAAGTACAAATTTTTGAAGGTGTAGAACCAGATCCTTCTGTGGAAACCGTTATGAAAGGGGCAGAGGTAATGCGTTCTTTTCAACCAGATTGGATTATTGCAATGGGTGGAGGCTCTCCGATTGATGCTGCGAAAGCAATGTGGGTTTTTTATGAATACCCTGAAACAACATTTGAGAATTTAATCACACCATTCAACTTCCCGACTCTGCGTAAAAAAGCAAAATTTTGTGCAATTCCTTCTACTTCAGGAACAGCTACTGAAGTGACTGCATTTTCTGTAATAACTGATTATCAAAAAGGAATTAAGTATCCTTTGGCAGACTTTAATATTACACCGGATATCGCTATTGTTGATCCGAAACTGGCCGAAACTATGCCAAAAAAATTAGTTGCACATACCGGTATGGACGCACTAACTCATGCCATAGAGGCATACGTTTCTACATTACATTGCAACTATACTGATCCGTTGGCATTACATGCAATTAAAATGATTCATAAGAATTTAAAACAATCTTATGACGGCAATATGACAGCACGTGCTGACATGCATGATGCACAGTGTCTAGCAGGTATGGCATTTTCTAATGCATTATTGGGGATTGTTCACTCCATGGCACACAAAACAGGCGCTGCATTTAACGGTGATCATATTATTCACGGGTGTGCAAACGCCATGTACCTGCCCAAGGTAATAAAGTATAACTCTAAGAATCCGGAAACTGCAGCCCGCTATGCAGAAATTGCAGACTTTATCGGTCTTTCGGGTGTAACAACAGAAGAAAAAGTTCATGCACTAATTACTGAACTTTGCTGTATGAATGATCAATTGGAAATTCCACAGGCAATTAAATATTATGGTAAGGGTGGCATTAAAGCTGAAACTTCGATTATTGATGAAAAAGAATTTTTAGATAAACTATCTGATATAGCAGCAAATGCTATTGCAGATGCATGCACTGGTTCCAACCCTCGACAGCCTTCTCAGGAAGAAATGGAAAAGCTATTAAAGGCATGCTACTATGACCTAGAAATTGATTTCTAAATTTTATTATACCTTAATATCAATCATCCGTATCGTATCTCTATAGGCGATAATGCATACATCATAATGTATTGCTTATGTCATTTTTTAAATTTTGGAGGGACAAATGCAACATCCTCATATCTGTTTCGGCATTGTATCCATTTTTCTTTTCCTATGTGAAATTTTAATTGCACTGTGTTTTCATAATAATTTTATTCGTTTTCATTTTGGAGATATTCTTGTGGTAATCCTTCTTTATGCCCTACTGCGCACAATTCTACCAGTTTCCATCTGGAAAAAAATGCATACCAGAACCATTTCTCTGTGGATTCCCATATTAATGCTTTTTTCTGTTATAGTAGAATGTATGCAAGCCCTGCACATTGTCGAACTACTTGGTCTTTCCTCCAATTCTACAGCAAGTTTAATAATAGGTACTTCCTTTGACTGGGTTGATTTATTGTGTTATTTCTCAGGCTGCATTGTCCTTTGTTTATTGGAATGGATTGAAAATCGATTTTTAAACACGTTTTCAGATTCTGATGAAAAAGTAAAATAAAAAAGCTCTCCAAATACATTAAATACATTTTGAAATTTTGGATGATGCTAAAAGTGTTAGAATATTTTTAAATTAAAATACCGTCCATTTCAACAAATAATATTTTAATATACATAAAAATCAAACAAAGGAAATTTCTTAGTTAACCTGTTACAATCATCTTCTTTATCTGTTCTACTGTTTATGTTTCCAATTTACCCAAACAATGACATGAATTTCCCAAAAAACTACCTGTGATAGTATTTGCATTTTGTAGCATACTACTACTGCAGCGATGAAATACACTTTTTTCACCGCAGCAATATCACTTTTAAACAAGTAATTTTTTATTTTCAAGTAAAGGAGAATTTGATTATGAAGGGTGAATTTACGCAGAAGGGTAAAGAAGCAATGGAACGTTTTAAGATGGAATCTGCCAGTGAAGTTGGCGTAACTCTGAAGCAGGGTTACAATGGTGATTTGACTTCTAGAGAAGCTGGTTCAATCGGCGGTCAAATGGTAAAGAAAATGATCGACGCATATAAAATGCAGTAAAATTTTAAATTTAATTTTTAATTTAACAAAAGCTGTTGTCTCAATAGAGGCATCAGCTTTTTCTTTTACTGACACTACATTTGTACCGAAGAATTGGCACATGTGGAAATGATTTCTGCTATACTTTATCAACTCACACAGAATCTAACCCCAGAACAAATTAAAGAAGCTGGATTTGATTCGTATTTTGTTGATCATACGCAAGGGATTTATCCCCAAAGTGCAGCAGGTGTACCATTTACAGCTGCGTATTTTCAATCAAAAGGTGATCCAATTACGGATTTGACAGAAGATCTTGCTGCTGAACAAAAAGCCCGCACCACGTATGATAACATTTTACGACTTTGTGATGACCCTGATGTAAAAGATCCAATTAAATTTTTACGGCAACGTGAAATCGTGCATTTTCAACGATTTGGCGAAGCTCTTCGTATGGTTCAGGATGACCTTGATGCAAAAAATTTCTATTGCTGTAATCCTTCATACGATTGCAAATGCGGAAAAACATGCAGTCGCATGAAACGTATGAGATAACCTTACTCTATCGATGCAAAAGCCGCAACAGATACAACGATCTGCTGCGGCTTAATTTTACATGATTTATTCTAATATGCTTAGAACATGCTCACACAAAAACCAAATACATTGAAACATTTATTTTATATAAACAAATAAAAAAACGATATTCTACACATCACTTCTTAATCCAGCCATATAATCTGATCTTTTTTTCGTGGTACAGCATTAGGCAGTTTATCCGATGCATAACCTAAAATACAAAATCCTACGCCACGGTAACATTCTGGAATATGCCATTGTGCCAACAAAGCTTTTCCATCAGCACTATCAAACATTTCCCTTGCACGGTGAATCCAACAACTTCCCAGACCAACAGCATATGCCGCATCCAACATTGCACCAATTGCTAGACTACCATCTTCGACCCATGTATGCACTTTTGAATCTGCCAACACTAATATTGCTACCGGCGCACCATAAAATGGATTGCTATCTACTCCCATAATCGATGCATTCCACTTCGACAGCTGATGCAACAATGTCTGGTTTTGCACTACGACAAACTTTGTTGACATAGCATTTCTTCCCGTAGGTGCATATTGTCCTGCCGTCAGGACTGCCTCTAGTTTTTCTCGTTCTACCGGCTTATGGCTATCATAATGCCGTACACTTCTTCTGCTGCACAATGCATGCAAAACTGCATTTTCTTCAAACATATTCCTTTACCTCCGTTCCCACTTAGAACACAATTCTCCCAGCTGGTCAGCCATTTTTGCAAGTTCTTTATTAGAAAGACCTCGACTATTCTGAATAACTGCTGTTATGCGTTCCAACGCTTGTTTCAATCGATCGTATGTCATTGCTGCACGGTGAGGCTTTTGAGCAATTGGAATAGGCGGTGCATCATATACGATCTTCCCGCTTGCGATATCCACTTCTGCTCCACTATATGGAGCATATGCATCAATTCCACATTCCTGCCACAATTTTTCACGAAATGCCTCCACCGATTCGGCAGAGCCATGATTGACAAAAACTTTTTGAACCCCATGAATCTGGCAAATCCATGATAATAGTCCTTTCTGATCGGCATGGCCGCTCATTCCTTGCAT
>CASEVP010000027.1 GCA_949291345.1 uncultured Ruminococcus sp.
TTTCAATTGCTTTTTGTCCGACGAGTTCCCATAGCTGACCTGGACCATACTTCGGGTACCAGAACTGTTCAATGAGAGAAGTTTCGGCATTCTGATTGTTCTTTTTTCCCGATTTTTTGGAGAGCATATCTTTTAGCACGGCACGTATGGATAGACCTTTGACACGCTGAGCGCCCCAGTCAGCAGAAATTTCAGAAGGGTGTCTGCCCCATAGTTTCTGGGTATATCCTTCAAAGAACATGCTGTAGAGGACTTTGCCAAACCGGTTGATGTAGAAATTTTCAAGATTGGTTTCCGGCTTTTTTGCAATGCACGAACCAAGATAGCTGAATCCGGCTTTCATAGTTGTTAAAAAACCCATATTTTTTATGGTTTCTTTTTTCATAGACACAGGATAGTCGAAAAAGCAATGGTTGTAGTAAATACGAGACACACGGTCACGAACGAGCATTACAACGTCATCCGTTTCGGGGTCTGGACCGCCGTCAGCCAGAGGTTTTTCTCTGCCCAATTTTTTGTCATCGTATGCTGGTTTTCCCTGTATTGGCATCAGATTTGCCCACCATTGCATTACGGTATCGTCCTTGGAAAAAAAGCGGTGACCGCCAATATCCATACGATTGCCATGATATTTTACGGTCTGAGAGATACCGCCTAACACAGCACTTTCTTCTAAAATGGTGACGTCATATGCATCATGGTTGTCTTTTAACAGTTCATATGCGGCGGTCAAACCTGCCGGACCTCCGCCAATAATAATAATTTTTTTCATTGGATTCGTCTCCTTTTTGGGATTAGAGCGGCAACGTAATTTTTCTACAGAAGTAATAGAGCACTGTGCCAGATATACACCATCGCAATGATGATGGTATTGTTTTGTTATTATAGCATAATACAAAAAAAATGTCAAATTTGTAAATAAAACAAAAATGTGGCAGAAAATTGCAAAACCAATCACATTCGAGGTAGATAATTGTTTTTATAAAACCATTTAGAAAAAAGGAGAGCGTACTTGTTCGCTCTCCTTTAAAATGCTGTCACATTACGCATCATTTTCAATTTGTTTTCTGATTTAACATATTATATTCCGATATCAAACCATGTTATAAAACAATTCCGTTTTTCTCTAAAAGTGCCTGTGCGGTTGCTACAGAATCTACGCCTTGGGCATTTTTTACCGGTGCAAATTCTTTTTCCCGATCTACTTCAAAAGCAAGACAGCTGTCCTGCATGTGTACCATGTCTAGAACAAGTGTTTCAAATTTGTAGCCGTTGGGTTCTGTGGGAAAAACCTTGTTGCCGTTTGTATCAATATGAGGAATCTTCTTGTGTGCAATATGCAGTGGGAATGCAGAATCCAATGTGTGCATTAAATCTTTCACACGGAATAAATAATTCAGGATTACGCCAAAACGATAGGCAAGTGTGCCATCATCGTTGCGCAGTGTCCGCATTTCTTCGGTCATCTCGTAATATTCCACAATTGAGGGTTTGCCATCCTCCAGACAAAGTACGCCTACTCGTTCGTCCGGTGAGGCTTTTCTGACAACTTTGCCGCCGGATGCGCAGCCGGAAGCAATGGTGGCACCAATAAAAACGGGATCCGCGATCTGCTGGAGTACATTGTCTACAGCAAAGACATTGATCCATTCAATGCCCATTTTCTCTACAAGACGGAGCATGCCGGTACGCTGCATTGAGGAAAACCAACCGCCGTTGCCGTTGGGAGAAAGCACGATACTGTCCTTTTCTTCCAGAAAAATCTTGCCATTTTCATCCACAGCGGGTTCAGTTTCCTGTTTAAAAAAGTATACGCTGTCGGGATTGTAGCCAAAATAATGGTGTTCTTTCAGAAATGCCTTTGTTTCCGCATCATTTTGTTCACTTGTCATAATCATCAGAGGAACATATGTTTTTGCTTGTTCTGTCACTTGCATGAGATTGTAAAAGAGACATTCAAAAATGTATAGATCCCTAGTTTTACCCATATTGAACATACCCTTGGGGTGATTAAATCCCAGACGGGAGCCTTGACCGCCTGCCAACAGAACAGCACCTATTTGGGCATTTTGAATGGCTTTTATACCAATCTTACGGTATGCTTCCAGGTTTCTGGAAATTTTGTCCAGTGTCATAGCACCCAACGGGGCAAATTTTCCTCTCTTTTGGGTGAGCGCGTTCCGATCGCGGAACTGGGGACGATCCAAATCCAATTTTGCGATTTGTTGTAACAGTTGGTTCTGTTGTTCTGGGGACAACTCATTATAAAACTGGAGCAGATGTGCTTGTCCGTGTGTCGTCAGATACTGCCTTGCCTGTTCATATGTCATCATATCTGTAATGATCCTTTCTATATTTGTGGACACATTTTTGGTGCTTCCATGCAAATGCTGCGGATCGCACATGAGATGATCCTCAAAAAGGAAAAATCTTTTTGTATATTTGCTGTAAATACGTGTGTTTTCCTGTTCACATACTTTAGTATGTAATAATTTTATTATAACATAAATTGTCGAATTGTGCAAGTAGGAATATCCAATATCGTTCCTGCCCTTTTGTGCAGGAACGGTTTGTTAGGAATGGTGTTACGCTTGATATGGAGTCATGCCCAAAATTTCGAACGCCTGCGAACGCTGCCATAAATCTGCTGTGATATAAATATCGTAGCCTTCACCCGGTGCACATTGCAATTCTTCGGGCGGAAGCTTTGGCATCCCAAAACCCATCAGCATATTGGAGATAATTCCACCATGTGTGATTATGGCACAGTGCAGCAGATCTTCTTGCATCATATCAATAATGATTTCCCGAAGTGCCTTAAAAATACGCAGTTGAACTTCCTTGACACTTTCCCCTCTTGGAGGACGGCAATCAATGCCGCCCTTGAGCCACGTTTTAAAATCTTCTCTGCCGACCAGTTCATCGGCGGATTTTCCTTCAAACTCACCAAAATCCATTTCAATGAGATTGTCTACCGTTTGTATGGGAACCTCTGGAAATAAAATCTCTGCGGTTTCTGTACATCGATGGAGAGGACTGGAATATACCCTTGCCACGTTGGGATAGATAAATTCATCCATTTTTCCGGCAAGTTCTGCGGCTCCTTTGTCTGATAGACTGTAATCGGTTCTTCCGATGTAAATGCCTTTGTCATTGGCACGTGTTCTGCCGTGGCGAATGACACTGATACGATATCCTTTCATATGGAAACCTCCTGAGAAATATTTTCTGTACGGTGGTGCAATGTTGCACTGTCATTTCGATAAATCCAAAAAATGGGAATATAATGCGATAAAATTCGAAAAAAGAAATAAAAATGACGAAAATTAGAAAAAATTTGCCATTTACAATTATAGGGTATCGTATTATAATTAAGAAGTGGGTTTTGAAAAACGACATATTCCGTGAAATACAAACATGCTGCATCATATGCTGTAAATATAGTATATCACGTTCTGTCCATAAAGGGAAGAGATTTTGATGATTTGTTGGAAAAAAGTTTTTTTTGTCGTGCCGCTGCTGTTGACCGCGTGCACTTTGCCGGCAGAACAGCTGCAGCGGCAAACCGTTTGGGTCATGGATACAGCGTGTACCGTTGCGCTTTGCGGCGGAGAAACGGAAAAAGTCACAGACTTATTGGATTCGCTGAGTGCTGAACTGGATAATTATGCAAACACAAGTACAGTTTCCCTTCTCAATCGAAAGGGCACTATGAAAAAAGATGATGTACTCTATCCTCTGGCAGCACAGACACAGGAGTTACAAGCGCAGTATGGCACTAGTGTTGATTTGACAATCGGTGCACTGACCACGTTGTGGAATATTTCGACGGACAACCCGCATATACCATCGGAGAAAGAATTGGAGCTGGCGCTGAAGACGGTTTCGCCTGAAAATCTGGTGTTAACAGCAGATCATATCACGCTGCAAAATGGAGCACAGCTGGATTTAGGGGCGGTCGCCAAAGGCTATGCGCTTGATAAGGTACAGCAGTTGCTGGACGAAACGGGAGAAACAACTTATGCAACGATATCTATGACTTCTTCTATCCTGTTTTATGGAGAAAAGCCGGAAGAAGAGCCCTTTCTGGTGGAGGTTCGCAACCCGAACGGAGATGGCATACTGGGAACAATTCGGACAAAGTCGTGTTTTTTGTCCACATCCGGCGGGTATGAACGATATTTTACAGCGGATGATGGTACACAGTACAGTCATATTCTTAGTGCAAAGACAGGGATGCCGGCACAATCGGATCTCACTACGGTGACAGTACTTTGCGACAGCGGACTGGAGTCGGATTTTCTCTCCACGCTGATATGGCTTGAGGGTACTGAAAATATTGAAACCCATTTGAAGGCGCCGTCGTATCAGGTTGTGGCACAGGGAGAGGATGGAACGCTGTATGTGAGTGAAGGATTAGACTTTACGCCGGCAGAGACATAAGATTTTGTTTGGTTTTTTGTTGCACCATTTTTCGATGGCTTTTTGTAATGCGCTTTTTTAGAATTATTTAGCCATCGGTCTGTCTGCGTTTTTGCAAATTGGAAGCGAAAACAAAAAATAACATACGGAACAGGCTCATATACGATATATTTCCCGGGAAATGCAGCAGAAACTGCATCGGACAGAGAGCCGGATGTTCGTAAATAAAGAGCAGATTGTCAGGCATTGCCTGTCAATGATAGATCATACGTCAGGGACAGTACCGTGCAAAGAGTGTCTGTATGTGCAATGTCATGCACAGGTACTTTTTGAACGATATTGTCCGTCTAAAGAAAGGAGTTGTTTTTATGAAAAAGCTGCATGGCGTGAAACTTGCGCATCATAAGAACACGGAAAACAGTGCCTCTGTGTCACTGCCGCTGCCAAAGTTGCTGCGGATTCCTATGAGTATGCATATCGGGGCACCCTGCACACCGATAGTAAAGCCGAAGGATGCGGTGCAGATGGGGCAAAAGATCGGCGATACAGACGCTTTTATGGCGGTGCCGATCCACACCGGAGCATCAGGTATCGTAAAGGAAATTACGACATATCGAATGGCAAACGGCAGAACATGTCCTATGGTGGTAATTGAGACAGATGGCTTGCAGACGGTGAGTACGTCGGTGCAGCCGCCGAAAGTGACGGATAAGGAGAGCTTTTTGCAGGCTTTGCGAGAGAGCGGACTGGTTGGCATGGGTGGAGCAAGTTTCCCTACGCATGTCAAGCTGGCACCGAAGCAGAAGGTGGATACGCTGGTGATTAATGCGGCAGAGTGTGAGCCATATATCACATCAGACTACCGGCAGATGGTAGAGGCTCCGGATGAAGTGATAGATGGAATATTACAGGTGCTGCGCTGGCTGGAGATTCCAAAGGCAATCATTGGCATCGAGGCGAATAAGCCTGAGGCAATCCGGGTGCTGAAAGAAAAGAGTAAGGCATATCCCGAGATTACGGTGTATACATTGCCCACCGTATATCCGCAGGGAGCAGAAAAGGTTTTGATCTATCACACTTTGGGCAGAGTGGTTATGGAAGGACAGCTTCCGGCAGACCAGGGTGTGATTGTCATGAATGTATCTTCTGTGGCATTTGTCAGCCGGTATTTAAAAACCGGTATGCCGATGGTACAGCGCATGGTCACAGTGGATGGCGATGCAGTAAAAAAGCCGTGTAATGTGATTGTACCTATGGGAACGCCGGTGCAGGATGTGCTGGACTTTGCGGCGTGTGATATGGAACGTGTGAAAAAACTCCTGTACGGCGGACCGATGATGGGAATTGCGATTCCAGACATCATGGATCCGATTTTAAAGGCAAACAATGCGATACTGGCATTAGAAAAGTTTGAGTCTCCGAAAGCAAGTGCATGTATTCATTGCGGCAGATGTGTCCAAGCGTGTCCTCTCAACCTGATGCCGACGGAGATAGCGAAGGCATACCGCAATCGGGATGCGGAAGCGCTGGGAAAACGAAAAGTGACTTTGTGTATGAATTGTGGCTGCTGCACCTATGCCTGTCCGGCAAAGCGTCCTGTGGCAGAAACCAATCAGCTTGCCAAGAATTTTTACTTGTCAAGCGTGCAGAAATAAGGAGGAGAAAATATGGCATCATTATTAACCGTATCTCCGTCACCTCATGTACGCAGCGGCATGACGACACAGAAAATCATGCTGCTGGTGGTACTGGCACTTGTACCGGCGATTGTGGCAGCAACTGTTGTATTCGGCCCGCGGGCACTTCTTTTGGTGGTGCTGTGCGCAATTGTCAGCATCTTGACGGAGCTGGTTTGTCAGAAACTCATGAAAAAAGAAGTTACCGTTTCCGATGGCAGCGCACTGCTCACCGGTGTGCTTCTGGCACTGAATCTGCCGGCAACACTTCCCCTGTGGCAGGCAGCGATCGGCTGTATTTTTGCCGTTGCCATTGTAAAACAACTGTTTGGTGGTTTGGGCTGTAACTTTGCCAACCCTGCGATTACTGGACGTATTTTTCTGCTTCTGAGTTTTGCCAGCGATATGACGACATGGGTAAAACCGTTTTACTATCAGGGCAATTCTTTTGGAAGTATGCTATCTTCTACAGACAACTTGGCGGACGGCGTCACCGGTGCTACACCGCTGGCATCGGGAGATGCAAAACTGCTGGATCTGTTCTTAGGAAATGTTGGTGGTTCTCTGGGTGAGACTTCCGCATTGGCACTTTTGATCGGTGGAGTGTTCCTTTTGGTACTGGGGATTATTTCATGGCATACACCAGTGGCATATCTAGGCGGACTTGCTGTATTGGAATTGTTCTATGTTCTGGCGACCGGGGGCGAAATAACGGAAGTGCCGTATGCACTATTGAGCGGCGGCGTGATCCTAGGTGCATTTTTTATGGCGACAGACTATGTGACAACGCCAATGACTGGAAAGGGAAAACTCATTTTCGGACTGGGATGTGCGGTACTTACTTTTGTAATTCGGGAATTTGCAAGCATGCCGGAAGGATGTTCGTTCTCGATTTTATTAATGAATTTACTTACACCATATATTGATAAACTAACAATGACAAAGCCTTTAGGGGCAAAAACAAGGGAAAGGCAGGCGAAGAATCATGGCTAATGCAAAGAAGATGCTTCTGCCGCCAATCGTATTAGCAATCATTTGTGCAGTTTGCTGTGGATTGCTGGCAGTTGCGAATAGCGTCACGGAAGAAAAAATTGCAGCTGCCGAGGCGGATGCCATTCAGGAGAGTTTAATGGAATTGCCGAATGCCGGTACCTTTGTAGAAATTGTCGAATTTACCGAGGCAAACAATGAAAAAGCCAGTGCAAGCGCACTCTATGTGGATGAGAATCAACAAGCAGCTGTGCTGATCACAGCAGATGGCTATAATAAGGGAGGCTTGCAGGTTGTTGTCGGTGTAGATGCAGATGGTGCGGTGACAGGGGTGTCTTTTGTTACCGTTTCCGAGACACCGGGATTGGGAACAAAAGTGCAGTCAAATCCGGAACTGCTGCTAGATCATTTGATTGGATTATCTGATGTATCCGCTGTGGATGGTGTAGACAGCATTACGGGAGCCACATATTCTTCTTTGGGACTGAAGGCGGCTGTACGCTGCGCACTTGACACCGTCAACGCAAATCAGGAGGTGATCCGCGCATGAATTATGGAAAAGAATTGACAAAGGGGATTATTAAAGAAAATCCTACGTTGGTTGGACTGTTGGGTATGTGTCCGACACTAGCGGTGACGACAGCAGCGTTCAATGGAATTGGTATGGGACTTTCCACTATGTTTGTACTTTTGTGTTCCAACGTGGTTATTTCGCTGCTGCGCAAAGCAATTCCGGAACAGGTCAAACTTCCCTGCTATATTGTCATTATTGCTTCCTTTGTGACGCTCATCCAGTTTCTGGTGCATGGTTTTGTACCTTCTCTGTATACCAGTCTGGGGGCATTTTTGGAACTAATTACAGTAAACTGCATCATTTTGGGACGTGCGGAAATGTTTGCCTCCAAGAATAACGTACTGGCATCAGCACTGGATGGTATTGGTATGGGTATCGGATTTACATTGGCGTTATTTTTGATGGGCAGTGTTCGGGAAATCTTTGGTAACGGCACATGGTTTGGACTGGAGATTCCGGGCATGGCTGGGCATACAATGACATTATTTGTCATGCCGGCAGGCGGCTTTTTGGTATTGGGTTTTGTGATTGCTGTCGTGTGTGCGCTGGCAAAGAAAAAACCGCCTAAAAAAGTGGGTTGTGCTTCTTGCCCTAATGCGGCAGTGTGCGGTGCCAAGAGAGAGGAGGCTGACGCATGAGTACATATGTTGCGATTATCATTGCAGCCGTACTGACAAATAATTTTGTTTTGTCGAAGTTTTATGGTTGTTGTCCGTTTCTGGGGGTATCGAAAAAGCTGGACTCCAGTATCGGTATGGGAGCGGCAGTTATTTTTGTAATGCTGTGTTCGTCTTTGCTGACATATCCCATTTACTATTTCATTTTGCAGCCGCTGGAACTGACTTATCTGCGGACGGTGGCGTTTATTCTGGTGATTGCGGTATTTGTACAGTTATTGGAAATGGTGATCAAAAAGGTGATGCCGCCTTTATATCAAACGCTGGGTGTGTATTTGCCGCTGATCACGACTAACTGTGCGGTACTGGGCGTTACGATCATGAACATTGACGATGGCTATACTTTTGGGCAGTCTTTGGTCAATGCGATATTCTCCGGCATAGGCTTTGCATTGGCGATGGTAATTTTTTCTGGAGTACGTTCCAGATTGGACAATGCAGAATCCGAAACGCCAAAAATGTTCCGAGGCGTACCTGCGACATTGATTGCGGCGGCTATCGTATCGATGAGCTTTTTGGGTTTTGGCGGACTGGGACAGTAAGGAGGCATAGTAAAAATGGAATATATCTATCCAATTTTGATCTTTATTGTCATGGGCATTTTGTTCGGAATTCTGTTGGTTGTGATTTCGAAGGTATTTGCCGTAGAGGAAGACAGACGTGTCAAAGATATTACAGAGGCATTGCCGGGTGCAAACTGCGGTGCCTGCGGTTATGCCGGATGTGCTGACTATGCGGACGCCATTGTCAATAAGGGTGCACCGATGCATGCATGTCTGCCTGGCGGAGCCAATGCTGCAGCCTCAATCGGAGAGATTATGGGCGTATCGGTATCTGCATCTGAGAGAATGATTCCGGTGCTGCACTGTAACGGTACCTGCGATGCCACAGAGCGTAAATTTGATTATGATGGAATCCAGACTTGTACTGCCGCAAAGCGTTATTACGGTGGTACTGGTGTGTGTGCTTATGGCTGTATGGGGTTAGGCGAATGTGCTTCGGTGTGTGATCACGATGTGATTACCATGAAAAACGGGATTCCCACGTTTTGCACAGAAAACTGCGTAGCTTGCAATAAGTGTGCGAAAGTTTGTCCAAATGGTCTGATTGAGCTGCGTCCAGAGAAAAATAAGGTAGATGTACATTGTTCTTCTCGCAGTAAGGGTAAGTCGGCGATAGACATTTGTGCCAATTCCTGCATAGGCTGTAAAAAGTGTGAGAAAGTATGTCGATTTGGTGCGGTGATTGTGGAAAATAACTACCCGATTATCGATTATGATAAGTGTAAATCGTGCGGATTGTGCGTGAAGGAATGTCCGCGGAATTGTTTTACGCTGAATCGTCCCCAAAAGAAACAGTAAAAATAACGATATTGTGTTTCCATAAAAAAGAAATATATGTCGTTTCGGCAACGTTTTACATTAATTGTGGTAAAAATTACTGCCGTTTGCCAGCCCATAAGCGTTTTTTCTTTCAATTTGTACTATTTTTGTTTAAAATTCTGCACATGCACTTTATGGGAACCCATTTTAATTCCACAAAATCCTATTGTATATCTTTTGTTTTATTTTTGCGATATGCAATGTGCATATAAATATGATAAACCATGCAATACTGTGAAATAATAGAATATACAAGTCCAAAAAACAAAACGGAGGATAGGTATGAAAACGAAATTAATGACACTTGCTCCTGGGGTGGGTGTGTGCCTGCTGATAGCCATTCCAGCATGGCTGCTGGTGAAATGGATTCCGGTACTGGAAATCATCGGTGCACCGGTAATTGCGATTTTGGCGGGAATGGTGGTCACAATCTTTTGGCGCAGTAAGCCTCGGGCGCAGTCGGGTATCGGCTTTTGTGGCAAAGTGGTGCTGCAGTGTGCGGTAGTATTGTTGGGATTCGGTCTGAATCTTTCTACGATTGCAAAAGTTGGCATGACATCCCTGCCAATCATTTTATCTACTATAGCGACATCTCTGATTGTGTCGTTTGTTTTGTATAAATTGTTGCGTATTCCGGCAAAGACAGCAACGCTGGTGGGCGTTGGTTCTTCGATCTGCGGCGGTTCTGCCATTGCGGCGACGGCACCTGTAATCGATGCAGATGATTCTGAGGTGGCGCAGTCGATTTCTGTCATTTTCCTGTTCAATGTCATTGCGGCTGTGGTATTTCCTACGATGGGCGGATTGATTGGGCTGTCGAATGATGGATTTGCGCTCTTCGCCGGAACAGCAGTAAATGACACTTCTTCGGTTACTGCCGCGGCATCCACATGGGATTCGCTGCACGGCACCGGCGGAAGCGTACTGGCAAGCGCAACGATAGTGAAATTGACAAGAACACTAGCAATTATTCCTATCACATTGGTGCTGGCAGTTTTGCGGCTGCGAAAGGAAAAGAAAACCGGTTCCGCCGGAAAATCAAATGTTAGCTTGAAAAAGATTTTTCCGATGTTTATTCTTTACTTTGTGCTGGCATCTGTTATCACAACAATTGTGAGTATGACGCTGAGCGGCGGCGCACTGGAGACGGCAGACACGGTTTTCAACGGTTTAAAGGAATTAAGTAAGTTCTTTATTGTGCTGGCGATGGCAGCGATTGGCTATAATACGGATATTGTCAAATTGATAAAAACCGGCGCAAAGCCGATCTTTCAGGGCTTGTGCTGCTGGGTAAGTATTACAGGCGTAAGTCTGCTGATGCAGCATGTGCTGGGAATTTGGTAATCAATCGGATCGTGCCGGTTGTTTTTGAACGGTTTGCGTTCTTGAGGCGATGCTGTATCGTGTTAGGCAGCATCGCTTTTTATTGTACCAAAAATGAAGTTTTGAAAAAATCAAATGGGATACTTGCAATTTCTGTGGAAATATGCTATACTGAATTGGTATTTGACACTTTATCAGGTGCGCTGCTGGTTCCTTTTTGGTCTGCGGTCATGCTGTATTGAAATGGGTGCGGCAAACGTTTCAGCAGAAGAAAATTTGTATAGCCGCAGAGCGTTTTTTGAATTGCGGTACGGTGCTAAATAGGTGTCATATTTATCATGGGAAAATAATTGAGGAGGATATTATGGCAAAAAAAAATCAGAAGATGGTGTCTGAGATTACTGCAATGGATGTGGATTTTGCCCAGTGGTACACTGATATCGTCAAAAAAGCGGAATTGATTTCTTATACCAGCGTGAAAGGCTGCATGGTTATTCGTCCGTATGGCTATGCTATCTGGGAACGGATGCAGCAGATTTTGGATACCCGGTTTAAGGAGACGGGGCATGAAAATGTCAATATGCCGATGTTCATTCCGGAAAGTCTTTTGCAAAAAGAAAAGGATCATGTAGAGGGATTTGCACCGGAAGTCGCATGGGTAACTTACGGCGGCTCCGAAAAGCTGGAGGAACGCCTTTGTGTCCGTCCGACTTCGGAAACACTCTTCTGTGATCACTATGCAGATATCATTCATAGTTATCGTGATTTGCCAAAATTGTATAATCAGTGGGTGAGCGTGGTGCGTTGGGAAAAAACAACACGACCATTTCTGCGTTCCCGCGAATTCCTTTGGCAGGAAGGGCACACCATTCACGCAACTGCTGAAGAGGCGATGGAAGAGACTGTCAGAATGTTGAATATTTATGCGGAATTCTGTGAAAAATCGCTTGCAATGCCGGTTGTAAAGGGGCAAAAAACCGAAAGCGATAAGTTTGCCGGTGCCGTTTCCACTTATGCCATTGAAGCCATGATGCATGACGGAAAGGCACTTCAGGCAGGTACATCACATTACTTTGGTGATGGATTCGCCAAAGCATTTCGTATCCAGTTTGCCGGCAAGGATAATAAACTGACCTATCCTCATCAGACGAGCTGGGGTGTGACCACACGTCTGATCGGGGCAGTCATTATGACGCACGGCGATGACAATGGTTTGGTTTTGCCGCCGGCAGTGGCACCGATTCAGGCAGTTATTGTACCAATCGCTCAGCATAAACAGGGCGTTTTGGAAAAAGCGGAAGAACTCTATGAGGCACTTCGAGAAAAGGGAATTCGTGTCAAGCTGGACGACTCTGACAATACGCCGGGCTGGAAGTTTGCACAGTATGAAATGAAGGGTGTTCCGGTTCGGATTGAAATTGGTCCTAAGGATATCGAGAATCATCAGTGTGTTGTGGCAACTCGGTATAATGGTGAAAAACAGACTGTTGCATTGGATACAGCATATGCGGCACTGTGTGATATGGTTGCAGAACTTCTGGAACAGAAGATTCCTGCAGGGATGTTTGCGAAAGCATTGGAAAACCGCCGCAATAAGACGTATGTCTGCACAAGCATGGATGAGATCACAAAGGCGCTGGAAGAACACGGCGACGGTTTTGTTGAAGCGATGTGGTGTGGAGACGAAGCCTGCGAAGATCAGGTGAAGGAGAAGACTGGCGTCGGATCCCGGTGTATGCCTCTGGAACAGCGTCATATTTCGGACACATGCGTGTGCTGCGGTAAGCCGGCAAAGCATATGGTGCTTTGGGGTAAGGCATATTGATTCCCCAATATGGGTGCCGGATGACAGTGTCTTGATGTCATCAATCTCACACATCTATTCCTGGCGGATTCGCCTGATAAAAACAGCTGCTATGGTGTCCCATGACAGCTGTTTTTCTGTTTTTCAATTGTTTGTCGCTGCTGCAATAGCTGTACACGAATGTTGCAGAATACTGTGACTGCTACTCCTGCTTGCGGCAGTACCCAGGGAATGGTTACAAGCGGCAGGCATTGTACCGTATACCACAGCAGCAGCAGTAGTAATCTTGTGCGGTGTCCCCGCATTGCTGCCATTGCGGTAAGCGGTATTTTCCATGCAGGCATCTCCGGATGGGCAAACCAGACAAACGGAACACACCAAAGTCCCAGACAAACATATCCCCAGAAGAAAAGCCAGAGAACGCCTAGAAGAATTAGTTGTGCAGCTCCAAATAACCACAGTGCGCCATCTGTATGATGCATGCTTTCCTGTGCCAGTAAGAAAGCGCCGTACCAGAAAAGCGGTACTGCTGCCAGGAGAATTGTCCGTAGTGCTGCGTTTTGAATAGCCAGCACCAGCATTTTTCCATTTTTGCAGCGTGCTGCATTTTCTGGCTGCAGCATACCGGCTGCTTGTGTGCATCGTTTCCATATGTTCCAGCTAAAACAGATCCAAATTGCTCCCAAGGGAATGCCAAGTATTGCTTGTACCGTTCGCCAGAGTAAGGTATCTGTTCCCAGCAGTGCCGCCGGTTTTTCTCCCAATAATAAAAGAACGGTCCATGCTGCCAGCATTTCCAGCAGCCACAGCAACAAAAAAAGTCCCCCAAGTCCCCAGAATCCCTGACGAAGTTTTCGGTGTTTGTAAAGCAGTGCTTTTGCAAAACGCTGTCCTTCTGCAATTTCCATTTTAATCTGCACCTCGTAACGTTTTTGTCTTTAGTATTCCCCAACAAGATATGGTTATTCTTTTGAAAGGTGGAATTTTTTATGCCAGTCACTTTGCAATTTGATGTGGATGTAAGAGACGCCGCTCTCACTGTGGAAATATTTCTGCGTAAATATAAAGGTGTTTCCCGCCGGATGCTTACACGTCTCAAACACATTTCGGGGGGCATCTGTTGCAATGGTATTCCCGTTCGAACCATCGATCCTGTGCGTTTCGGTGATAGCATCACACTTTGTGAACCAGACAGTTCTGCAGCTTTGATGCCGTCATCTCGTACAGTTCCCGTACTGCTGAACACAGCCGCATATATTGTTTACATAAAGCCGATCCATATGCCCGTTCACCCATCACAGGGACATCGGGATGATACACTGGGGAATATTTTTGCTGCTAATTATCCGCAGCTGCCTTTTCGTCCTGTTTATCGGCTGGATCGGGATACGAGCGGCATTTGCATTGCCGCCAAGTCCGCCTATGCTGCCGGAAGGATGCAGGGTGCGGTGCAGAAAAGCTATCTGGCGCTTGTCAGCGGGATACTGTGCAAAGGCGGGACGGTTTGTGCACCGATTGCCCGGCAGAAGGATTCTATTATTGCGCGCTGTGTGCACAACGATGGTAAGCCTGCGGTAACACATTTTACACCGCTTTGCAGCAGCGGCGGCTATACGTTGGTTTCGCTTTGGCTGGAAACTGGGCGCACACACCAAATTCGTGTGCATATGGCATATCTGGGGTATCCGTTGGCAGGGGACAGACTCTATGGCGGTGACTGCCGTATGTTTTCACACCATATGCTGCACTGTGGGTGTGTGCAGTTTTTCGATCCGGAGACGAATGATGCTGTTGTTCTTTATGCACCGTGGGAAGAATTGCCGGCAGAGTTTGCCGGCTGTAAATGACTGATATGGTGCAGTAGGGAATTAGTGTAAAATAAAAGTAGGCAAAGAAAAAATAAAAAAAGAGCAACCGAAAACCAGTTGCTCTCAAGGTCACAAAATGCTAAAATGTAATTGAAGAGAAAACATAGAAAGCGAGTGACCATAAAATGAGTATAACATA
>CASEVP010000028.1 GCA_949291345.1 uncultured Ruminococcus sp.
TATTGGATATGAATGATCGTGCACTTCGTAATATTGTCATTGGTTTGGGTGGAAAAATAGATGGTATTCCTCGCAGTGACAGTTTTCAGATTACCGTTGCGTCGGAAGTAATGGCAATTCTTTGCTTAGCATCGGATCTAGCGGATTTGAAAACTCGTCTAGGAAATATCTTGGTTGCTTATGATGTGGATGGTAATCCATTGTTTGCCAAGGATCTTGGAGCAAATGGTGCCATGACGGCATTACTGAAGGATGCATTAAAGCCGAATTTGGTGCAGACACTGGAACACACACCGGCATTGATCCACGGCGGTCCGTTTGCCAATATTGCACATGGCTGCAATTCACTTCGTGCTACGAAACTTGCTCTGAAGTTGGGAGATTACTGTGTTACAGAAGCAGGGTTTGGTTCTGATTTGGGAGCTGAAAAATTCTTTGATATCAAGTGTCGTTACGGCGGGTTGTATCCGGATTGCGTGGTTTTGGTTGCAACGGTTCGTGCATTGAAATATAACGGAGGTGTGTCGAAAGCAGAACTGGCGGAGGAAAACTTAGACGCACTAAAAAAAGGCATTATAAATTTGCAGGTACACATTGAAAATATGAAAAAGTATGGTGTGCCGGTGGTTGTTGCTATCAATCGTTTTCAGAGTGATACGGGAGCAGAATTGGCATTTGTTAAGGAATTTTGTGAAGGCTTGGGTGCGGAAGTGGCACTAACAGAAGTGTTTGCCAAGGGCGGCGAAGGCGGACTAGAACTGGCAGAAAAAGTCTGCAAAACCATTACAGAAAAACCGTCTAATTTTCACGTACTGTATGACAACAACCTTTCTATACCAGAAAAAGTGGAGAAAATTGCAAAGGAAATCTACCGTGCAGACGGCGTGACGTTTACAGCACAGGCAAAGAAGGCGCTGGGACAGATCGAAGCACTGGATTGTGGACAACTTCCGGTGTGTATTGCAAAAACACAATATTCTTTATCTGATGATCCGGCAAAATTAGGTAGACCGCAGCATTTCAATATTACGGTACGCGATGTGACATTATCGAACGGTGCTGGCTTTGTAGTTGTGTTAACTGGTAATATTATGACGATGCCTGGACTACCGAAGGAACCGGCTGCACTGCGGATTGATTGCGATAACGAAGGCAATATCACGGGATTGTTTTAACCGGACATTTGCAGTCAAATGACGGACGAGGAGTCGAACGAAATGCAAAAAATTAGAAAAGTGACTTGTTCTCCGGAAGAGACAATCGCTCTGGCAGAACAAATGG
This sequence comes from uncultured Ruminococcus sp., assembly GCA_949291345.1. GTDB lineage: Bacteria > Bacillota > Clostridia > Oscillospirales > Ruminococcaceae > Ruminococcus_C. The sequence goes on from CASEVP010000028.1 coordinate 1,282, forward strand.
GTGCTCGGCTGAAAGCCGGAGATATGATTGCCTATTGTGGAGGGCTCGGTGCCGGAAAGACGACATTTACTCGTGGTCTTGCAAAAGGTATGGGATTGCCGGATGTGGTATCCTCCCCGACATTTGCCATTGTGCAGGAATATCATGGAGACGGACTTTCTATGTACCATTTTGATATGTATCGGATTAATGGAGCGATGGATCTGGAATCGACCGGATTTTATGATTATCCTCTTGAAGAAGGCGTTTTTACCATAGAGTGGTCAGAAAATATTATAGATGCATTGCCTTCTAATGCAATCCGAGTCACGATAGAGCGAATGTCAGATACACAACGGCAGATAATTATAGAAGGAGATGAGCGGTTTGCAGATCTTGGGGATTGATACTTCCGGTAAGGTAGCTGCTGCTGCAATTCTGGAAACAGACACCAATTGTTTTCTGGCACAGCAGATGCTTTATACAAAACGCACCCATTCTCAGGTAATCTTGCCGCTGGCAGAACGCTTGCTTTTTGATACAGAAAAAACATGGCAGGATATTGATGGAATAGCGGTGGCCAATGGTCCGGGGTCGTATACAGGGCTGCGTATCGGGATTGCGGCAGTTAAGGCATTGGCATTTGGACTCAATATTCCCTGCATGGGGATTTCAACACTGGAGGGTCTGGCATGGCAGTGCCAATCCTGGAAAGGTGTGATCTGTCCGGTAATGTTCGCACGACAAATGTTTGTGTATACGGGGATATATCAAAGCGACGGCAATTTTGTGACACAGATCGAATCGGACAGCATACTGGAAGTGGCAGTATTGCAGGAAAAATTGGCACAGTATCGTATGCCAGTACTTGTGACGGGTGACGGTGCAGATATGCTGGAATTGTCAGAACAGTTAATAATTGCATCGCCGGCAGTGCGGCTGCAAAATGGAACCGGAATTTGTCTGGCGAGTGCCGCACAGGAATCTTGGCAAAAACCAGAAAATTTGATGCCGGAGTATCTGCAGCTGGTGAAGGCAGAAAAGGATTTGAAAGAGCGCCGGAAACAGATAGGATTAGTGGAGAATTTGAAAAAGTGATAGATAAAGTCAGTAAATACTGCATATTTTGAAAATTACCTTGCAATTGTGTAAAAAATATGGTATAATGAAAAAATCATATGACAAAGGAGTCAGAATGCGATGAAAATATGGATTGGCTGCGACCATGCGGGCTATGAACGAAAACAAGAAGTCATTGCGATGTTGAATGCACGTAATATAGAAGTAAAAGATTGTGGATGCAATGGAGAACGTGTTGATTATCCTTTAATTGCAAAAGTGGTCGGTAAGGCAGTGGCAGCGAATCCGGGTGATCGGGGTATTCTGATATGTGGAACAGGAATCGGTATGTCGATCGCAGCTAATAAAATTCGTGGCGTACGTGCATCTGTTTGTGCAGATGCATTTTCCACAAAATATACCAGACTACATAACGATGCCAATATTATGTGCATGGGTGCGCGGACGTTGGGCGGCGGTGTGGCGCTGGAACTCGTCGAGATTTTTCTGGATACGCCATTTGAAGGCGGACGGCACGAGGCACGTGTCCATATGATTACAGAATTAGAACAAGAATGGTGATGGGAGGAAATATACTATGGCAGGAGTTCATGTAGTGGATCACCCACTAGTACAACACAAAATTTCATTGATGCGGGATAAGACAACGGGTGTAAAGGAATTTCGGGAACTAACATCGGAGACAGCAATGCTGATTTGTTACGAAGCAACACGAGATTTGCCGATGAAGGAAGTAACCATTGAAACGCATCAGGGCGTTGCCAAGACCAAGGTGATTTCCGGTAGAAAATTAGCATTTGTGCCTATTTTGCGTGCAGGTTTAGGTTTGATTGATGGAGTGACATCACTGATCCCCGCAGCAAAAATCGGACATATTGGTATATTCTGTGAGCCGGGTACCCATGATGCAGTCAAGTATTATTCCAAAATGCCTGACGATATTGTAGAACGGGAAGTCATCGTTGTGGATGCTATGCTGGCAACAGGCACTTCTGCCATTGCGGCAATATCAGACTTAAAGGATATGGGTGTCAAGAGCGTAAAATTTTTGTGCCTTTTGACGTGTCCGGAGGGCTGCGAAGCATTGTTGAAAGCACACCCAGATGTGGATATTTATTGTGGTGGCGTGGACGAAACAATTAATGAAAAGGGTTATATTGTACCAGGATTGGGCGATGCAGGTGATCGTATTTTTGGAACAAAGTAATTAAATATATTTATTTAAAATAGTTGGTACAATTGTTGTATAAAATTTTTTACACAGCACAAAAAGCACCTTATGGTAGAGAATATGAAATTTTAAGTGACATACTGGCTTCGTTTTTTTAAACGGAGTCAGTTTTGTTTTAACTAAATGACTTTATCGTTGTAAAAATGCATGTGCTCATCTATGAGGAGGATCGTCTGCTCATAGGATTGAATTTTTGGGAGGCAAATACACATTATTTAGCGAATGGAAAAGAAATTATCAGCTTAAGGATTATCATAAGAGGTCACCACACTTTGACATGGGAAACATGATGTCGTATGTTTGTGTCAGGCGATAATATGTTTTGTAATGTATATTGGAAACCTTGATGGTACTCAAAAAAAGCTACATTTTACTGATGGAATATTTTTCATTATCATATATTTTACACTTGTTTTCACTTTCTTTTTGTGTGCAAGAGACTCCCGCAATAATGCGTTTTCCATTTTTAATCGTTTATTTTCACATTTGTATTCTTGTAATGTTTTTGCAGTTTTTTCCCGTCTTTTGGGTGTTATATTCTTTTCAGATCTTGCTCCCCTCTAGCATTGAATTGCGTGTACTTCTTCCTCAATTTACATTGTATTGTATTCCTCAACGCTCTTTTCTTTTGTTCCTTTTGAATTTTTTTCATTTTTTCCTGACATAAAAACACCTTCTATGGTAGTTTCGTAATTCCTACCATAAAAGGTGTTTTTTCTATTGCCCGTTTTTATTGGGCTTTTTCACAATTGGGACTGCTTTTTCATATAATAAAAGTTATAATTCATATTTTGCAATAATTTCTAATGAAACTTCTTTACGAGTGCGCCTGGTATCCATTGCGTTTTTTTCAATGTATCGGTGTGCAGCATCTTCAGTCATATGTTTTTCTGTAATCAGTAAGAATTTTGCACGCGAAACATATCGCATTTCCTCTAATTTAGCACGAAGCTTATTGTTTTCTTTTTGCATGGCAGTCAGTCTTCTATGAAACGCACAACCCGTGCGAAGCGCATGCAGAAAACCATTTTTATTTAAGGGTTTTGGTACGACACAGACACCGTAATCTGACGTTCTGGTAATCATTTCTGCAGCCAGATCCGCTTTGCAAATTAAAATCACACCGGAGCAGGTGGATTCGCAAAGTTTTAAAGAAAGTTGGTAACCAAACTCGTCTTTGAGCGGAGTGTTGATGATGATCAAGTCATAATCATCATGTGCGATTATACGTCTGGCTTCGCTTCCGCTGGAAATATTGATAATTCCACTGCAGCCACACGATTTCAAAAAACTGGTTACACCATCTAAACCTTTCTCTGATCCGGAGATAATCAGGGTTCGTTCTGAATACACCTTTGTATTCCCTCCTGTCAATGTAGCGTTTTTTAGAAATAACGTTCAAAACAGAACGCCTCCGGGTCTTTTGCTTGATGATATGCATCTACTTCACGCTGCATCGCAGCTGCGAAATCCCGAACAATAGCATCGGGTAAAATAGAGTGAACAAATGTACTTTTTTGTGCCAGTATAATGGATTCTTGCAAAGAGCTCGGCAGTGTCGACATACCGGATGCATCACTCGCAGCGTTCATGGTTTCAGAGAGTTCCTCATTATTGCGAATGCCTTCCATACCGGCACTCAGCAGCATCTGAAATGTGATATAGGGGTTACAATACGAATCGGCAGAACGAAATTCGATAGAGCCTTCCGTTCCGGGAGAATACAGAAGCTGGATGAGAGGAATGCGGTTTTCTTCTGACCAGTTAATGTGAGAAGGCGCTGACCGCAGTCCAAACCGTTCATAGGAATTGATGGTAGGATTGGAAAACATGGTAAATTCTCTGACACGATTGAGAATACCGGCGATAAAGGCACGACCTTCGGGAAGCAGTTCTTCATGGCTGGTGCCAAAAATGCTTTTTTCACCTTTTTTGATTGCCATAGTGATCTTCAAGGCGCTGCCGCTGCAGTCCTTAAACGGCTTCGGCATAAAGGAGGCATAAAAACCATTTTGAGCAGCAATGGTTTTTACAACAGTTTTATAATGTACCATATTGTCGGCAGCAGTCAACGGATTGCTGCAGGCAAAATTAATTTCATTTTGTCCTGGGCCATGCTTATGACAGGAAGTGGTGGGATTCAGTCCCATTTCTTCTAAAGAAAGGCAAATCTCACGGCGTGTATTCTCACATTGATCCAGTGGTGCAACATCCAGATAATCTCCATGGTCACAAGGAATACGTGTGGGGTTGCCTTCGAGATCTGTCTCAAAGAGATAAAATTCACAGCGAGTGCCCATTTCACACTGATATCCTTCCTGTTGAATCGCTTTCATGGTTTTGCGCAAATTACAGCGTAGGTCACCTTCATATGGAGTACCGTCCATTCGGTGTAGTGTACAGAAAAAACGGACAACTCTACCAGACTGGGGTCTCCACGGCAGAATTGACAAGGTAGATGTATCAGGTTTCAGCAATAAATTCTGGCGGGATTCTTCTAACAATCCAGTTGCATTAAATGGAATGCCATTGGTGATGGCACGGTGCAGCTCTCGTGGCATAATGGCAATATTTTTCATATTTCCAAAAGAATCGCAGAATGTCAAACGAATAAATTTGACATCATTTTCTTCAATGAATTCAGATAAATCGGTTTCAGAAAAAAACATAAGATACCTCCTGAAATATACTATTAATATTATACCTTATTTTTTGTTGATTGTAAAGAGTGAAATGAAATCTATTTTTTTTTTAATTGTCACTAATTCTTTATGATTGAGATTGTATAATTTTACAATTGTTACTAACGATTTAAAAAAATAAAAAAAGCTTGCAAAATGTAATAATATTTGATATAATGAAACA
>CASEVP010000029.1 GCA_949291345.1 uncultured Ruminococcus sp.
CTGAACGCATAAGCGAAATGCTTCAGAACGAAGTCTACATAGGGAATATGGTGCAAGGGCGAGTGAGAAAAGCGAGCTATAAATCCAAGAAGCTCATAAAATTACCTCGTGAAGAATGGATTGTCGTAGAGAATACTCACGAAGCTATCATTGATAAGGAAACCTTCCGAAAAGTAGGTGAGCTCATTAAGAGCAGAACACATACAAGGCACAGAACTTATGACTTCCCATTAAAAGGTATTGTTTTCTGCAAGGAATGCGGTTATTCACTTGCTACTATTAAACGAAAGTTAGCAGGAGATAAATCGGTGATGTACTTTGTGTGCAGAACTTATCAGCGCTTTACTCAGTTGCACGAGTGCACTTGCCATTGCGTAAGAGTTGAAGATGTATCTAATGCAGTAATCGATGAGGTTCGCAAAGTATGTCAGAATTATCTCAATTACCTTGACACTGAAAAGCTTACTGAAAAGGCTCAGAAGCAGATTCAAGCTGAACTTCGTAAGCAAGGCAGAGATATAACGGCTCTGAAAACTAAGATTGAATCTATTCGCATGAAGATTGACAGTGCTTATGATGATAAACTCTCAGGCAACATTGACAATCAGACTTTTCAGCGAATTTATGCAAAGCTCAGAGATGAAGAAGCGGTAGCCCGAACTAAACTGACGGAACTTGAAAACAGCAAAAAAGACAATCCGTCAATCAGCGAAGATAAAATCAGAGAACTTGCAAAGAGGTTTACAGAATCTGAGAATTATACTCGTGAGCTGTTCGTAAGCCTTATTGAAAGGATTGAATTATCCGAAAACAAGGAACTTGATATCCATTTCAAGTTCCCGGAGCTAAAAATAGCCGACCATTTATAATAATTCCTATACGAAGTTTCTCGTCTGGAAAAACATGCAATAGAAAAATTGCGTTTAAAATACCATGCTACAGAATAAATCTAGATATTTATTTCCCTTCCCACCTTTTTTATTCATTACGGCTGGGAAGGGATGATACTTTATATTTTTTACTTTTTTACGTTGTATTCATAATTTTTTTGAGAATACTACTTGCCACCTTAAAAAAAAAATGCTATAATAGAATGGAAAACTTGTTGGAATATGTTTGCATTTTAATAGATCTGTTTTGAGCAAAAAACAACTTGGATCAGATCTGTTTCCGCATTGGATACATTTCCGCAATACCAAAAATAACTGAATTTAGCGTGTGATTTTTCATGCCAAAACTTCAGATAAGAAAGGAAAATGTCTGTATCTCTTCTATTGGATAGAAACAGACAGGAATATAACATGAGTACAAATGTTTCAAATATCTGGTGGAAACGGTTCCTGTCTCTTTTGGGTGCCGGTTACCTCGCATTGTTGTCCTGGTTTTCCTATCTGGCAGTATTTTATGAAGTATCAATTCCAAATAAGCTTACGTTTTGTCTGGCATTCTGTGCCGTTTCTTTCTTGGCGCTTATGGCTATGCTATACAGTCGTTTCCAAATTCTAACACAGTTGACTGGTATCTTCATTCTTCCGGCGGTTTTTCCTATTGTGCTGCTCTGCTTTGGCGAATGGGAACTGATTATTCCGGCAGCAGTAACTAGTCTTATTATTTTTTTCTTGTGCGGTGCGAAAGAATCTGTGAAAACCTTTTTTGGTATTGTCTATTTATTATTATATATTCTTGGTTCTCTAGCATACTTTATGGTCGTTTCTTTCTTTGCACCTACGACACAACAAGTCATTCTGGAGTCCGGAACTTCTCCTTCCGGCGTATATCGTTATGAGATAATCCGAACAGATGACAGTTCCGGCGGCAACGTCGAAGTTCACGTAGAGCCCAATGATAAAGATATTCATTTACCGTTTATATCCTTTATTGCGGATGGATATGATCGTACTGTTTTTGTACAACGCCCCATCCCGGAAGGAGAAGTCCATGCCAGCTGGTCTAATGTTTCCCGTACCGATATCACGGCCCAACTTCTTGAAATCTCAAGCGGCATCACAGTAGATCTCAGCGATTCTCAAAAGGCGGCGGCTGGCATTTCTCCAGATACAGAAACTGTCTACTTAAGAGATTTAACTGATGTACAATTAGATGCGCTAGGTATTCCAGAGCAAAATGATGTTCTGACATTTCAAGATAACATTTGTTTTCGCTCATACATCGCTGTTCTGGAAGATTATTTTGCAAAAGAAAATCGAGTCATCTCCTTATTTTAAAGTAATACCACAAACTTGACGTGCGAAGGATTATATGTTTGGTTTTATCATATGATACCTTGCAACAAAATAGGACAAGATACAACTGATATGTGCAATGCTCAAAATACAATTAGTATATGGGCAACTTTGAGATAGTATCTATCTACTTATATAACAGTAAACTATGGAAGAAATGCACTCTGCTTTGTATGAGGCAAAACAGCGTGTTTTCTATCATAAAACAATATCACACAAAGTCCTTCTAATGTAAAATATTTGTGCGATATTGTAAAATAATTCAACTTTAGTTTTAGGAGGAAACTACCATGAGTGAATTTTTCAAAAATATTTCTAAGATCCCTTATGAGGGAAAGAATTCCAAAAACCCGCTCGCGTTTAAATTTTACAATCCAGATGAAATTATTGCCGGAAAAACTATGCGCGAACAACTAAAATTTGCCCTTTCATGGTGGCACACAATGGGTGGTGACGGTACCGACATGTTTGGATGTGGCACCACTGACAAAAGTTGGGGTTGTGCAGATCCGACAGAGCGTGCAAAGGCAAAGGTTTATGCAGCTTTTGAAATTATGGACAAGCTAGGTATTGACTACTACTGTTTCCATGACAGAGATCTGTCTCCAGAATATGGATCTCTAGGCGAAACCAATGAAAAACTCGCTGCAATTGTTGAACTGTGCAAAGAAATGCAGGACAAAACTGGAAAAAAACTTCTATGGGGTACAGCAAAGTGTTTTGATCATCCAAGATTTATGCATGGTGCTGGCACTTCTCCCAGTGCTGATGTCTTTGCATTTGCCGCAGCACAAATTAAAAGTGCCATTGACGCTACTGTAAAATTGGGTGGTCAAGGTTATGTATTCTGGGGTGGTCGTGAAGGCTATGAGACTCTCCTGAACACAGACATGGGGCTGGAATTGGACAACATGGCTCGTCTCATGCATTTGGCAGTAGATTATGCAAGAAGTATTGGTTTCACCGGCGATTTTTATGTTGAACCGAAGCCAAAGGAACCGACCAAGCACCAGTATGATTTTGACTCTGCAACTGTCATTGGTTTCCTCAACAAATATGGTCTAGATAAGGACTTCAAGCTAAATATTGAAGCAAACCATGCAACATTGGCACAACACACTTTCCAGCATGAACTGCGAGTAGCAAGAATTAATGGCATGTTCGGCTCTATTGATGCCAACCAAGGTGACACACTTTTGGGCTGGGATACCGATCAATTCCCAACAAATGTTTATGATACTACATTGTGCATGTATGAAGTGCTGAAGGCAGGCGGCTTTACCAATGGTGGTCTAAACTTTGACGCCAAGGCAAGACGTGGTTCTTTCGAATTGGAAGATATCTTCCATAGTTACATTGCCGGCATGGATGCATTTGCTCTTGGTCTGCGAATTGCTGACAAGATGATTCAAGATGGCAGAATTGACCAGTTTGTAGAAGATCGCTATGCTTCATGGAAGACTGGCATCGGCGCTGACATCATTGCAGGAAAGGCTACCATGGCAGACCTAGAAAAGTATGCGCTTGAAAAAGGTGAAGTTACTGATTCTTTGTCCAGTGGTCGTCAGGAAATGCTGGAATCTATTTTAAACGATATTATGTTTAGCTTATAAGAGAGTATATTTAAATAACGGAGCGCATGAAACATGCCTAAACATGTTCAGCGCTCCGTTTTGTAAGTAGGAGAAGTTAAAATTGGCAAAAGAGAAAATAGAAAAAACAAATGCAATGCGTATTTTGGATAAAGCAAAAGTGCACTATTTGCACCATTATTGGGAAAAAGCAACGGGTCAGCACACCGGAGTAGAACTTGCCAATGCACTGGGGCAAGATTCAGCACAGGTATTTAAGACACTGGTAACAGTAGCAAAATCTGGAGAACATTATGTATTTCTTATCCCTGTTGCAGAGGAGCTTGACTTGAAAAAGGCCGCCTCTGCAGTAGGTGAAAAATCGATATCCATGTGCAAATCCAAAGAACTGCTTTCGCTTACTGGTTATATTCATGGTGGCTGTTCTCCGGTCGGTATGAAAAAGCTGTTTCGTACAACGATTCATAAAACGGCACAAAATTTTCCCGTCATTTTATGCAGTGCCGGAAAGATTGGACATCAATTAGAAATCTCACTAGAAGAATTAGAGAAAGTTATTCCATTTCAACTGGCAGATATAATTGTATCACATTGATTTTCAATGTACTGTGTTATACTCAGAAAAAATGTAATTTCTATTAAAATTATAAAATAATTACATTAGTCCCTTCATGAATTCCCATCAATACACTCTCCCAATACTGGTTTGCATGACTTGAACAGATTCTTTTTCGCGCAATAGATAAAACACCAGCCAGTACAATCCCACAGCTATCATAAGAAACACCATCATACCCAGAACTGTTCCCTGCAACACTGGACAGAAAAACTGCGGAATAGAAGCAAACAAAAAAGCAAAACTTACAGCAAAAAGCGGTTTTCCTATCAGTTTTCCAAATCGAAATCGCAAGTTTGCCGTTTTAACTGCCATACGCAAACGATTACAGTTTCCAAAAACATTACTGGTATAATATGATGCCACAATGCCATAAAACCCGAACAAAGGGATACAAATGAGCACCACACAAATGCGAATCACATATTCTGCCAGATAATTTAATGAAGAAAAGTTTTGTTTGCCCATACCTTTAATGAGCGCCTCCAAAACAATTTCCAAATAAATAAATGGTACTACCGGTGCCAAAATTCGAATCATTCTACCAGATAAGGTTCCGCCATCCATCCAATAACCAATTACACTGCCAAATTTGAGTAGAATTGCAGCAATTAAGATTGCAAAAATTAAAGTCAATGCAATAACACGCTCCGTCAATCTAGACACCCGCTCTCGGTTTCCAGCAGCATTAGCACGCGCTACTTCTGGAATTAAAATTCCCGACAAAGCACAGAGTATGGTAGAAGGAAAAAATAGCACTGGAATAACAATACCCTCAAAAGTGCCAAATTGCTGGAGCGCACGGCTAGTACTGTCACCAAACTGCCGCAACGTCATGGGAATCAATGCATCATTTGCAGTACTAAGGAATGCTGTCAAACAACCACCAAAAGCCACAGGCAAAGCAAAACGTATGTATTTACCAATCGTCATACTACAGCGGGCATCTTTTTCTCCCTCACGATGCCGAAAATATAAAATCGTCAAAGCCACCGTGGACATACAAGTCCCTACCGCCATACTACCTATTAGATATAAACACACTTGTTCCGGTGCCTTGGCACCGCTTCCAACCAGAAAAAGGACCATCAATCCGACACGAAGCAAAAATTCTGCCACATCACACACGGCTGTCACTGTTACATGACACACGGCATTAAAATACCCTTTTAAGCAAGCATTGATGCTGCCCAAAGGTAACAGCAATGACATAAGTCGAACTGCATCTGCCAGCGATTGATTCTGTAAAAACTGTTTGCTGAGCGGTTCGGCAAATACTATGACAGCGATCATAACCGGTATACAACACATCATGCAAAATGTAAGGGCACAACGTAATATTTTTCGTGCATTTCCCTTCGGTTTTCCTAATTCTTCGGAAACAAAGCGACTTGCACAAAGCATGGCATTTCCACCGGCAGCCATTGCAGCCAACACAAAAAATGATCCAGTAAGCGCTATGGTTCCCACTGTTGCCGCGCCCACTCGGCGAGTCAGCCAAGACTGAAATAATAACGAAAAACATTCCAATAGCAATTGGATTACAGTCATTTGTATGGTATCGCGCATAACACTTCGACGACGCATGTAAATTCCTCCCTGTGTCGGGTGCTTTTTCGTTCAGTTAACTCGCGTTTTCCAGGAGTGCTCTGACATTATCTCTATCTTAACTCTATGCTTCTTGGAGAACAATCATGCTTTTTATCTGAAAAAAAGTCTTATGCTTCATGTGACAAGGAGTTGTGAAAACTTGTAAAAATATAAGAAAAGGGACTGCTGCACTTGGATGGTGTGCAGCAGTCCCTTTTCTTAAAAGTAAAATTACATTATTTCAAATTTCATGGCATGCACGTTTTCAAATCTCCATTCACTCAACGTTCAATGCCATATTTTTGTTGCAAGTAAATTTCCCTCACATGGTCTATATCTATTCAATCTCCAATAAATGATCGGCGATGGTATGTAAAAAAGATTTCCCGTATTTTTGCGCCTTTATAATGCCAATACCGGAAACCTGCCGAAATTCCTTCATTGTTCTTGGCTTTTTTCGACACATATCACGCAATGTGGCATCTGCAAATACAAAGTATGGCGGAACACCTTCCTTTTTGGCAAGCATTGTCCTCTGCTCTCGCAATTTCTGAAAAAGCATGTTATCCTCTTTGGAAAATGTATTATCAAGCATTGCTTGTTTCGGCGCTAGTTTTTCCCGTTCAATTGGCACCATTCTTGTCACTTGCTTTTCTCCCCGAATAATAGCAGCAGCTCCCGGCATCAGAACCACTTCGTAATATTCATGAAACGGACAAAGCGCCAGATTATTTTGCTGCACTAAAACATCGATCATTTTAATTACTTCCTTATGGGATAAATCTTTTGCAATACCATAGGTTGACAATGCATCCAGACGCATCTGCAATACTGCCTCTCTTTTGCTGCCGATCAGTACATCTGCAACCATTGTTCTACTCAGATGATATCCTTTTTGACGAGCTCGATATACACAAGAAATAATTTTCTTTGCTTGCAGTGTCATGTCTTCCTCCCGATAATTGGTCAAACAACAAGAACAATTCCCACAACTTTCAGGAGATTTTTCTCCAAAATACCATAACATCCTATGTCGCAGGCAACTGGTGGAAGTAGCATAAAATGTCATCTGCTTTAGTCTCTCCTTACTTTTTTCAATTAAAGATTGCCGTAGTTGTTCATCTTCTGTCTCCATAGTTTCCCGACTTCGTTCAATTAAAAACAGGTTTGTCCGCACATCCTGTCCGCTATACAATAGGTAACACTTTGCCGGTTCGCCGTCTCTTCCAGCTCTTCCCGCCTCCTGATAATAACTTTCCAAATCCTTAGGCATGTTATAATGTATTACATATGAAACATTCGATTTATCAATTCCCATTCCAAACGCATTGGTGGCAACCATAATGGGCTTTCTATCATAAAGGAAATCATCCTGGTTACGTGTGCGCTCTTCGTCCGACAATCCCGCATGATACCGGGTTGCCGAATATCCAGCTTCGCAAAGTATATCACAAACATCTTCTACATTCTTTCGGGTAGAACAGTATACAATCCCACTTTTCTCATGGTTTTCTGTTAGAATATAAAGCAACTCTTTTTTTTTCTGTGCCGGATGCCGTACATCAAAATACAAGTTCTTTCGGTCAAATCCCGTCATCACCCGTTGGGGCTCTTTCAATTTTAAAATACGCTCAATATCCTCTCCAACCTGTCTGGTTGCCGTTGCAGTAAATGCCGTACAAATTGGACGAGCAGAAAGCTGCTGCACAAACAACGGAATATCCAGATAACTCTGCCTAAAATCCTGCCCCCACTGGGAAACACAATGTGCCTCATCTACAGCAATCATGCTGATCTTCACATACTGTGCCAGGTGAAGAAAGCTTTCCGTCATCAGCCGTTCCGGTGCCACATAGAGAATTTTAATTTTTCCTTGCATCACTTGACGAAAAGTATCTCGATATTGTACCGTTGTAATGGTGCTGTTGACATAAGCTGCAGGTATTCCGACTTGTTGCAATCCTTCTACCTGATCCTTCATCAGAGAAATCAGTGGAGAAATCACAACTGTAATTCCCGAAAGCATCAATGCAGAAATTTGATAACAGACCGATTTTCCGGCACCAGTAGGCATGATCGCCAGGACATCTTTTCCCGACAAAATGGCTTCAATTGCCTTTTTCTGTCCGCTGCGAAACGTTGCATGCCCAAAATACTGCTGCAACAATGTTTCTGGTCGCATCATCTTTTTTTCCTATTTCCCTTCTTTCTGCACATGTGCACGGTTCTGCCATTTTTCCAACTCTTCTCTCGCAGTTTGCAACAACAGATCACTAGGATTTTCACCGCCCATAATTCGAGCGATCTCATAAATTCTTCCTTCTTTATCCAGTTGCGTCACCTTGGTCTGGGTTCTTCCATTCTCCGTCTGTTTTTCAATCATCAGATGATGATCTGCCATTACTGCAATTTGTGAAAGATGCGTAACACAAAGCACTTGTCGAAATCTTCCAACTTCCGCTAATTTCATGCCAATCTTCTGCGCTGCTTTACCGCTGACACCTGTATCAATTTCATCAAATATCATGGTAGGAATACTATCTCTGTCAGCGATGACACATTTTAACGCCAACATAATACGGGAAC